>DASQ01000049.1 GCA_002503885.1 Methanoculleus marisnigri | reverse complement strand
TTCAAAGATCTCTTTGAAGAGAAGACATATTCTGAGTTGTAGGGTGTCTTTTTGATCTATTCAGGTCCGGAGCTTGAGCACCAAAGGTGCGAGTGGCGACGCTTTCATCAGTCGTGCAGGCCAGGGGCACAGCAGGCGCCGCCGCTCCTCCTTACCCCGGAACCCGGAGCGGCAGCCGGCACTCCCGTCTGCAGGGAGAGAATGCGCACGACGCCGTTGTCTTGAGCATCGAAACCTATATGTCGCAGAGAGCCGGATTACCGCCGCGGTGCATCATGAAGTTAAGTGCAAGAAACCAACTCCCAGGAAAAGTAAAGGCCGTTAATGAGGGCGTGGTCACCGCTGAGGTCGTCATCACACTGGACGGCGGCGGCGAGCTCATCTCAGTCATCACGAAAAAATCCGTGGAGAATCTCGGGATTGCCGTCGGTAAGAAGGTCTACGCCGTGGTCAAGTCGACCGAGGTCATGGTCGCCACTGACTGAGGAACACTCATCCTTTTTATCCCGGGCAGGCCAGCAACGCTTAAATATGCCGGCAACCGTTTTGCCGACATGCCCACGCGAGAACGCCGGGGTACCGGCACCATGATACGAGAATACTCCCCCCTGACGATCGCAGTCCTCATCTGCGTCGTGCTCACCGTCACCGCCATCATCTACGCCCTCCTCATGGACTGGGGCGCACCTCCCCCCGGAAAGCCCGGCCCTCTCCCGGCCCCGACCCGAACCCCTGGAACCCCGGTCACGACAGGAGCTCCGGTGCAGGTTACCCCCCGCTCGTTCTCCATCAGCGTCACCCCCACAGCCGCCACGGCCCGCCCCGGCGATCTGGTCAGGTTCACGCTCACGGTGCACCCCGAAGGCGGCTTTGCCGCACCTATCAAGGTCAAAGTCTCCGCTACGGCACTCAGGGGCGTGTTCCGCGACAACCATGACCTCGGTACGGTCACCCCGCCCTACTCACCACTCACGTACGAGGTCACGGCACCCGACCTCCCGCCCCTCGTCTCCACCGCGACCGTGGACGCCACGGTGACGGCGACCGGAGGGGGCGCCGTGCGGACAGAACAGGTGCAGCTGGTCATCCGGCGCTAGACCTCCACCAGGATACGCCGGATACCGGCCGGCATGGCTCGTGTGGGCAGCTCACGGGATATTCTGCCCATATCCCGGTTCTCATGCCCCCACAATCCAGGCATCCCGCCACGATCTCCCCAAACAGTTCCCTAATCCCTGAAAATATCCAGAATTGAAGGGCATTTTTGAGCCGCCCGCAGAGCCGGCAGGACGGTTACAGGGGTCGGCAGACATTACGGGCGATCGATAGAATCTCTATGATCTATAGAGATTATCGCAAACCCCTTTATTTCCACTGGAGATCCAGGCGCGCACCCTATAGCGGTCCGGCGGGTCTGAAACACTGCCTCCACCCCCGGTTCCCGATACCGGTAAACCCCGCACCTCCTCCGGCAGCAATCGAAACCGGACGGTGCCGGGAGAGCGAACCGCCGCGCCTCCGGGCATTATAATGACGGGTATGCCGTCCGGACACGGAGATGGTGAAGAACGATTTTGCAGGTGGAGAAGAGTTACTCCTCCACCGCATCGAACCAGACGGGGTCGGGGCAGTCGGGCCGGCCGCCGTAGTTGATGGTGATCTCCTCGCCTCTTGCGATGGGACGGTGAGCATAGATCCGGATCTCGCCCCGGGGAACGTCGCGGACGTGGTCCGCGTTCGCGTGGCAGGAGTGGTTGTAGAGCGACCCGTAGCCCAGCGCCACGGCGGCCAGCTCCCCCCATTCGAAGTAGTAGTCAAAGAGGCGCGTCCGGTCCAGAAGTTCCTGCTCATCCACTCCCCCGAGCACGATCACCGGGCAGACTTCGATCACCTCACCGGCCACGAGATCCCTGCGGGCGAACACCCCCCGCCCTCGGTTATTCGTCGAACTGACGTATACAGTCTCGGAAGGGTAGAAACCCCTGCCTGTCTCTGCACTCTCGGTCATGGTATCGCTGTAACTCCACCGTGCATGAATGAAAGTAGTGGGCTCTCTGTCGGCAAAAAGGATACCAGGGCTCCTGGCCGGGATTATCGTCTCCCGGCCCAATCCTCCGGAGCAGAGAGCATGCAGCACCCTGGAAACCGCCTGCGCGGAGCGGGTTTCATCCCCTCCGGAGCGGGAGGGGCAAGCGAAAGGATGTTGTATTCGCACGACCCCACTGACTCATCAGGAGGAACGATCATCGGAGATGTCATCGTAGCACACGACCTGGAGAAACGGTTCGAGGACCTCGTCGCGGTCGACCGTATCACCTTCCAGGTCAGGGAAGGAGAGGTCTTCGGGTTCTTAGGCCCAAACGGGGCGGGGAAGACGACGACCATGAAGATGATCCAGTGCATCTCCCCAAAGACCGGCGGCACCCTCGAGGTCCTCGGCATGGATGTGGATGCCCACCAGCGGGAGATTAAGGGCCGCCTCGGCGTGGTGCCGCAGGAGACCAACCTCGACCCGGATTTTTCCGCCTACCGGAACCTTCTGGTCTACGCCCGCTACTTCGGCATCCCGAAACGAGAGGCAGAGCAGCGGGCGGAAGAACTCCTCAGGTTCATGCAACTTACGGAGAAACGGGACGTCCTGATCGACAAACTCTCGGGCGGGATGAAACGGCGCCTGATCATCGCCCGGGCCCTGATCAATACACCGGAACTGCTCATCCTCGACGAACCCACCATCGGGCTCGACCCGCAGGCACGGCACCTGATCTGGGAGACGCTCCGGAACCTCCAGGCAGAAGGAAACACCCTCGTCCTGACCACGCACTACCTGGACGAAGCGGAACGCCTCTGCGACCGGCTGGTGATCATGGATAACGGGAGGATCCTCGTCGAGGGCGCCCCGGCAGACCTCATCCGCGAGCATGCCGGGAGCGATGTCGTCGAAGTCGAGCGGACGCCTAAGGTGATCGCCCGCCTGACGGAGCTCGGTGTGAACTACGATCCCGCCGGCGATCTGCTCCAGATCTTTACGGACCGTCCCCACGACGTGGCGCGCGAACTGCTCGAGGTCTGCCGGCACGAGGCGGCGGTGACGGTCCGCCCGGCAACCCTTGAGGACGTCTTTCTGCGGCTGACCGGCCGGAGACTGCGGGAGTGAGCGAGCGATGCTCGACATCTCCGGCAGGGTCTGGAGCGTCTGGCGGAGGAACTGGGACGCCTTCCTCAGGACCTACCGGGTAAACTTCATCCCGCCCTTCGTCGAACCGGTCCTCTACCTCCTGGCGCTGGGGTTCGGCCTCGGGACGTATATCGAGGCCGTCGACGGCATACCCTATCCCGTCTTCATCGCACCGGCCCTCGTCTCGATATCGGTGATGAATTCGGCCTTCTTTGAATGCACCTACTCGTCGTTCGTCCGGATGTACTACCAGAAGACGTTTGATGCCATCATTGCAACGCCGGTCAGCATCGATGAGGTGATCGCCGGGGAGATGCTCTGGGGCGCCACCCGGGGGATGATCTACGCGACACTGATGCTCCCGGTGCTCCTCCTCTTTAATGTCGTGACCATGCCGTCGTCCCTGCTCCTCATCCCCTTCGCGTTCCTTGCCGGACTCCTCTTTGCAAGCATCGCGATGTGTTTCACGGCGATCACCCCGAGCATCAACGCGCTGAACTACCCATCCTTCCTCTTCATCACGCCGATGTTCCTCTTCTCGGGGACGTTCTTCCCGCTCGACCTGCTCCCGCAGCCGATCCAGTACTTCGCCCTTGCGGCGCTCCCGCTCACGCACGTTGTCAGCATCAACCGGGCGATCACGCTCTCGGCGTTTTCGCCGTTCAATCTCTTTAACCTCGCCTGGATCGTGGTGGTGACTGCGCTCTTCTTCATCCTTGCTATCAGACTGATGAGGAGGCGGCTTATCGTGTGACCGCTCCGCGCGGCCGGCCGATAACGTATAGCAGATGCTGCGGGCAGCGCAATTACGAAAGCGCACCATACGGGCGCGTGCAAAAAAAGGTTAGAATCTGGGTTTTCTGTACTTCGGGAGGCAGTCACGGCAATAGACAGGCCGACCCTCGGTAGGCTTGAAAGGAACTTCGCACTCTTTGCCGCAGTCGGAACAAACGGTCTTTGTCATTTCGCGGGGGCGGTCGTCAAACGAACGGGGGCCCCTGCTTGGATATCTCTCTTCCATTGGAATTCACTCACTTTGTTGGATTATATTCACAGACGACTCAGTAACGGGGTTTCCGGTGCTTCGGGAGGCAGTCGAGGCAGTAGACAGGCCGACCCTCCGTGGGCTTGAAAGGAATCTCGCACTCTTTACCGCAGTCGGAACAGACTGCCTTGTGGAACTCGCGGGGGCGATCCTGGAACGAGCGGGGACCCCGGCTCGGATATCTCTCATCCATATACTTCAACCATGCAGATAGTCTGCATATACACAACTACCTGCCGGCATATATAGGTGCGTCTCGCAGATCACGGGCAGCAAAAATTCCCCGCGTCGGCCCGCCTTGCCCGGCCGGGGTCACGCACCGGACGGCACAGGACCCTGCATCCCCGGTGCGTGACCGGGTCTCATCCAGCAAGAAAATCCCCTGCAATGCGGCTGTTTATCCCGGCAGGGAGAACTGTGACACAACGCTTTTATCGATACTATCCTACCAAATGATCATCCAACTATGGCAGACGATGACCAATCTCTTTTGCAATCCGGCAAAACGCCGGTTCTATCCCGGAGACGGGAGTAGGGGGAACGGCTCAGCATGACCGACGATATTCAGACCGACGAACCCCCTGATAGCAGAACTAAAGGAAAACACCGGGACAGGAGGACGATCGGTCCGGTCCCGAACCTTGAAGAGTATGTGAAACCCGACTGGTGGAGGGGCATCTTCAACCGCCTCTACTTAAAGACCGACGGCGATGTCGTCGACGATCAGCATATCACCGAGAGTGAGATCGACAGGATCGTTCAGGTCTTAAACCTCCAGTCCGATGCGAAGATCCTCGACCTCTGCTGCGGCCAGGGCAGGCACACCCTCGAACTCATGCGCAGGGGCTACAACGCCGAAGGCCTCGACCAGTCACACTACCTGATCCAGCGGGCACGGTCGACCGCGAAGAAGGAGGGGCTCTCGGTCCGGTTCCGGGAGGGAGACGCGCGCCGTCTGCCGTACCGCACCGACACCTACGACGTCGTCCTCGTCCTCGGGAACAGCTTCGGCTACTTTGATTCCGTTGAGGAAGACCTGCGGATCCTCACCGAACTCCGGCGCATCCTCAAACCCTGGGGGCGGGTGCTCCTGGATGTGGCCGACGGCGATTACTTAAAAGAGCACTTTCAGGCGAGGTCGTGGGAGTGGATCGACGACGCGATGTTCGTCTGCCGCGAGAGGTCCCTCTCGCTCGATGAACAGCGCCTGATATCCCGGGAAGTGATCACCGATGTCGAGAAGGGCGTCGTAGCCGACCAGTTCTATGCCGAACGCCTCTACACCCCCGAGGCACTCCGGCGGCTCCTTGAGAAGGCGGGCTTCTCCGGGATCACCTTCCACAAGATCGACACCGAGTCGCAGCGGAACCAGGACCTCGGCATGATGGAACGCCGCCACATCGTCACCGCGGTCCTCAAGAAGGAGTGGTCGACGACGAAGACGAGAGGTCAGGAGAGAGCAAAACACGTCGCGGTGATGCTCGGCGACCCGGCCAAGCCCGACGCCTTAAAACCTTCCTGCACCTTCGACGACGACGACTTCTACACCATCGACCAGATGAAGGCGGCCCTCCGGGAACTGCCGGGGTACCGGTTCACGTTCCTCTGCAAGCACGACACGATGATCCAGGACCTCCCGAAACTGAAGGGGAAGGTGGACTACGTCTTCAACCTCTGCGACGAGGGTTTCAACAATGACCCGAGGAAAGAACTCCACGTCCCGGCGCTCCTGGAGATCTTCGAGATCCCGTACACGGGGTCCGGGCCGCAGTCGCTTGCGTTCTGCTACGACAAGTCGCTCGTGCGCGGCGTCGCGAAAGAGATGGGGATCCCGGTGCCTGACGCCTGCTTTATCACTCCCGGCGACCGCACCTACGATGTCGGGATGAAACTCCCGGCAATCGTCAAGCCAAACGCAGGTGACTCCTCGTACGGCATCACGCAGGAGAGCATCGCCCGCACCATCGAAGAGCTCTCCGATGTCATCAACGCCCTGCGGACGAAGTTAGGATACGACCGCTCGCTCCTTGTCGAGGAGTTCCTCACGGGAAAGGACATCAGCGTCGGCATCATCGGGAACCCGTCGGGATACTGCACGGTGCTTCCTATCATCGAGGAGGACTACTCCGCGCTGCCCCCGGAACTTCCCCGGATCTGCGGCTACGAAGCAAAGTGGCTCCCGGACTCGCCGTACTGGAAGATCGTATCGAAGCCGGCGGAGCTCCCCGAGGAGATCGAGAAGGTGATCGTGCGGTGCTGTCTCGCACTCTTCAAGCGCCTGGAGTGCCGCGACTACTGCCGGTTTGACTGGCGCCTGGACGAGCACGGCAGTCCGAAACTCCTTGAGGTCAACCCGAACCCCGGCTGGTGCTGGGACGGCCACCTCGCAAAGATGGCAAAATACGCAGGTCTCTCGTACCCCGAGATGCTCGGCCGGATCCTCAAAGCCGCGGAAGAACGGTTTGGTATGGAGCCCGAGACCGGTGCGCGGGAGGGCGAGAAGGATCCTCTCCCGTTCGACCTCACCCGGCAGACAGCCTGACCCACCCACCTTTTGAGCGGAGCGGGAACGATCCTGCCCGACATCCCCCGTCTCCCTGACCGGAGCCGCGACGCGCCCCAGACACCCGGGCCGGAGAGCCCGGTGGGCAGCGCACGGAACCGGTCGAGCGGACCATGCGATATATGAGTGCCGCCTGCCGGCCGTTACCCATCAGTATATAATATCCTCTGGCGCATAGATCTGATTACATGGCCGATGAATCGTATCGGACTGCAACGGTCCAGGGCAGGGAGGTCCCCTACGATCCGGAGCAGATGAGGAAGGTCAACGAGCACCCGTGCTACTCCGAGAAAGCGTGCCACGCCTTCGGGCGGTGTCACCTCCCCGTCGCTCCGAAGTGCAACATCCAGTGCAACTACTGCATACGGGACTTCGACTGCGTGAACGAGAGCCGGCCGGGCGTGACGAGCAAGGTTCTCACCCCCGAGGAAGGCCTCGACCTGGTCAGGAAGGTCGTCAAAGACTACCCGTTTGTGAAGGTGATCGGCATCGCAGGGCCGGGGGAGCCGCTCGCAAACCCCGAGACGTTCGAGGCGTTGCGGCTGGTCCACGAGGAGTTTCCGCACCTGATCATGTGCCTCAGCACGAACGGCCTCATGCTCCCGGAGTCGATCGAGGAACTGGCAAAGTACAATGTCGGGAATATTACGGTCACGCTCAACGCCGTCGACCCTGCGATCGGGGAGAAGATCTACTCGTGGGTCGAGTACAACGGGAAGAAGTATCACGGGCGCGAGGCGGCGGAACTCCTCCTCTCCCGGCAGTTGAAAGGGATCGAGATGGCGGTTGCAACGAAGACGTTCGTCAAGATAAACACCGTCTACATCCCCGGGGTCAACGACGAGCACATCCCCGAGATCGCAAAGAAGGCCGGCGAGATGGGGGCGTTCACCTTCAACGTCATCCCGCTCATCCCGCAGTACAAGTTCGCCTCCATCACCCCGCCAACGCCAACGGAGAAACGGGAGATGCAGGACCGGTGCGCCCAGTATATCAAGCAGATGCGTCACTGCGCACGCTGCCGGGCGGACGCGATCGGGAAACTCGGCCAGGACGTTCAGTCCTGTGTCTACCAGCAGATGAAGGATGAGAAGGCAGAGTAACCAACTCTTTTTTACCTGCCGGTGCCGCCGGCCATGACGACGATCACGCTCGGACCGGACCAGCCGTTCGACCTCGACCGGACGCTCTCCTGCGGGCAGGCCTTCCGCTGGGAGAAGGCGGAGGGGGGGTGGCAGGGCGTCGTCGACGGCCGGGCCATCCGGATACGGCAGGAGGGAAGCCTTCTCGCGTTTACCGGGGCGGATGCGGAGTTCGTCCGCGACTACTTCCGGCTCGACCAGGACCTCCCCGCCATCCTCTCGTCGATCGACCGCGACCCGGCGATCGGCGCTGCGATCCGCGAGTGCCGGGGCCTCCGTCTCGTCAGGCAACAGCCGTGGGAGTGCCTGGTCTCGTACCTCTGCGCCACGAACACGAACATCCCGGCGGTGAAGCGGCGGGTCGCGCTCATGGCGGAACGCTACGGAAGATCGATAGACGGGCCGTCCGGCACGGCGTATGCGTTCCCGGAGCCGGAGGCGCTCGCGGCGATCACCCACACGGACCTCCGGGACTGCAAGCTCGGCTACCGGACGGATTACATCTCCTGCGCCGCCGCCTTCGTGGCGGAGCACCCCGACTGGGCGGAACGGGTCGCCGCCCTCCCCTTCGAGGAGGCACGGCAGGCACTGATGCACTTTAAGGGCATCGGGCCGAAGGCGGCGGATTGCGTGCTGCTCTTTGCGTTCGGGTTCCTCGAGGCGTTTCCGGTCGATGTCTGGATACACCGGATCGTAGCGGAGGCCTACCTCCCCGAACTTGTCGGAAGGAGTTGCACCCCGGCGGAGTACGAGCGGATCCGGCGGTTTGCGCGGGAGCACTTCGGGGAATACGCAGGGTATGCGCAGGAGTACCTCTACTGCGCACGGGGCCCGGCACGCCGCCCGCAGTGAGGCTCACCCTTTCCCGTTGCGGATACGCTCCCGGATGAGCAAGGCTCCCGCAAGCAGGATGAGGATGCCGGGGACGACGATGGTGACGAGGGCAATGGGCACTCCACACACCGAGATCACGGGCGAGGCGATGCCGATTGCCACCCGTTTCCCGGGAGGCACAAGCGTCACGTTGTCACAATCCAGGTGCCGGGACATCGGCATACTGTAGACGTGCGCCCTCAACTCAGGGGGCATGCTCTCCAGGAATTCGGGGCAGGCCTGCTCGTAGTACTCGCCGAGGGATGCGTTCTGCTCCAGCATCCGCTCGTATGTCTCTGAGTGCGGCACGCTGAGCGAGCACTCGATGGGGATCTCCCCGCCTCCTGTCTCCCCTGCGGTCGATCCCGGCAAAAGTGCGGCAACCGCGAGCAGTGCCAGGAATAGCACGTAGCCCTGCTTCTTCATGATCGCTATCAGAGGGGCCGGGAGTCCGGCGGCCCCTGCCTATGATCAGTGATGGGCACCCGGGGCATAAGGTCGTCCCGAAACCCCCGGCCCGGCAAAACTCGCGATAAACCCGTTCTCCCGCATCGCAAGCACCTCCTCCGGCGTCCCGTCGGCCGCCACCCGCCCTTCCTCAATGAGGCAGAGGCGGTCCCCGAGCTCGAGGGCGTCGCGGGGGGTGTGGGTGACGATGATGCAGGGTATTCCGGCATTCCGGATCCGGTCGCGAAGCTCCGTCCGCATCCCAGCTTGAGCCCGCATATCGACGGCAGCGAGCGGCTCGTCGAGGAGGAGGAGTTCCGGTTCGAGCACCAGCGCCCGGGCGAGGGCCACCCGCTGCCGCTGCCCCCCCGAGAGCCGGCCGACGTTGACGTCCGCAAGGTCGGAGAGGTGCATCGCCGCGAGCTGCTCCGCCACGGTGTCGGCTATCTCCGGTCGCGGGATCTTTCGGCAACGGAGGCCGAACGCCACGTTTCCGGCGACGGTCATGTGCGGGAAGAGGGCGTAGGACTGGAAGAGGTGGCCGATGTTCCGGCTCTCCGCGGGGACGTCGATCCGACTTCCATCCGAGAAGAGCGTCCTACCCGCGAGGGTGATCTCGCCTCCGTCAGGCGTGAGGATGCCGGAGATCAGGTTCAGCACCGTGGACTTGCCCGCCCCGTTCTCTCCGATGAGGACAAGGGTCTCCCCGCACCGAACCGAGAGCGTGATATCGAGAACGAAATCACGCAGTTGCCGGACGGCATGGACGGAGAGCATCAGGCGTTCCTCCGGGTGATGATCTGCACCGCAGCAATCACCGCAAACGATATCACGACGAGGACGATTGCAAGGCTGATCGCGGCGGAGAGGTCGCCCTGCATGGTCGTATAGATCGCAAGCGGCATCGTCTGGGTCCGGCCCTGGAAGTTTCCGGCGAACATGATCGTGGCGCCGAACTCCCCGAGCGCCCGGGCAAACGAGAGTATCGCCCCGGAAACGAGCCCACCCCACGCAAGCGGGATGGTGATCCGGAGGGCGACGGTCGTGGGGGATGCACCGAGGGTCCGTGCCGCGTCCTCGTAGAGACGGTCGATCGCCTCGAAACTCGCCCTCGCCTGCCTGATATAGAACGGTGAGGCCACAAAGACCTGGGCCAGGATCACCGCGACCGTGGTGAAGGCAACGGAGATGCCAAACCCGTCGAGGTATTGCCCGACCACGCCCCGGCGGCCGAAAGCCATCAGGAGCGCAATGCCCGCAACCGCCGGCGGCAGGACGATAGGGAGGTCAGTGAGGGTATCGACGATCTCCCGGCCGCGGTAGTCACATCGGGCGTTCACCAGGGCAAGCGGCGTCCCGAAGAGGACGACGATCGCCGTGCTCACCGTCGCGGTAGCAAGGGAGAGGGCCAGGGCGTCGAGCACCACCGGTTCGGCAAGCGAGCGGAAGAACGCCTCCGGCGATATTCGCAGAAAGAGCGAGGCGACCGGCAGCGTGACGAAGAGGAGGAAGAGAGCAAGAAGGACGGTGAGGAGGAGGGTGAGGGGCGCCCTCCAAAACCGCGTCCGGCCGCCGTGCCGGAGCACTTCACGTTCATGCCAAAATCGGGTCGAATCCATATTCTGTCAGGATGGCGCTGCCGTCCGGACTCCGGACGAATGCTATGAACGATTCTGCTTCAGTTTTGTGTGAGGACTCTGTAAGGATACCGAGCGGATACGTGGCCATGACGTTGTACTCCGTTGGGATCTCGATCCGCGCCACGTTATCCAGGTCGCCTTTCGAGACGTCCGACTTGTAGACGAACGCCGCATCCGCCTCGCCGAGCGTCAGTTTGGGCACCACGGAGCTCACCGCCGTCTCCTCGGAGATGACGTTCCCCATCACGGCCTCCCGGTATGCCTCGCCGTACGCGGGATCGGCGGCCATCCTGTCGAGCACCTTCCGGGTATAATCGCCGAAGGGAACGTCTTTGGTGCCGATGACGATCTTTGTGCCCGACTTATTCAGGTCGGCGAGACCGGTGATCCCTGCCGGGTTATCGACCGGGACGATCAGGGCCATGCTGTTCCCGAGGAACGGCGTCACGGTATCGTTATCCATGAACCCGGCGTCCTGAAGGGCCTGCATGTGCTTTGTGCTCGCGGAGACGAAGATATCGGGGTTCGCTCCCTGCTCGACCTGGGTGCGGAGGGCCTGCGACCCGTCGAAGACCAGGTCGACTTTGACGTCTGCGTTCTCTGCCTCGTAGGCTTTGCCGATATCCGTGAAGGCTCCCGTGAGCGACGCGGCCGTAAAGACGGTCAGGGTCGTCTCTCCCGGCGCCTCGGCGGTAGTCGTGCACCCTGCAACCAGGAGACCGGCGATGATCAGAAGACTTACGGCAACAAGCGTTGCCGGGGTTGACGTTTTCATAACAACACCTTTTTCAGAGGATTAAGGCTTTGGGTATATAATTTAGTGTACTTTGCGTACATATTAACTAAAATGTATTTACCTTCGCCGACGATATTAAAAGGGCGTGGTGGTGCCGTGGCGAGGACGGAGCCCGGGGTCTCGGGTCAGGAAGGGTGGGCCTGCTGGCCGGAGATCGGTGCCGGGGGTGTTGGGCAGCCCGCAAGGCCGGTAGTGCTCCAGCATATACCTGATAAGTGATCTCAGAGAATCCGGCCGAATTACGTTGCGCACCAACCCGCGTTCATGACAAAAAATAACATGGGAAGAAGATTTCCCTTATCGGGCTCTGGTGAAGCCCTATTCCGGCTGTCATTCTTCCCCGATGAGATTGGTGCTGGACCTGGCCTGTTCCTGAGTTCAGCCTTTTTACTCACGCATGCCCTCATGCCGTGGACCGCGGTGGCTATCGCCAT
>DASQ01000024.1 GCA_002503885.1 Methanoculleus marisnigri | reverse complement strand
AGTTCCGAGTTTCTGAAGGTTCTCAAGAGGGTTGAACGGGCAGATATACAGCTGGGTGAGGAGGAAATTGAAGTCTGTTACATGAACCTGACGAAAGATATCGTTAATCAACTCGTAGCACTTGGTATGAAAAACCTGCTTGTTAGCGGGAGGAGAAAAAAGGTGCAGTGCATGAAAAGTTCGCTATTTGGGTCACGACATGCCGGTCTGCTATCGAGATGGCGTGATACCCCCCGTCACGACAGGCGGTTACACAGCGGCCGCAGGACGTGCACCGTTTCGGGAATCCCATGGCGGCGAAACGGTGGACACTGCGGGAGAGGGATGCATGCGTTCCGATGCGGGGAAGGGCGCAGCCCTTGAGCGCCGCAACGCCCGCAAAGTGCTTGTCTGCGAGATCTCCATCGCGTCCGGGACGATGGTCTTCGTGACCGCACCCGCCCAGCCGAGCCGGAACGCGTGCCGGATCTGTTCGCCCGAAGCGGTCGGCGGACCCGAGGCAAGCAGGAACGGGTTCTTGAGCGTAAGCGGACCAACGGTAGTTTCGAGGGAACGGTCAGGTGTGGGCATATGGTCTTTCCTTGAAGATGCCTGGCTGGGTAAAAGTGTCGCACTCTACAATCTGAGAAGGTATCAGGATGCGCTCCAATCCGTAGACAGGGCTCTTGAGCTTGATCCGGAGTATGCTACGGCCTGGTGGATGAAGGGGATGATACTGTCGAGTCTGGGAAAACCCGATGAGGCGGATCGTTGTTACGCCCGGGCTCAGGAGATAAACCCACGTCTTACCCGGGTATAACTATTTCAGGCTTTGCTGAAACCCTGTCTGCATGCTCAAGATGGTCGCACTCCGGAGGTACTCCGGAGCACGGCTTTCCACCGGGCTGTGCACCTGGTGCATCCTGCCACTTTATTTCAGGAATTTTTGCGTGTGGGGGCGGGCGCTATGACCTCACGCAGGAGTGCACGATGGGCACGAGGAAGGAGCGCACAAAACAGGGAACTTTCGGCTTTGTTGAACCCGGATCCGTCTCTCCCGATGGTCGCACTCTGGAGCACGGCTTTCCACCGGGTATCGCCATGACTGCCCCCGCCCCTGGGGCGGGGGAGGAGGCCGAAGGCCGGGCGGGGTGGGGGTTACAGGAATCCCTTATGATGTGGAGACAGGGGAGGGGGAGACCCCCTCCCCGTCAGCCCCACCCCCGCGAGGTGATATCCCCACGGTCCACTGCATGGGGACATGCCCGGGGAAAAAGGTCGTCCCGGGGACAAGCCGATCCCGGCACCAACCTCATTGTGGTAGGGATGAAAACCAGAAATGGTTCCAACAGAGCCCTATGTTAGTGAATTGACATGCGCGTCTTTTGATTCGATCGCTTTCGATTACGCAAGCCCCCACGGCACATCAGGAACTTTAAAATGACCCGCACAGTCCCTGCCGGCCCTATCCGGTCGGGTACTCTTCTTTCGTGCACCAGACCTCGAGCATCGTATCGCCGGTCCCGGTCTGGTCGGCGTATGCCTCGGGCGTCGTGCCCTCGTCCATCCAGACGGTATCGATCATGTGGTCCCCCGAGATCCGGTAGAGGCAGCGGTAGCTCCACGGCGACGCGGGTTTCACATCCCGCTCGTAGATCTGCCGGGCAAGGCCGGACGAGCAGTAGATGCCCTCTTCGGGCTCGAAGAGAACCTCATCGACGTATCGCTGGATATACCACCGGAGTTCGGAGGCGAGGGCAAGCGCACTCCCGAGCGACGCCGTCCAGATGCGTATACCATACGGCAGCCTATTGGGCTGGTAAAAACGAAGGGCCCCCCTGCTGGTATCGGACTTGAGCAGGGTGGCGTAGAGGTCAACCCCCTCCGGCTGAATGAGGAGGACGTTCATTGCATAGTTGTGGGCGTGGAAGGTCGATAAGGCTTCCTTCGGTGTCACCCTGGACTCCGTCGGTGGGAAGACGTGGGAGTATATCCTGAGAGAAATTGAGGGTGAACTATGGAAAAACCCGGTACACTGGACCGCGGTGGCTATCGCCATGGGGGTGGGGGCAGGGGAGGGGCCTCCCCGTCAGCCCCTCCGCGCACCTTCGGTGCTCGAACTCCGCTCCTGCGGAGCGTCGTTCCCCCTATGGCGATACCCCCTCCGAATCCGTGCAGCGTTCATGCGAGGGACGGAATACGACGGGCTGAAAGGCTGGGGTTCAAGCACTGCCTGGTGCGGGGTGCGGCGTTCTGAAAACGTGGAGCACAAAACCATCCTGCTTCGAGTGCGGACGAGAGTGGATTTCGAGCACCACCGCAAGGCTGTGCGGTGCAGATGTAAGCAGTCAGGAGGTCCGCGAACATCCCTCTCGGCAACGGGGTTTCGGGATGCCCTCCTTCATACTCCGGCGGCAGGGTGCGAAGAAAAGTCGGCGGGGATGGATGAATCCCCATCAGGTATACATGCGGCCATCGGGTGCCGCCGCCTCGCGCTTCACCTTCTTGATCGCTGCGAGGAAGTCTTCCTGGCCGACGGCATCGGCGTCCCGCCGGATCGCCATCATGCCGGCCTCGCGGCAGACCGCCTGCAGTTCCGCACCGGTGGTGTTCCCGGCGAGTTCTGCAACCCCGGGGAGGTCCACGTTCGCGGCAAGACTCATCTTCGCGGTGTGGATCTTCATGATCTCGAGGCGTGCTCCGGCGTCGGGGAGCGGGACCGCGATGATCCGGTCGAACCGGCCGGGGCGCAGAAGGGCCGGATCCAGCATATCGATCCGGTTGGTCGCCGCCATGATCCGGATGTTGCCGCGGTTCCCGAACCCGTCCATCTCGGCGAGAAGCTGCATCAGGGTCCGCTGGACCTCGGCGCTCCCGGAGGTCCCGTCGTTGGTGCGCATACTCCCGATCGCATCGATCTCGTCGATGAAGACGATCGCCGGAGCGCGCTCCCGGGCGAGGACGAAGAGTTCACGCACGAGCTGCGCGCCCTCTCCGATGTACTTGTGGACGAGTTCGCTCCCGGACATCCTGATGAACCGTGCCCTGGACTGGCGGGCGACCGCCTTTGCAATCAGGGTCTTTCCCGTGCCGGGCGGCCCGTAGAGGAGGATGCCTTTCGGGGGCTCCACACCTATGCGCTCGTAGATCTCGGGTTTCGTGAGCGGATACTCGACGGCTTCCCTGACCTCCTCGATCTCTTCTTTCAGACCGCCGACCTGCTCGAACGTCACGTTTGGCTGTTCGTCAAGCTCCATGACCCTGACTCTCGAATCGAAGATGTTGCCGATCGTCTTGACGATAGAGAGCGTATTGTTCACCGCCACCTTCATCCCGGGCTTGAGGGTGCGGTGGAGTTTCTCGTTGACCGCGGTGACGTATTCCTGGTTGTTGCCCTGCTGCCGGAGATACACTTCGCCATTCTCAAGTACATCGACCACAGCGGCAACAAACAGCGGCACCTTTTTGAGCTGACCGTTTTCTTTCCGAAGTTGCAGGAGTTCCTTCTCGAGCAACCTGTTTTTAAGTTTGTAATCCAGGATCTGCGCCTTCAGATCCTGAATCTGGAGGGTGAGCATGTCGTGCTCGCTGCCAGGAGTGTTGGCAATGGTTTCGTCCATGTCACTCATATAGTTGGATCTCCAACCACATTATAGTGTGGTGGCAGTGATCATGCAAGGCAGAAGCATATCCAGGGGTATCGCAAACGGAGAGCTCCTCGTTTCGTCCGAACCCCTATCGTTCCTCTCCGGTGTCGACCCGGAGACCGGTACCGTCGTGGAGCGCGGGCATCCGCTTGAGGGGCAATCTATCGCCGGACGCGTGCTGGCCTTCCCGTACGGGAAAGGGTCGACGGTCGGGTCCTACGTTATCTACGCATTAAAGCAGAACGGTCTGGCCCCTGCGGCGATCATCAATACGGAGGCCGAACCGATCATCGCGGTCGGGGCGATCATCGCGGGGATCCCCATGGTCGACCGCCTCCCGCCGGAGTTCTCCCGCCTCGCCCCCGGCACCTGCGTGACGGTGAACGGGGACACGGGCGAGGTATCATACGATATGACCGCGTGATGCCCACTGTGGAGACCTGCTACGATATCCTGGGCGTCGCCCCTGACGCGACCCCCGACGAGATCCGGGCGGCCTACCGGAGGCTCGCCAAACAGTACCACCCGGACGTCAACCCGGACCCGGATGCAGGCGAACGGTTCATCGCCATCCAGCAGGCATACGAGACGCTGATCGACCCCGACACCCGGGCGCGCTATGACCTCGCGCTCCGGAACGGTGCCGGTTTTGCGCCGCACGACCAGTCCCGGTACCGTCCCGGCGGGCAGACGGCGTGGACGCCGGGGTTCACCTGGAGAGCACAGGCGCCCGCGCACGGGGCCGGGTGGCTCGGGTTCATAGTGGTCCTGGTCGTCTGGGGCATGGCAATCATCCTCATGCTCATACTATCGCTCCTCTCCCGCGCGGTTACGGGCGGCAGGCGGCAGTAGCCGATCCTGCTGTCCGGGAGAGCCCTCTTCCTGCAGAGTCGGATCATATACGACGGGCAAGGAGACCCCCGGTTTCAACCGGGGGAGGAATTGCCCGCATCACGCCCCGTACACGTTCGCCCCGCGGGAGTTACCTTATAGACAGATGAGTCCCAAAGATAAGAGGTAATGGCACTGCGAGTCGTCAGCAACTATCTGCGCCTTCCCCAGAAGACGTTCTGGATCCTCGACACGCTCGCGTACCATGCTAAAAGCATGTNNATTATGCCACGCATCAGGAGAACCGTCAGATCCTTCTGGGCCTCCGGCCGGATCTCACCTCGGGGGTTGACATCCTGGTCGGATCCTACCTTCCCTACACCCGGAAGAAGGATTTCCCCTACAAAGAGTGCAGCACCTACGTGCAGTCAAAGCCGAACGAAAACTACGGATTGCTGCACAGCGATACCGCTCAGCAGACCCTCAAGTCCGTTGAAGAGGCGTACAAAGGGTATTTTGAGCTGCTAAAACTGTACCGCAAGGGGCAGCTCGAGTACTGCCCGAGCCCTCCGCACTACCTCCAAAAAGACGGTCGGTTCAAGCTGGCGTACCCCCGGGCACACCTGACGATCCGCAACGGGTCCGTGACGCTCGGCATGTCCCTTACGTTCCGGAAGCAGCACGGCCTGACGGGCAAGGAACTCACGTTCCCGATCCCCCCGTGCATCAAGCCGCACCAGATCCGAGAGGTCACGATCCT
>DASQ01000050.1 GCA_002503885.1 Methanoculleus marisnigri | reverse complement strand
CCCTTCCACAAGTTCCGGCAGAAGCTGAAGAGCAAGTGCGAGGGGTATGGTATCCGGTTCGATGACTCGCACTCCGAGGCATACACCTCGCAGGTGGACGCTCTCGCGCTCGACCCGATCCGAAAACCGCCCTATGGGAGGAAGCGGCGGATCAAGCGAGGACTGTACCGGAGTGCTCTGGGCACCCTGATCAACGCCGATGTCAACGGCGCTCTGAACCATTTACGAAAGGTAGCCGGTGATTCCGTGGTTCCACGGATAATCGGTAGGGGCCGCGTCAACCGGCCCGTGCGAATAAGGACGTCTTTTGAACCGTCAACCTTCGCACCGATTAAATTGCAGCCCTGTGCCCCACAAGGGGCCCCGCTGCAAGCCCCCGGTTTTAACCGGGGGTAGTTGACTTATCTCTCATTCCTGCTCATATGCTGTCATATGGCACCGAACAGAAGAAGGAACAGAAACTGCATCCTCGCGATGGCGTCACTGCTCGTCATCGTTGTGGCGGCAGTCATCACCGCAGGATGTACGGCGGGTACGTCGACGCCCGGCGCGGTTGCCGGGCCCTCCTGGACTCTCGACTCGTACCTCGCCGGGAACGGCACGCTTGTTCCGGTCCTGCCGGGAACGGAGATCTCCGCCCGGTTCGACGATGACGGCAAGGTCACCGGCTCCGCCGGGTGCAACGGTTACGGTGGCGACTACAACCTCGACGGCACGACCCTCTCGATCTCCTCGCTTGTCCAGACGCTGAAACTCTGCACGGAGCCCGAAGGCATCATGGAGCAGGAGGCGCAGTTCATGGACCTCCTCGGCTCGGCGGCAGAATGCCGGATCGAGGATGGCCGGCTGGAGATCATCGACGCTGCCGGCACGACGACGCTCGTCTTCGTGAAGGGACACGCGGCCGCGGCACTCGCCGCCGGGACGTCCTGGACGCTCGCAAGCCTCGCCGGGGAGGACGGCGCTCTGATACCGGTCCTTGACGGCACAACCGTCACGGCGGCCTTCGACGCCGACGGCAGAGTCGGCGGGTCGGCCGGATGCAACCATTACAGCGCAGACTACACCGTGGACGCCGCGAACCTCAGCATCGGGCCGGCCGTCAGGACCGAGATGTACTGCAGCGAACCGCCGGGCATCATGAAGCAGGAGGGCCGCTACCTCGCGCTCCTCGCGAACGTCACCTCCTGCCGGGTGGAAGGAGGCGAACGGCTGGTCCTCGTGGACCGCGAGGGTGCCGACCTGCTCGTCTTTGAAGAGGTCGTCCGGACGCCCGACCTTCCGTTCGTCGGGACGGACTGGGTGCTCGAGTCCTACAGCACCGGTGGGGATGCAGTCTCTTCGCCCGTCATCGGTACGAAGATCACCGCGAATTTTGCCGACGGAAACGTCACCGGGAACGCCGGGTGCAACCATTACGGCGGCGATTACAGCCTCGACGGCGCAAACCTCTCGATCTCCTCGCTCTACAGCACCCTGATGTACTGCGAGACACCGGGCGTCATGGAGCAGGAAGGGAGGTTCATGGGCCACCTTGCAAACGTCTCCTCCTGCCGGGTGGAGAGCGACCGCCTGGTCCTCACGGACGAGACGGACACCGACCTGCTCTTCTTCGTGCAGGCACCGGCGGTGCCGCCGGCACCGCTCGCCGGGACGGAATGGACGCTTGAGTCCTACAGCCAGGACGGGGAGACGGTCTCCTCGCTGATCGTCGGGACCACAGTCACCGCGACATTCTCCCCGGAGGGCAAGGTCACCGGGAGCGCCGGGTGCAACGCCTACGGGGCCGGCTACCTGCTCGACGGCGCGAAGATCACCATCGAGCCGCCGATCAGCACGAAGATGAACTGCAACGAGCCCCAGGGCATCATGGGGCAGGAGAACACGTATCTCAACCTCCTCCCAAGCGTCTCCTCCTATCGGGTGGAGGGCAACCATCTGGTCCTTTCCGACGCGACGGGCGCCGACCTGCTCTTCTTTATGCAGGCACCGCTCGACGAGGCCCGGTAGATCTCCCCGCCTGCCGGGGACCAGTACGGCCTCCTCGATCAGGACGGAAATGTCGTCGCCTCATACTGATTGGTGAGCCCGGATCGGTCCCGATCGATCCGCCCTCCCCTGCCCGATCTTTTCTCATTTTATCATACCCGGACGGCCTTATCGCCCACCGGGGCAGGCTCCGGGCGGCAGCGGCGGATCGACGCCCCATCCATCCGGACACGGGGGAGAGGGGGATTGAGATAATCTCAACGCAAATAGGTTATTTTTTCACCTCTGGCTCCCTATGCCTATCCGTGATAGAGATGGGGAGAGACGGACACCACGCATTCGCAAAGGCCGCATTATTGATCATCGTGGCGGCATGCCTCGTCTCGGCCGGCTACTCCGGCAGGACGGAGACGCCTCCCGGCGATGCCGACCGGGTCACCGAACCGCTTGCGGGGACGGCATGGCACCTGGCCGCGTTTCGTGCCGATAACGGCTCGGTCATCGCGCCCCTGCCCGGGGCGGAGCCGCTCATCATCTTCGGCGAGGGCGGCACGCTCTCCGGGTCCGCCGGGTGCAACCTCTACTCCGCTCCCTACCGGATCAACGGCTCCACGATCTCGGTGGAGCCGGTCATCGCCACCGCGGCCTACCCTGCGACAGCACAGGAGCTCGCGCAGCAGGAGAGCCGGTACCAGGAACTCCTCGTTGCAGCTGCATCCTACCGGGTCGAGGGCGACCGGATGACGATCTCCGGGCCGTCGGGTAAGGACCTGCTCGTCTTTTCACGTGCAGAGCAGCCTCAAAGCATGCCGCTGCTCGCGACAGAATGGCAACTGACCCGCTACACCACCGGCGGGGGCAACACCGTCGCGTCGCCGATCCCCGGCACCAGCGTTAACCTGACGTTCGATGCCGACGGCACGCTCTCGGGGTCCGCCGGGTGCAACGCCTACTCGGCCCCGTACGAACTCAACGAGACGGGGATCGCCGTGGAGCGGGTCATCGCGACGAAAGCCTCCCTCGCCGAACCGGCGGGGATCATGGAGCAGGAGAGCGCCTACCTGGACCTGCTCCGGTCGGCGGCGGGTTACCGGATCGTCGGGGATACGCTCGCGGTCATCGACGGCAACGGCAGGGCGATACTGTTCTTTAAAGCAGAATCGTAAGGGGAATCCCCGGCCGAAGCGCTCTTTTTTTTGCAGGCGGGCGACGCACACAACAGTGCTTCTGCTCCTGCCGGAATACGACTGGCTGCAGGTGCGACGTTCCAACAGAACAGCAGGAGCACTGCAGGTGCGACCTGCGATGGGCCGGGGGGACGGGGCTTGAGAAACCGCCAGGCTTCGAGCAGGAGTTCAAGCACCATTAGATCCGAGTTGGAGACAGGGGGCGGGGCGAGCCCCCTCCCCATCAGCCCCACCCCTATGGCGATACTCCCCCGGCCCACTGCACGGGGATTTTTCTCAATTTGGTTGCTTTGTTTGTCGCAACTCGCACCTTCGTCCGTCGCTTATCGCCACGCACTGCCCCCGCTCCCGGGCGCGGTGGGGGAGTCATCAGGACACCAACCGGGTTTCAACAGAGCAAAAGTGAACTACCCCCCGCTTTCACAGGGGGCTTCCTGCGAGTGTCCGGGGCTCTCGGGGAGCCTCAGACCTGTTTGTCGCAGATTACCGGCGAACTGCCGGTAGCCCGTCCACAGGGCAT
>DASQ01000097.1 GCA_002503885.1 Methanoculleus marisnigri | reverse complement strand
GATCTTCTGCTCCAGAGAATGGTTGTACACAAACCGACAGGCATGGATGTGCTGCATGAGGAGAGGAACTTGCCCACGAGAAGGGTACAGCCGATACTTGTAGGCCTGGAGCATACGAATACTATTGGGCCTTATAATAAGATGTAGTTTCCGGTAATCTCTCCGAGAGGGTGACGAAGGGCGGCTTCGCTTTCATCCCCACCCTGAAGGGTGGGGTCTTCCCGCTCCGCCCCCTTCACCCCCACAAGATAAAGATTTAGCCTCCGGCGACAACCGGAATGGTCATGGGCAGGTTTCAGATCGTCGGCGAGGATGCCATCCTCGATGGGAGATGCACCGATATCTACTTTAAGCGGGTTGTGGACGTCATGGAGAAGGACGGGGTCAACCCGCACGTCACGATGGAGGTGACGGCTGCGGCGCTCCCGGACCGGTGGGGAGTCTTATGCGGCCTCGATGATGTTGTCCGGCTGCTTGAGCGGCTCCCGGTGGACGTGGACGCGATGCCGGAGGGTTCGGTCTTCTCGGCAAACGAGCCCGTCCTCCGGGTGTCGGGGCGCTACCGGGACTTTGCGGTCTACGAGACCGCCATCCTCGGGTTCCTCTGCCATGCTTCGGGGGTCGCGTCTGCGGCCGCCCACATCAGGCTGGCTGCACGGGACCGTCCTGTCTACTCCTTCGGCTCCCGCCGCCAGCACCCGGCGATCTCCGCGATGATCGAGCGGGCGGCCTGGATCGGCGGGGTGGACGGCGCGAGCAGCACCTGTGCGCCGGAAGGGGTCCCGCTTGCGGGGACGATGCCGCACGCGTTCGTGATGTGCTACCCGCGGCAGGAGGATGCCTGGTGTGCGTTTGCGCGAGGGGCAGGGCCGGAGGTGCCGCGGATCATGCTCGCCGACACCTTCTCCGACGAGAAGGACGAGGCGGTCAGGGCGGCGGCATGCGGGGCGACGGCCGTCCGGCTGGATACGCCGCGGTCGCGCCGGGGCGATATGCGGACGATCGTCGAGGAGGTGCGCTGGGAACTGGACGTCCACGGCTACTCCGACGTGAAGATCTTCCTCTCGGGCGGCCTGTCGCGCGCAGACGTCGTCGCCTACCGCGATATCGCCGACGCTTTCGGCATCGGGGGGGCGATCGCAAACGCCCCGGTGATCGACTTTTCGATGGACATCGTCGAGATGGAAGGGCGGCCGTATGCGAAGCGCGGGAAGCGGAGCGGCGCAAAGCAGGTCTATGAAGCGGCCGGGGGGCGGCGCGTCACGCTCCCCCTCACCGCTCCGGCGCCGGAGGGTGCGACGCCGCTCCTCTCCCGCTACGTCGAGCACGGCATCATCGTCGCGCGGCCGAACATGGAGGATGCGCGGGAACGGGTGTTATCCCGGCTCCCGGACCTCGCCGGGGAGTGATCGGGGAGCGGCCGGCCCCAATCCTTATTATGTGATCACGATCAACATTGTAGGGTAACAGGGGCCGATAGATCAGGGGTAGATCGCTTCCTTGGCATGGAAGAGGCCGCGGGTTCAATTCCCGCTCGGTCCATCTTATTTTCAGATTGACTTGATATTTGGCAATCCTCAAGATACCTTCACGTTCCGCCTATATCATCAGGTTCAAATAAGAAACATCTAAATCTACATGAAACTTAATGGAAATTAACCGGGGATGTGATACTTTGAACCTCCCTTCGCTCATCAGAGCTGATAGAGACTTCGACGACATTCAGGAGCTGATCCAGTACCTTGAATGTGAGCGAGGAGACGACCAGATCAACAGTAATCTCCACATAGTTGCAACACTGTCGATGTTCCAAAACATCGACCAGTTCATCGAGAGCCTCAAAAGCTTCCATTTCTCCATCGATAAGAGGGCAGGAAAACTGCTCCTCCTCTCGAAGGAATCCCAGGGTAAACGGATTTATATTTATACGTTCTTCGACGACAGGAACAATGTCCCGCTCTTCATCACGGATGCAAAGAAAACCAATGAGATACCTGACATCCTCTTCACTTACATCAACCGTACAAAGGAGATATCGAATCTCTGGATAGCCCCTAAGGTGATGAAGGAGATCAAAGATAACCTCGTCCGGGAATACCCGGACATGATTATAACCTATTTCTCTGCGAGGAGGAGCCCCAACACCGATATTCACTCCGAGTTCAGGCCTCATGTCGAGAGAGGCATCCAGTACAGGGGGAACGACGGAAAACACGCGCTTGAGGAGATGGAATTCTACTACGGTGTGTTGCCAAAGATTCTTGAGGTCCAGCTCCCGAACGGCATTGCATTCCGCATCGACAATAAGGGTATAATTACACTTCGTCACGGACACTTCGCCGGCATCTTCAAGATAATCGAGGAAGTCGTTTCACGGCTTGAAAACGTGAGAGAGGCAATCGGAGAGTCGGGATATTCCATCAGCAGGGTCGGGTCCCGCAGGCAATTCTCGAATGCCATTCAGATCCCCTGGTCAATCGATGTGCCGGTGGAGATGCATTACGATGACGTTTCCCGCTTCTGCAAGGCGATGCGCAGCGAGGAATGGAACTTTACCGTACTGGAGCAGGTGCTGCTGCCGGGTTCAATGTTCTTCTCCGCCCGGTTGATCGATGAGCACACAGGTTCTCTCCTGGACATCTCGACTACCGGCAAGAAGATCGACGTCTACCCGGTAGAGAAAATAGACATCGGAACATCCATGAGGTTTTTCGAGTTTGTGGTCGAGAATATCGATCATATGGCGACCGTAGGGTGATACCATCCATATTCCTCGTGAGAAGGAAGATTTTCAGGCGTTCTACAAGCGTTCTCCATCTGAAGTCTGCGAGGATCTGGATAAATTAAAGGACAAATATAAAATTTACTCCATACCCTCGGCACGAGAGCGGATCGGTGATGCTCTTGAGGAAGACAAAAAGCACCACACTCTCGTGAAACAATGCGCAAAATCTTTCGCACAGACCGACCTTTCACAGAGATCCGGATACGAATTTTATTTTGCAGAGCCCCTGATCGAGTTCGGCTCCGCAAAAAAGGGAAATCACACTTTCGATCTCTTCCTCTACAACGAAGGTGAAAACCGTGCGATCTTCGTCGAGTGCAAATCCTCGATCACCGATGTAAGAAAGACGTTAAAAGAGGTCGGATTATCCCGTGATCTGGTCCTTGAAAAGACGGACTACCTTTCAGATGCCATAGACATCGAGCTTGATCCCAACCGGTTCGAGTACGTACTCTGCATCAACGAGAAGGACAAGATGAAGATCATCGAGTCCATGAAGGCACAGGGTCAGAAGCCGCATCCCAAATACGATATCAACCTGATAAAAGTCTGGGCTTACGCCCCGCGGTCTCAACTCATACAGCTTCTCCTCGAATGCCCGCATGAGAATTCGGCATTAAATGAGATGCTGCAGGCGGGTTTCGGCGATCAGGACCTCCACCAGCAGTATGAACTCCCTTACTGTTATTCGACGAACCCTTACCGGCTCATCCAGCTGGCAATTATCGGGGAATGCTACCGAAAGAACCTGTTCGAAGATGGTATCGAAGATCCGAAGATCATCCAGAAAAACGCAGTGCTCTCGACCTTGATGAATAACGTCTCCCTGGGCGTTTCAGAAGATCAGAAGAAGCAGATGGTGACGGAGAAGTTACGAATTGTCCTCGAATACGGGCAGAAGTATCAACTATTCGATGAAGTCGATGCCGATGCGATCCGGCTCAACTGCCGGGGATCCAGACTCCGTGCTGTTCTTGAGAATATCGATGCAAAATTTATTGATAGGTGGGTCGATGAGAAAGCCAGCGCGGAGGGAGAGAAACTCGCGCTTGAGGACTACCGGAAGAATGCCATGAGGAATCAATCCACGCTGTCCCAATTTCCCAAAAAAGATGATACCTCCGTTGAAAGAGAAGGATCAGATTCCTGACCGACTATTAAGCCTTTTTCGCATCCCATAAGTGAGACCTTATGCCAATCAGACTATCTTCACTCCTGATGGAACAGAAACCCTTCGTATGACTCCTCATCCAGCACGGACTATCGTAACTATAGTTCCTGGCGATACCCTCTTGAACTTTGAACCCCCCATGCCTGCATGACTGGACGTGAACAGATCGCGATTGTCCGACACGTTTCCATGTCCACTTTGAAGAAACGGATCAAGCATCACCAAGGATTGCCTGAAGTGGTCCCGCGCCTGGTGTTTATTCAGTTGCGGTATAAGGGCATGAGTGTCGTCAAAGCGGCAGAGTCAATCG
>DASQ01000125.1 GCA_002503885.1 Methanoculleus marisnigri | reverse complement strand
CCCTTCCACAAGTTCCGGCAGAAGCTGAAGAGCAAGTGCGAGGGGTATGGTATCCGGTTCGATGACTCGCACTCCGAGGCATACACCTCGCAGGTGGACGCTCTCGCGCTCGACCCGATCCGAAAACCGCCCTATGGGAGGAAGCGGCGGATCAAGCGAGGACTGTACCGGAGTGCTCTGGGCACCCTGATCAACGCCGATGTCAACGGCGCTCTGAACCATTTACGAAAGGTAGCCGGTGATTCCGTGGTTCCACGGATAATCGGTAGGGGCCGCGTCAACCGGCCCGTGCGAATAAGGACGTCTTTTGAACCGTCAACCTTCGCACCGATTAAATTGCAGCCCTGTGCCCCACAAGGGGCCCCCGCTGCAAGCCCCCGGTTTTAACCGGGGCTAGTTGACTGCATCCTTCCGTATCGCCTCCACAAGGGCGTCCACCCTCTCGAGATCGACTCCGTTTTGCATCAATCGCATCAGACTCCTCACAGAACGTTGCCGTCAGATGATCGGCTCCGGCGGTTTTCCTGTCGATCTCACGAGCCGCAGCATCTCTTCGGGATCGGTCGTGGGGATATCGCAGGCATAGTTGGTGCAGACATACGCCGTCGCCCTCCCCTCGACCGTTACGATATCGCGGGTAAACCCGGCTACTTTTGTAATCCCCGGATCTTCCTCGTCGGAGGGGCGGAAGATGACGACGGCATCGGGTGTATAGTGCAACCGGATGGCGTTGACCATCGCTCTCGTATCCTCTGCGTCTGGAACGCCGGATATGATCACCTCGAAGTTCGGCCCCAGCATGAACTCGAGGCCGGTAAGGAAGTGGGAGTAGGCGGCAGGAGACTGCCGAATGGCATCGGCAAAGACGTGCCGCATCCGGTTCGCCGTCTCCTCGATTTCGAGGTTCGCCGTCATCCGGCCGAGGACGAAGAGGGCATACATGGCCACGCTGTTGCCGGAGGGGATCGCTCCGTCATAGATCGGCTTCTGGCGGACGGGGACGTCCGCATCGTCTGGAACGAAGAAGAACCCTCCCTGGTTGCAGTCCCAGTAGTGGGCGACGAGGTCCCGGGAGAGTTCGGTGGCGGTCACGAGGTAGTCGGGGGAGAACGATGCTTCGTAGACCTCGAGGAGAGCCCAGAGCATGAACGCGTAATCGTCGAGGGTCGCCGGCAGGCCCGCCTCACCGTTCCGGTAGCGGTGGAGGAGCCGCCCGTCCGGCCGGCGCAGGCTGGTGAGAACGAACGCGGCTCCCTTCTCCGCCGCGGTCAGGTACTCCGGGTCATCGAAGACCCGGGCAGCTCTCGCCAGGGCGGCGATCGTGAGGGCGTTCCAGTCGGCGAGGATCTTGTCGTCTTTTGCCGGGTGGACCCGCTCTCCCCGGGCTGTAAAGAGTTTCTGCCGGGCCCCCTCCACGAACCATGCCAGGTCCTCTTCGGAGGTCGAGAATTCGTGGGCCCAGGATGCCAGGGGGCGCCGCAGGCGGAGGATGTTCTGGCCCGTCCTCCTCCCGCCGGGCTGCTCCCGGTAGTTGCCGGCCTCCGTGACACCGAAGATCCGGGAAAACCGCTCCCCGTCCTCTTCCCCGAGAACCCGGAGGATCTCATCCTTCGTCCAGACGTAGAACTTCCCCTCCTCACCCTCGCTGTCTGCGTCCTCCGCCGAGTAGAAGCCGCCACCGGGATTGGTCATATCCCGCAGGACGTAGGCGATCGTCTCCCGGGCGGTCCTCGCGAAATCCTCCCTCCCTGTCGCAAGGTAAGCCTCCGTATACGCCATGATCAGGAGCGCCTGGTCGTAGAGCATCTTCTCGAAGTGCGGGACGAGCCACTCCGCATCTGTCGAGTAGCGGTGGAACCCGTAGCCGAGCTGGTCGAAGATGCCACCCCGCCGCATGGCATGCAACGTCTTCTCGACCATCGCGTATGCTGGCTCCTTCCCGGTCCGGTTCCCGTATCGGAGGAGAAATATGAGGTTGTGCGGGGCCGGGAACCTGGGCGCATCCCCGAACCCACCGTTCTCCCCGTCGAAGACCCGGAAGAAGGTGTCGTAGGCCTCATCGAGGATCGGCTCCGCAAGCTCGCTCTCCCCCGGAGGAGTGCGGGCCGCGCTCTGCAGCGCCTGGAGCACCTGATCGCCGGCGTTCTCGAGTTCCTGCCGCTGGCTCTGCCAGATCTTGTTGATCCGGGGGACGAGGTCTAAGAGACCGGTCATCCCATACCGGCTCTCTCTGGGGATATAACTGGCTGCAAAGAACGGTCTTTTGTCCGGGGTCATGATGATGGTGAGCGGCCACCCTCCGGCCCCGGTCAGCGCGTGAGCGGCCGCCATGTAGACCTGGTCGATATCCGGCCGCTCCTCGCGGTCCACCTTGATACAGACGAAGATATCGTTCAACAGTTTGGCGACCTGCAGGTCTGCAAACGACTCTTCCTCCATGACGTGGCACCAGTGGCAGGCCGAGTAGCCGATGGAGAGGAATATCGGTTTACCCTCTTCCTGTGCCCGTAAAAAAGCCTCTTCACTCCAGGGATACCAGTCGACGGGGTTATGGGCGTGCTGGAGCAGGTATGGGCTCTGTTCGTTGATCAGCCTGTTCGGTGAAGATTCTTCCCGCACCGGTGCTCCTGGTGCTTCCGGGTCGTGTCCGCGTGCCGGGTTCATACCCCTGACGTGCGGATGCAGGCTAATAAAGATGACTCTTCCCGGTGGATGAGGCACTCCCGGAGTGGGGACCCTCTCCTCCACCCCAACGGCATCCCCCTCTCCCGCCGGGAAGAGTATTCCGGCCCGGTCCCGGGCCTCCTCACTCCGTGATGGGGATCTCCTTCGTCTCCTCCGCGACGGGCTGCAGGTATGGGACATCCACGGCAAGCAGACCGTTCCTGAAGGTCGCCTTTGCCGCGTTGGTATCGACGGGACAGCCGATCGCGTAGGTGCCGACGTAACGGACGTCGCCGCGGGCTGCATCGACGGAGAAACTGGTCTCCTGCATCTTAAACGTGATGTCTTTCTTCTCGACGCCTGGTAGTTCTATCTCGATGTGAAGATTCTCTTCGTTCTCATCCGAGTAAGCACAGACATAGGGTGCGACTCTCAACGCTGCCATCTCATAAACCTCCTCGATGGCAACAGAGGTGCGGGAGTGCTATTTAAACGTTTCCCATCTCCCGGCCCTGCTCGTACGCTCGCACTCCGGGCTGGCGGATCCCGGGCAGCGCGGCACCCACAACGAGAGAGGGAGGTTTTATCTGGGAGGCGTCAAGTATCATGCATGAACGAGCGGTTTATCTTCACCCGGCACCGCACCAACTGCTACCACTGCGGCGAGGATGCCGACCAGATCATAAAAGCGGTCTCCGCGCAGGCGCAGGTGATCTGCTCCGCCTGCGGGGCTACAAGGATCTTCATCCCGCGATTTCAGAACACCCGAAAGATCGGGATCTGCACCCCGATTGGGTGTTATGACATCTGGACTATCGAGGCCGGTGCCCGGTGCAAAAATTGTGGGGTCACAGGGCCGCACGACCTCACGATCGGGTGCAGCCACTTCACGACCCGGTGCCGGAACTGCGGCTACACGCACTTCTACCGGTTCAACCTGGAGTATATCGGGCAGTGCCCTGTCGGCGGAGCCGACGAGGTCAGCGCTCCTCGCGCACCATAGCGATGGCCTGTTTCGGGCATTCGTTTGAGCAGATGCCGCACCCCTTGCAGTAGTCGAGGTCGATATTGAGGTCCTCGTCGATGACCCCGTCCGGGCAGTACTGGGCGCAGAGCCCGCAGGCGTTGCACGCCTCCTTGTCCACCACGGGCCGGAACGTCCGCCAGGAACCCGTCTTCCCCGAAGAGGCCTCCGTCGGCCTGCTGAGCGCAAGTCTCTCTCTCATACCTTCAGCTCCTCATACGCCGCTTTTGCAGCCTTCACATTCCGTTCGTCGGCAAACATCTCCCGGATCGCCTGTTCTGCCGAGGGGAGGGTGACGATATCCATCTTCGCGAGCGCCCCGAGCACCGGGGTGTTGAGGATGGGGCTTCCGGCAACCACCAGGTTCTCCGCGAGCGCGATCCCGGTCAGGTCGACGTGCCGGCAGGTCCCGTTGCACCCCTCGAGCGGATGGGCACTGTTCAGGAGAACTGTTCCGCCAGATTTTAAGCCCTGCAGGACGTCCACCACGTCCATGATGCTGGTATCGAGCACGATTACGAGATCCGGCTCATGGATCTGGCTGTAGATCTTTATCGGCCGATCATCGATCCGAACGAACGAGACGACCGGTGCTCCGCGCCGCTCCGCCCCGTAGAACGGGCAGGCGGTTGCGTATTTTCCGTCCCTGAATGCCGCGAGGGCGAGGAGCTTCGCGGCCGTGACGCCGCCCTGCCCGCCCCTGGAGTGAATCCTGATCTCATACATGGTCGCTCACCCCAAACCAGGTCTCCTCACCGGGATGCCGGTTCCGAACAAAGTCCGCGATATCGTTGTAGGTGACCTCCTGGCCGCCGAGGCCGGCGATCACGCTGTAGGGCACGATGCCTGTCTTCGACCTGATAGAATGCGCCACCACGCCTCCAAAGCCGAAGGAGTAGTCGCGGTCGATCACCACGACCTCCCGCCCGGCAAGGTCGAGGTCAGGGAAGGGGCGGAACCAGCGCAGGCGCATGGACCCGGCCTTTACACCCTCGTCGCGGAGACGGTCGACCGCCACCTCCGCCTCTTTCCCGAGCGTTCCCATGGCAACGACGATGACATCGGCATCTTCGCACCGGTAGTCCTCGGTGGGGCCGTAGGAGCGGCCGAACCGCTCTGCAAACTCGCGCTCGACGTCCGCGATCACGCCCTTAGCGTCGCGCATCGACCGCTCGATATCCCAGCGGAACCGGAAGTAGTCGGCCGGTCCGGTCATGGGGCCGTAGCCGCAGGGGTTCTCTGTATCGATCGCGTGCGGGAGATGATAGGCAGGCAGGAAGTCTCCTATCTCAACCGTTTCGAGCGACTGCATGATGTGGCTCAGCGAGAACCCGTCCAGGTTGATCATCACCGGGAGGAGGACCCTCTCGTCCTCGGCGATCTTAAACGCCATCAGGGTGGCGTCGTAGGCCTCCTGGACCGTGCCCACGAAGACCTGCAGCCAGCCCGTATCGCGCTGGGAGAAGGCATCGGTGTGCTCCGCCCAGGTGTTCCACCCGGGACCGAGGGCACGGTTGACGTTTGCCATGACGATCGGCAGGCGCGCGCCCGCCGCCCAGTGGACCATCTCGTGCATGTAAAGGAGACCGTGCGAACTCGTTGCCGTGAAGGTGCGGACGCCCCCGGCGCTCGCCCCGATACAGGCGGCCATCGCGGAGTGCTCGCTCTCCACCGGGATGTACCGGCTTTCGAGCTCGCCGGTGGTGACGTACTCGGCGAGCTGCTCGACGATCTCGGTCTGGGGGGTGATCGGGTATGCGGCGACGACACCCGGTTTTGCGGCCTTCACCGCGGCCGCCACCGCCTTGTTGCCGGTCGCGATCGTCAGCATACGCCGGCCTCCTCGCGGGAAAGGCGCTGAATGTTCCGGTCCACCTGCTGCCGGATCTCGCTCATGACCTCAGGACTCAGGTTCTTGAACCGGCCCTGGCCGTTGATGTAGTCCTCGATCGGCGCCGGCTTCCTCATCGCGGCCTTCGACGGGCCGCTGATCGCGAGTTTCCCGAACTCGCGCTCGTAGAGAATCCACTGGGCGGTCTTCACCGCCAGTTTCCCCATCTCGACGGTCTTCTCCGTGGGGTAGCGCCATCCGGGCGGGCACGGCGCCAGGATATGGATGAACTTGGGCCCCTCGATCGAGAGCGCCTTCTTCACTTTCTTGTAGAGGTCGAGTGGGTAGGCGCTGCAGGCGGTCGCCATGTAGGGGGGGTTATGCGCCTCGACGATGCGGTCGAGGTCCTTCTTGGCCGTGGGCTTGCCGCCGGGGGTCGTGGTGGTGCGTGCTCCGAGAGGGGTCGAGCCCGACCGCTGCATGCCGGTGTTGCCGTACGCCTCGTTGTCGTAGCAGATGTAGAGGAAATTGGTGCCCCGCTCAAAAGCGCCGGAGAGCGACTGAATCCCGATATCGACCGTCCCGCCGTCACCTGCGTAGACGATGACGTTGGTCTCTTTCCCGAGCGCGCTAAGAGCGTTGCTCAGGCCGGAAGCGCAGGCGGCGGCTGCGGCAAACGCTATATTATAGACCGGCACGTTCATCGCCGTGTTGGGGTAGATCCCCTGGATGACGCTGGTGCAGCAGGCGGGCACGACCAGAACGGTATCGGGGCCGGCCGCTTTGAGCACGTAGCGCAGACACAGGGAAGAGCTGCACCCCGCACAGGCGGACGTGCACTTATACAGATACTCCTCCTTCGGAATCGCGGACAAATTGTTTACACTCCTCTCATCTATATTTGTCACCAATTATAATGAGAGTTTTGCGGCCCCGCCCCCGGGTATCCGGCGGCCTTCCGGAGGAATGGTGGGTGAGGATGCGCCGGAATACGGGATGCGTTGAAAAACGGGCCGGGCTGGAGCCCGGTTAAATCGGACCCGGCGCGGACCGACTTGCCGGGGGTTCCCCGGCCCCTTCACCCCCGTTCAGTTCCCGGCACCACTCCCCGGGGTGCGCCTCTGCGGCGCCGAACCTGGGCGAAGCGACCGGCGGATCAGGCCGGCGAAGCACTTCAGGCAGAAGGGGGTGAAGAACCAGACGCTCATCTCCAGGAGGGGAAGGGGTCCGTTGTGGCGTATCCGGTACCGGTAGCTCTCAAAGTTCATCTTCATGTAGACCGGCGCGATCTCCTCGAACCACCGGGCCTCGGTAATCTGGCCTTCGGTGACTTCTCGTGAGATCTCGGCGAGGAAATCTCGGATATTCTCGCCCGAAGTTCCCTCCGCGACATGGGGCACAAAATTGTCATCGACAATGAGCGGGGTCACCCCGCACTCCCCGACGACCCCGTCGTTCTGCAGGTCGACCGAGAGGATGACCGCCTCCCGCGAGAGGTTATGAGGCCAGCGGGGTTCGAACTGGAGCATGCCGAGCGAGTAGGCGATGAGCCCCCCACGGTAGCGTTCGATCGCCTGCATGGTATGGGGGTGGTGCCCGAGGATCAGGGTGGCCCCCGCGTCGATGAGCCGGTGTGCGAGGTCGATCTGCTGGGGGGACGGGTAGTAGGCCATCTCGGCCCCCCAGTGCAGCGAGATGGCAATGTGGTCGCACCGGCCCGCGAGAGTGGCGATGTCCTTGAAGATATCCTCCTCGACCAGCCGGTTGACTGAGACGTCGTGGGATACGGCGAGTTTGCCGATCGTGTAGCCGGCAAACCCGATCGAGATGCCGTTCCTCTCGAGGATGACCGGCTCCTGCCGGTTCTCTGTCGCCGATCCCCCGATGGGGAGGATGCCGCGGCTCTCGAGCGCATTCAGGGTGTTTGCAAAGCCTTCGGTTCCGAGGTCGCCGGAGTGGTTGTTTGCAACGCTCATGACGTCAAACCCGGCATCCACCAGGTATCGGGCCGCATCCGGAGACGTGGAGATCACATGATGCTTCTCCGCCCGCTCCCCCGTCTCCGAGAGAGCGGTCTCCAGGTTCCCGAAGAGGAGGTCCTTATCCTGGAGGATATGGTGGACCTCCTCGAATGGATACTGGTTGTTCCCCGTCCGGACCCATATATCTCCTGCTGCTATTAATCTGAGTTTCTGCATGGTTTCTCACACCGAAATGCCCCACCGGTCCAGCGGCAGGTCCTGTATCAGGAACTGATACTTGCCGCGCCGTGTGCGGGGGATTATCCCGACGAAGCGGATGGTCACATCCACGTCGCCCTCAAATTTTTTGTTGAGTTCCCGGAGAATGCGTTCCGTATCCCGGTCGTTATATCCCGGTTTCTTTACGATCCGCATCAGGACTTCTCCTTCCCTCTTCTGGTAAAACTGAAACTGTGCAACGTTGTCAAAGACATCGGAGTGCATGTTCACCGCCGTCATCGATATGAACCGGCGATCCTTCGTCACGATGAACTCCTGAAGCCTTCCCTCAACCCGGTCAAGCATCGGGTAGGCACGGCCGCAGGAGCAGGGGGCCTTCCCGAGAACCGCAATGTCCATGGTCCGGTAGCGGATGAGGGGGCAGATGGGGTTTATGAGGCTCGTCGCGACCACCTCCCCCATCGCGCCCGGCCCCTTCACGGGCAGGCCGTCTCTCCCGATCAGTTCGACGATCCCGTATTCGGGAAAGATGTGATACCGGGTGCTCTCCTCACACTCGCCGGCGAGCACCGTCTGTTCGGAGTTCCCGTACCAGGAGAAGACCCGGCACCCGAAGGTCTCGGTAAGCAGGCTCCGCTGCCAGGGGTAGAGGTTCTCGGAGCCGCAGAGGACCGCTTTAACGGTCGGGAAGGGCTCGATGCCGTGGTCCACCATATACCGGGCCAGGATCATGGCCACCGATGGATATGCCTGGATGAAGCGGGGCCGGAATTTTCGGATCTGGTCGATGTAGGTCGGGAGGGTCTCTTCGGTCATGTGATGGGAGGACATCAGCAGCCACCGCCCGAAGAGCGTCTTCTTCCAGAAGATGCCATCCCGGGCGGACCCGACGATGTAGCCCCGGAGGACGACGCACCGGTCGGTGAACCGGTAACCGACACGGTCCCACTGGTTTTTCATGAACGCCCACTCCCGGGCCCGGGAGACCCCCTTCTCGTAGTAGAAGCCGACGGGGATACCCGTGGACCCCCCGGTGGTGACGTACTCGAAGGCTGTCTCCGGGTAGTTCCGGGCTTTTAAGTCGGCGAGGTTGTTCTGCAGGTCCGCCCGGGTCAGGAAGGGAAGGAGAGCAAGGTCCCGGGGCGTCTGGATATCCCCGGGCACGAGATGGCGCTCTTCAAAGACCCGGCGGTAGTAGGGGACGTTTTCGTAGGCGTGATCGAGCAGACGCGAGAGCGCCTGCATCTGGTAGGCTGCGAGTTCTTCCTCGCTCCACCGCCGGGATTGCTGAAGGAGGGAGTAAGTCTTTCTGTACGCAGAGTATGCGGGGAGGATGCGAAGGGCCCTCGCCGTCACAGAATTTTCAAGCCGGAGAGCCTTCAACCCCCGATGATTCATCCGCACACCCATTGCCACTGCTGATGTTAGTACTTCGCATTAAACGTTTTGCTCACGGTGAGGTGACGTAACACCGTTAACACGGTGGAGACGGCAGGCATCGGTGGAGATTGCGTCTGGTTAGAAGAAGTTCTCGGAGTACGGGATGGAGACCAGATCCCGGCCGGATGCACGGCAAAAGTGTTTCAGGAACTCGGGAAAGAGATTTTTTTCCGATATGACTACCCAGATGTCACCGTACGCACCCGAACCATTGCCCTCCCACGAGCGAAACGATACGTCGTCCATGGCGAGAAGGCGGAGTGCAACCATGCCCCTACCTCACGTGTAGGCGTATATATAGGTTCCCGTCGGGGTCAGGCGCCGTGAACCCGGGGTGCCCCGGGTCTTCCGGGTATCTCCCCCGGGGTGGGGTGGCCATGTCCTGCCTCCCGGCGGACCTGGAGAAAGGTATATATGGACCCGGGAGGTGATTAGAGGTCGCGGAGCAGCAGAGAACGTGACAGCGCCGAGGTGACGGAAGGTATGACCGTGAGCAGAGTTGACGACAGAGATACCTGGGACGCCTTCATCGATGACAGCCCCTCAGGACTTCTCTTTCATAAGTGGGACTACCTGCACCTGACAGCAAAGCATACGGGGAGCACCCTCCTTCCGTACGCGGTCTATAAGGGGGAAGAATTGATCTGTGTATTCCCGCTCTTTTCCAGGCGAATGCATGGCGTTAGCGCTGTCTTCTCCCCACCCCCGCTCACGGTGATACCTCACCTCGGGTGCGTGATGAGCAGGAGCTTTGGGGAGCTTAAACAGAGCAAGAAGGAGTCCCTCCTCGGGATGGTGGCAGGGGAGATCCAGGACGAGATCCGGAACCTCTCACCGAACTACCTCTCGATAGCCTTCGTCCCGGAGTTCAACGACGTCCGCCATTACCTCTGGGACCGGTGCGACGCACGGGTTCGGTATACCTACACCATCAACCTGGATCGAACGCTTGAGGTGCTCTGGAACAACCTCCACTACAAACTTCGGAATAAACTGAAGAAAGAAGCCGGGGCCGGTCTCCGACTGGAGAAGACGAGCGATATCTCCACGCTCCACCGGCTCCTTGCCGACCGTTACCAGGACCCGTCGCTTGATATTCCACTCATACGGCAAGATTACCTCGAAGATCTCGTGCGTGCCTACCCGGATCGGATCGGGGTATACTACCTCTACGATGCCGGAGACGAGGTTGCCGGTGTGGTGGCAACACAGGAATACAAGCGGTTTCTGCTCTGGATGGGAACCCCGCGGCTCGATAGCGCTCACGCCGGGAACGAGTATCTCCAGTGGCTCCTGATCCAGCGTGCAAAGGCCGAAGGCTACCGGACCTTTGAGAACATGGGTGCGAACAACCCGGACCTGGTCTTCTTCAAGTCGAGGTTCAACCCGGATCTCATGATGTACTTCGAGATCGAGAAGAAAGACACCCTCGGGGCAGCCTCTGAGTGGGCGTACCTCGCCTTCGTCAAAAGACTGATGATGGCGACCGGCAGGGTCTAGTGCATCTTGTCAGTTTATTTTAGGAATTTTGGCGTGTGGGGGCGGGCGCTATGGTCGCACTCCGGGGGTACTCCGGAGCACGGCTTTCCACCGGGTATCGCCATGACTGCCCCCGCCCTGGGGGTGGGGGTTACGGGTATCCCATTCGGCAGTAGAGACAGGGGAGGGGGAGACCCCCCCCGTCAGCCCCACCCCCGCGAGGCGATATCCCCATGGTCCACTTGCAGGGGCATGCCCGGGGTGATTCCTCGTCCCGGGTCGATGCGCCCATATTCATGCCCTATTCAACAGGACTGAAATTTCGTAGTTTCGCGTGAAGCAATCCATGGTGCAGATCGGGATATGGTCCCACACAGAAGGCAGGCCGTGAGGGA
>DASQ01000062.1 GCA_002503885.1 Methanoculleus marisnigri | reverse complement strand
CCCTTCCACAAGTTCCGGCAGAAGCTGAAGAGCAAGTGCGAGGGGTATGGTATCCGGTTCGATGACTCGCACTCCGAGGCATACACCTCGCAGGTGGACGCTCTCGCGCTCGACCCGATCCGAAAACCGCCCTATGGGAGGAAGCGGCGGATCAAGCGAGGACTGTACCGGAGTGCTCTGGGCACCCTGATCAACGCCGATGTCAACGGCGCTCTGAACCATTTACGAAAGGTAGCCGGTGATTCCGTGGTTCCACGGATAATCGGTAGGGGCCGCGTCAACCGGCCCGTGCGAATAAGGACGTCTTTTGAACCGTCAACCTTCGCACCGATTAAATTGCAGCCCTGTGCCCCACAAGGGGCCCCGCTGCAAGCCCCCGGTTTTAACCGGGGGTAGTTGACGGACAATGTATCACTCTTGATCCTCTGTCTTCTGCGAACCAATCCCGGATCATGTCACGTACCGGGCGGACCAACCCGGAACGAGCCCCATAGTGGTTATATCCGGCAACGATCTTCTTGAACGCTTCGATCCGGTCGGAGGACCACCCGGTGGCGTTCCACCATGGAGAGCAGTTCGGATTGAACCGGGGCGATCCCCGAGTTCCCGCGGGCGCCGGTGATCTTGATCCCGTCCCCGGGCCCGGGGATCGCGCCCGCGGCGTTCATCGCCGCGCCGACCGGATCGCCGTTCAGGATCGCCTGCACCGCATCGCGGATGTCGGCGATGCCGCCGACGACCGGCAGGCACAACCCTCATTATCACCGGCGCCAATCACTCTACAATGAAGCCCCGGGACCTCTCTATCGAGGAGAAGCAGCAACTCTCCGACCTTCTCGTCGGGCTGCTCTCAAATCGAGAGGAGATTCTCTTTGCCTACGTCTACGGGTCATTTCTCCACGGTGCCTTCCGCGACATCGACATCGGCGTCTTCCTGCAGGACGGCAGGGGCGGGGCGGCCGAGCCGCTTCGGTACGAGATGGCGCTTGAGCAGGATCTGGAAGATACCACGGGAGTGCCCATCGACGTCAGGGTCCTGAACGCTGCGCCCCTGCCGTTCGCCTACTCGGTCCTGCAGACCGGGGAGGTGCTCGTCTCCCGCGACGAGAAGGCTCGCTGCGACTTCGTATGCAGGATCTATACCCACTACCACGATTTCGCCTACTACCGAAAGCGTTACCGGAGGGAAGCACTTGGTCTCCTACGATGATGAAAAAGTCACCGCACTCTCGTCGGAACTGACGCAGGCGTGCGGGCGCTTAAAAGACCTCGGCCGGATGCAAAAAGAGATTGTTATCAAAGACCCTCACCTGGTCGCCAGCGCAAAATACCACCTCATCGTCGGCATCGAAGCCGCCATCGATCTCGCCAACCACCTGATCGCGAAGAACCGGTGGAGAGCGCCGGAAGACTACGCAGATACATTTCGCATCATGGAGGAGCAGGGTCTCGTTGACGCGGAGTTTTCAGTTCGTCTTCAAAGGATGGCCCGGTTCAGGAACCGTTTGATTCATATCTACTGGGATATCAACGACGAAACCATCTACAGCCTCCTTCAAGAAGATGTTTGCGACATTGAGGAGTTTCTTTCCACATACCTCCGTTTTCTCAGGACGGAATGAGGGGCGGCATTCATATATTCCCCCCGGGTGCCAGCGAGAAGCGTCGATGAACTGCGGATTCCCGGCATTCGGGCGCCCCGGACAGCGACACTCGCTCATCCCCGCCGCCCCCGCGACTCCCCCACCAGGTACCCCGCATACGGGACCCCCGACAATCCCCGCACCGCCCCGTAGCTTACCACGGCCGCCGCCGCGAAGATCACCGGGTAGGTCAGCCAGTCGGCCCACGAGAGCCCGGTGAGGGAGAACCAGGCGGCCGCAGCGGCGGCGATGACCAGGGGGTGGATGAGGTAGATCCCGTAGGAGTGCTCCCCAAACGACCGGGCGGCACCCGCCCGAAGGCCCCCCTCTCCCTCCAGCCGCCAGGCCGCGAAGACGAGCACGGCGATGACCGGGACGTAGTAGAAAGGTTCGAGGATCCGGTAGACGCAGAAGACCGCGAGCGAGGTGCCGGCGAGGCTCCCGGAGATGAGGACGCTCGCCATCCACATACCGCCGAGGAGAAGGGCACCCCCGCCGGCTGCGGCGAGAATCCCCGCAGGGGATAAAGACCGGACCACGGAACGGAACCGGTCCGTATGCCGGGCGACGTGGATCCCGAGGATGAAGTAGAAGAGGTGCGAGGGAAAGAGGCGGATCAGCACCGTATACCACTCCGTGCCTGCAAACGCGCCGAGGAGATGTGCGCCGACGTTCCAGAGGACCTGGAAGAAGAGGAGCGAAAGGAGGAGGTAGAGCGCCGCCCCGCTCCGGTTGAACCAGTCGTAGCCCCGGACGATCAGCGGGTAGAGGAGGTAGAGCTGGATGATCAGCACGAAGAACCAGAGGTTGTAGGCGGCGGTCCCGAGGAGGAGGGCTTTTGCCACCGCATCAGGCGTCGGCACCCCGGCAAACCCGAACGTCCCCTCCACCGCCACCAGGAGGTAGAGAGCAGTGAAGAAGAGGTAGGGAAGAAGGATCGTCCTCGCCCGGCGGCGATATAAGTTCGCAATCGGGTAATCGTCCACATACCGCGCCGCGAGCACCCACCCGGAGATGAAGATGAAGACCGGCACCGCGAAGTGAGCGGCGATGTAGACGAAGACGTCCAGGAGTGCGAGCAGGTTCACGCCGGGGATCCGGGTGTAGTTCATCGAGACGTGGACGGCGATCACGGCGAGGGCGGCAAACCCCCGCAGGTACTCAACCTCCCGAAACCAGACCACTGCAGCCACACCTCGCCATCGCTCACCCGGGCCGGCAAGCACTACAGGATTGCCGGCCGGGATATATGAACCCCTGCCCGCCGGCCTTGCGTAGCCGGAGGGCTGCGGGTCAAGCACTATAATACCAGAAGACACCACCTATCTGGAGAGGGAGTCCATGCAGTACTCGGAAGGGCAGGTCGGCAGGGTCTTTACGGTCAGGATCGACGACGGGGAGGATTTCATCCGCGAGATCCAGCGTTTTGTAACGGCAATGAACGTCCAGAGCGGCATGATCCATTTCCTCGGCGCCGTACGATCTGCAAAGATCGTGACCGGGCCAAAGGAGCCGGTCATGCCGCCGGTTCCCCGGCGCGAGGAGATCTTCGGGGGCTGGGAACTCCTCGGGTTTGCCACCATCTACCCGGGAGAGGAGGAGCCGTCCATCCATATCCATACGGTGGCGGGGAAAGGAATACGGTCGCTTGCCGGGTGCCTCCGGGAGAAGGCGGAGGTCTACCTGGTGATCGAGGCGATCGTCACGGAGTTCGTCGGCATCTCCGCAAAACGGATCCTGGATCCGAAAACGGGTGTCAACCTGCCGGTCTTTGACCGGATACTCCCATGACCGTCCAGCCGAAATTCCTCCCCATGACGATGGAGGAGGCAGGAAGGCTCGGCATCGAGCGGTTCGACGTCATCCTGATCACCGGCGACGCCTACGTCGACCACCCCTCCTTCGGGACCGCGCTGATCGGCCGGGTCCTCTGGGACGCCGGCTACTCGGTCGGCGTCATCGCTCAGCCGGACTGGCGGAATGACGCCGATTTCAAGCGCCTCGGCGAGCCCCGGCTCTTCTTCTCGGTCTCGGCCGGGAACGTCGACTCACTGGTGAACGCCTTTACGCCGAACCTGAAGCGCCGGAGTTCGGATGTCTACTCGCCCGGGGGGAGGCTGCTGCGGCCCGACCGGGCGACCCTGGTCTACACCGACCGGGTCCACGCCCTCTTCCCCAACACACCGGTCGTCATCGGCGGGATCGAGGCGAGCCTCCGGCGTTTCGCCCACTACGACTACTGGTCTGATACGGTCCGGCAGGCCATCCTCGCCGACGCCCCGGCCGACCTCCTCGTCTTCGGCATGGGCGAGCGGCAGGTGGTCGGGATCGCGGACCGGCTCGCCGCCGGCGAGGCAGCAGGCGCCCTCACGGATATCCCCGGCATCGCCTACCGGGTCGATCTCAAGACCTGGCGGAGCATGGACCAGGCCGGGTACGTCGTCCTCCCCGGTTACGCAGAGGTCAAAAAGGACCGTTACGCCTACGCCCGTGCGTTTGCGCTGCACTACAACGAACAGGACCCGCTAAGGGGCCGGAGAGTGGCACAGCCGCACCCAAAGACCGTCGTCATCCAGAACCCGCCGGCGATGCCGCTCTCAGGCGCTGAACTCGACCGGGTCTACGAACTCCCCTACACCCGAAGGGCCCACCCCTCCTACACCGAGCCTGTTCCCGCCCTCGAACCGGTCAGGTTCTCGGTCGTCAGCCACCGGGGGTGCTTTGGTTCCTGCTCCTTCTGCGCCCTCACCCACCACCAGGGACGGATCATCCAGAGCCGGAGCATCGACTCGATCGTCCGGGAGGTGGAGCGGATGGCAGCGATGCCGGACTTTGCGGGCGTCGTCCAGGACGTCGGCGGGCCGACGGCGAATATGTACGCCATCCACTGCGGCCGGTGGGAGACCGCCGGCACCTGTCCCGACCGCCGCTGCATCGACTGCCCCACGCTCGACCGCAGCCACGAGGAGCAGCTCCGCCTGCTCAGGCGTCTTTCGGAGATCCCGGGGGTGAAACGGGTCTTCATCGCCTCGGGCATCCGCTATGACCTGATCCCTCCAGAGGACCGGGAGTACCTCGCCCGCATCTGCGCCCACCACGTCTCCGGGCACCTCAAGGTCGCCCCCGAGCACATCTCCCCGCGGGTCTCTGCCTGCATGGGAAAACCGCCCCGCGAGGTCTTCGACGCCTTCAGGGAACGGTTCGAGGCCCTCCAGGCAGGGAAGCGGAAGCGGCAGTACCTCGTGCCGTACTTCATATCCGGCCACCCGGGCTGCACGATAGGAGATATGGTCGAACTCGCCGAGTACGTCCGGGATACCGGCCTCTACACCGAACAGGTCCAGGACTTCACGCCGACGCCGATGAGCATCTCGACGACCATCTACCACACCGGCCTCGACCCCTTCACCCTCGAGGAGGTCTACGTCCCGAAAGGGCGGGAAAAACGGGTGCAGCGGGCCCTCATGCACTACCGGGACCCGGAGAACTACGCTCTTGTCTGCGAGGGGCTCCGCGCGGCCGGGAGGGAGGACCTCATCGGGAATGCGTGGAACTGCCTCGTCCGGGAGAAACGAGGCGGTGCGCCCCCGGCGAGGAGAAAAGGGCAAAGGTCGTAAGGCTATCCCCGCAGGATCGCACCCGCCGCAAACCCGGTGACCACCGCGAGGGCCCGGTTCGGGATCCGGGGGATGAGGAGTGTCGTCACCGCGAACGTGGCCGCGATGTTCGCCGTCGTCCCGGGGGTGACAACGGCATCGAGCATCCGCATCGTGCCGGAACGCCATCTCCCGTGAGAGACCGGCGGGGAGAGCGTGAACTTCCCTGCGAGGTCGCTCGCCGTCCGCATAGCCGTCGACCGCCACTCGTCTCTCACTGCTACACTCCGACTGCAGGCCATGATCGTAGGGTGTGGCCCCGGGTACTACTTATTCCTATGGCAGGCCATACCGGCGACGTGCTCGCGGATCCGGAGCATGCGGTTCCGAGGAGAGAGGGCCTCGAGTGTGTGGGGACCGCCAGCGACCCCCCAAGGGCGATTCTCGAAGAACTGTCCCCGAACAGGCAATATACCGTCGGGGCCCGGAGAATTTTCCCGTGAAATGACGGAAAAGCCTATTGCTTACCGACAAAAAATGCATCAGCATGCATTACGAAATCACCGGAGACAACCTGCAGATGGTGACCCTCCGTCTCACCCAGGGCGAGAGCATCTGCGCCGAGGCCGGCGCCATGGTCAACATGAGCGGGAACATGCAGATGACCACCAACATGAAGGGCGGGCTCTTCAAGGGATTGAAACGGATGGTGACCGGCGAAGGCCTCTTCATGACCGAGTTCACCCCGACCGGCGGGGAGGGGTTCGTCTCCTTCGCCGGGAACGTCCCGGGCAAGATCTTCACGCTCGACCTTGCCGGGAATGAGTTCATCGCCCAGAAGGACGCGTTCCTCTGCTCCGAGCAGGGTATCGACCTCGATATCGCGTTCACGAAGAAGCTGCGGTCGGGCGCCTTCGGCGGCGAGGGGTTCATTCTCCAGCGGCTCACCGGCAGGGGGACGGCGTTCCTCCACTGCTGCGGCGACATCATGGAGATGACGCTTGCGCCCGGCGAGGTCGTCAGGGTCGAGACGGGCCTCGTCGTCGGGTTCGAGAGCACCGTCGACTACAGCATTGCTCTCGCCGGCGGCGTGAAGACCGTCTTCTTCGGCGGTGAGGGGCTCTTCCTGACCACGCTGACCGGTCCGGGCCGGGTCGTCCTGCAGTCGATGGACGTCGCGAAACTCGCCGCCGCCCTGATCCCCTACCTCCCCGTCCAGCACAACTCATCGGGAAGGTAACCTGATAGTCCACGGCGTCGCAGGAGTACCTGATGAACCTCGTCATGGTGGTGCACGGCCCCGAGGCCTTCGATGCCGGCGACGCAGCGCGACTGATCGGCCTCCTCTCCCCCCGGCGGGTGCTGGTCGCCGGGGTGATGGCCCGGACCGCCGCCGAGGAGTCCGGGCTCCCGGTCACCTGCACAGACGAGCGGCCGAGCGTGGTCCTCGCCGCGCTTGACGGGTCCGCATGCCTGATCAACCGGGGAAAGACCCCGGAGTCGGGGCGGATATTCGGCGAGATCGTCGCTGGCAGGCTCGAAGGGCTCGTCCACGTGGAGACGTCGAGCGGAATCGTCTACTGTTGGAACCATGCCGATGAGAGCCTCGCACGCGAGATCGCACAGCTGACCGGGTACGCTCTCGCGCCCGGAACGAGCACCGCCGCCCGGGGGGAAGGCGTCCGGGAGGTCCGTGGATGCCTCCCGGGAGAGGCGGTCTTCGTGAACGGGATCGTGATCGGGACCGCGACGGCGGAGACGGTCGTCCTCTCCGGGGACGGCACCTTCAGGGCCGTCTCCGGCCTCGACCCGAAACCTCACGGGTTTGAGAAACTCCTCCGGGCCGGCCTCCCGGACCTCGCCACCGCCTGGTGCAAGAGCGGACCGGTGCGGACGATCCCTCCCCTGCAGGGAGAGCGCACCTCCCGCGGGGGCAGGGTCGCGGTCATCGACCACTGCGGCCACACCCTCTACCACGAGATCGGGGAGGGAGTCTGCGGCGTCCTCGCCGTCGGCGACGACACCACCGCGGTCTGCGGCCACATCTGCTCCCATGCCGGCATCCCCGTCTTCGGGGTGGTCGACGGGGACGCCGACGCCATCGTGGAGCCCGGGTATGCCCCGGGGTCGGTGGTGGTCGAGGTCGTCGACGGGCGGGACGATGACCTCGGGCGGGAACTTGCGGCGACGAGGGACCTCACGGCAGCCAGCTGGGAGGAGTGGGTGGAGGAGACGCTGTGCACCCTCGTAGGAAGGGTGCGGATCGTCGTCGACCGCCGCGGAGGATAAGCAATGCGATGCGCCGAGTGTAAGGGGAAAGGGCTCTGCGGCCTCGAACGCTGCCCGATCATGAGCAGGTTCTACGCCCAGCTCCCGGTCCGCCCTTCCGACCACTACGAGGGATCCGCTCCGTCGGTCTTTGTGGGGAGTTACGGCTACCCGAAGGTGGCGGGGGGCCCGCTGATGATCAACGACGCCGACCACCCGCCGGACTGGATCGCCCGGGGGCTTGGGATCGACGATATCGTGGGGCTCCGGGCCCGGACGATACGCGGCGCCGGCGAGGCGAAGGGGCTCGCCGGGAACCTCCAGGAGATCGCGCTCTCGAGCAGCCCGCTCGATGTGGAGGTGCGGTTTGTAAAACCGGTCGCCTTCGACCTCCGGTTCGACGGGACGATCGCCCCCGTCGGGCTCACCGGCGCCATCCGGAAGATGGACGTCCTCGGGAACGCCCGGGTGGACCGGGCGGTCGACCGGGCGACGTCCGATACCGACCTCTCGGCGACCGATGCCTGCGAGATCCTCAACGCCTCGGGGACCGACGTCTACCGGATCACCCAGCTCCTCACCGCCGGCCTCCTTGGCAAGAAACGGCGCGTCGTCCCCACCCGGTGGGCGATCACGGCGGTCGACGACACGGTCTCGACCCGGCTCAAGAAGAAGATCGCCCGGTATCCCCCGCTTTCCGGGATAGAGATCTTCTCCGCCTCGCTCTACGGCAACCAGATCGTCTGCCTCCTCGTCCCCGGGGACTGGAAGTACGAGATGATCGAGGTCTGGGGGAAGCAGTCGCTCTGGGGCGAGGGGGGCGAGACGATTGCCCGGGACGGCGAAGGCCTCACCAAATCCGGCTACTCACCGATTGCAGGCGCCTACTACTCGGCACGTCTCGCGGTCACGGAGTACCTGGAGAGCGTGCGCCGCTCGGCACGGGTGCTCGTGCTCAGGAACGTCACGAGCGATTACTGGGCGCCGCTCGGCACCTGGGTCGTCCGGGAGGCGGCGCGGAACGCCATGAAGGGTCCAAAAACCACGTGCGCCACTCTCAACGAGGGGGTCGACCTCGCCTCCCGCCTCATCGGCTTCTCCTACTGGCGCCCCCACAGCCGGCTCGTCCCCGAACTCGTGACACAGAAGACGCTCTTTGATTTTTGAGTATCATAAGGTGCGAGTTGAGGGGCCTTGGGGGGCCTCACTCGAAGACCTTCGGTCTTCTCATGCTCCGGTTCTAGCGAACCATCGCACCCTGCCCATTTTTCTGGAGGCCGTAGCGCCCGGCGAGGGTATCGAGCGTCTCGACCTCGTCCACGCTCTTGTCCTCGCGCACCCGGACGAACCGCGGGAACCGGAGCGCGTAGCCGCTCTCGTAGTTCGGGCTTGTCTGGATCTCGGAGTAGCCCACCTCGAAGACAACTTCCGGCTCAAGCGTCACCTCTTTTCCGGACCGGGCAATCACCTTCTCCTTGAAGAGGGCGTAAAGGTCGGCCAGCACCTCGTCGGTGATCCCGGTCGCCACCTTCCCCACGGGGAGGAGCCGGCCCTGGTCCTGGACCGCGAGCAGGAAGGAGCCGAACATCTTCGCCCGCCGCCCTTCGCCCCACTCGGCCCCGACGACCGCGAGGTCGAGGGTCTCGACCCCGGGTTTCACCTTCACCCAGAGGCGGCCCCGGACACCCGGGGTGTAGGGCGAATCGAGGACCTTCACCATCACGCCCTCGTGCCCGAGATTCAGGGCCTCGGTGTAGATCGCCTCCGCCCCGGCCGCGTCGCCGACCCGGAACTGTGGGGCGACGTGTGCGCCGAGCGCCCCTTCGAGGGCTTTGCGCCGCTCCGCGAGGGGCCGGTCCATCAGCGTCTCGCCGTCCAGGTAGAGGATGTCGAAGATCCTCGGCACGAGTTCGATCTTCTCCATCATCGAGTCAATCTCGTGCTTGCGCCGGAACCGCCGGATCACGAACTGGAACGGCATGGGCCTGCCGTCGCGGACGGCGACCGCCTCCCCGTCCAGGATGACGTCGTGGTCGGTCGCCTCCAGAAGTTGCCGTGCGATGTCGGGGAGGCTCCCCGTGACCTCTTCGAGTTTCCGCGAGTAGATCCGGCAGACGTCGCCCACCTTGTGGAACTGGAACCTGCTCCCGTCGTACTTGTACTCGACCGCCACCTCGCCGTGGTCCTCAAGCTGTGCGGCGACGGTGCCCGCCTGCGCAAGCATCATCTTCACCGGCCGGAAAGGCTCGATCGTCACGCGGGCGAGTTCGTCGGGGTTCTGCCGCGCAAGGAGCGCCACCTCCCCGAGGTCGTTCATCGCCTGGTGGGCATGCTCGACCAGGTGGACATCAAGCTCGAACGCCTTTGCGACGGCGTCGCGGACGTTCCCCTCGCCCATGCCGATCCGGAGTTCCTCGAGCATCAGCCGTGCGAGGTAGCGCCCCTCGAGCGGCCGGGCGTTCCCAAAGAGCCCCTGTGCCGTCCGGAGTTTCTCCCGCTGCGACCGCTGCCCTTCGGCGGCCGCCATCCGCTCGAACTCCCGGTAGACCTCGACAAGGTCCATCTCCTGGATGAAGAACGACGTCTGCTCTTTCCTGGCAAGGAGTTCCTCGACGGCGAGACCCGCATCGCCGGTCGTGTTGATAGCCTCGCGGACCGTCTCCCGCTTCGTCCCGACAACGTAGGCCACGGCCTCGTAGAGGAGGTTCGGACCCACGCCGAGTTTTTTCGAACTCCAGTCGGGAAAGACCCTGCCCATGATGAACCGAACGAAGACGGGGAGTTCCTCGTCGTCGAGCCGGGGCAGGACGGCGGCGACCTGCTCGATCATATCGAGGCGCCCCGGTGTCCCTTCCAGCTGCTCGCAGACGCGGGCGAACTCCAGAAATTGCATACCCATAGTCTCCTGAAGCATTTCCCGGCGGGGGGCATCAACCCTCCTCTTTGACACGATTGATGTGGGAGCACTGCCTACCTCTATCCATGCACCAGGACGAAGAAACGAAAGAGATGCTTCGCGACCTCCTCTGGCTCAATGCCACGATAGCCACCGAACTGATCCAGATCACCGAGAACACCTCCGCGATCCTCCGGAAGGCGGCTCCGCCGGAGACCTGTATCGCCGAACATGCAGCCCTGCGGGCGACGGCGCTCGAGATCGCCGATCGCTACAAGCCCGGCACGATGCTCCGGCAGCACGTCGCAGAGCACCAGTAGAAAAAAGATGACGTGGTCGCCGTCAGGCTCCGGCCGGCACCAGTCCCGCATCCCTGACGACGAGGTCCGTCGCCTCGATCACCTCTTCTGTCAGGTTGATGACGGTGGTCGTCCGGTTGACCGGGTCGACGGTGCTCGCCGTCGCGCCGGGTGCCCCCCGGCCGGGGACGGTGAAGGCGTACCCCTCCGGCAGGACGACTTCGACGGTGTAGTTCCCCGGGAGGACGCCGCTGAAGAGGTAGAGCCCTTCACAGGCGTGGGAGAACGTCTCCGCCGTCGCGATCCTCTCCCCCGTGGCGTTCTGGAGGTGGACGACGATACCGCTCATGCCCCACTCACCGGCGTCCTGCACGCCGTTCGTGTCGGCATCCAGAAAGACCGTCCCTCCGATCGTGCCGATGGTCTGTTCTTCTCCTGCACCCGGCCCGGCCGGGACTGCGGCGCTTGCGATCGAACCGAAGACGAACGCTGATACGATGATTATTCCAAGAATGCTGATAGATCTCACTCGGTTCACCTCTTTTTCCCGGACGGCCCTCCCGGGCGCTCCGGGTATGTAACCCCCGGCGGAAGGCTGCAACGCCTGCCGGAAGATACTGCAGGCAGAGGACGGACCGGGGTTTTTCCGATCCGGTGCCTGCCGGGGGGTTCGACCCAGAGCAGCTGTTATAATATATAAAAGTTCTCAAATGGCTCCGGCAGATAGTAACTACAACTGGCCAGAATGAGAACCCGGTTTTCAGCCAACCTACCTGAAAATGGACAATACCAGGTTTGACCACCCGGCAGATGGCAGATCCCCATCCGGCGTCGCGGCAGGGGCATCGCGCGTATTTTCGCCGTCACCGGCGGTTCCGTTCTCCGGACCCGGCGTCACGGTCGGGGTCGGTTCCTCGGGGGGTGTCACGGTCAGGGTCGGCTCCTCGGGGGGCGTCACGGTCGGGGTTGGCTCCTCGGGGGGTGTCACAGTCAGGGTCGGCTCCTCGGGGGGCGTCACGGTCAGGGTTGGTTCCTCGGGGGGTGTCACGGTCGGGGTCGGCTCCTCGGGGGGTGTCACGGTCGGGGTTGGGGCCAGGGAGAGGATCAACCCCGCATCCCTGACCACCATATCACCCCCGCCAACCGTAAACGGGGCCGTCGTCCCGGTCGACGGATCGGCGTGGCTGTCGCCGCCAATGCTCGTGAAGATGTAGTCGTCCGGCGGGGTGAACGCGAGGGAGTACTCTCCGGGCGGGAGGGGGCCGAAGAGGTACATAGAGAAGTAACTGTCATGATAGCCGGTGCGGGCCGATGCCGCCACATTCCCGCCTGCATCCAGGAGGGTGACCTCGACGTCCGTCAGGCCGTCGGTTTCGTCCCAGATACCGTCCTGGTTACCGTCGCTCCAGGTCGTCCCGAGCACCCACCCGTAGGCCGCCGCCGGGGTCAGGGGGAAGGGACTCCCGGTGAGGCCGGCGTTCAGGATCCGCCGCCCGTCCACCACTTCGGCATATGCCACATTCCCGTCGAGAGGAGCGGCATGGTTGTCAAGCCCCGAGATGGTGCAGGAGAAGCCGTCCGGCAGGACGAACTCGGTGCCGGCGTACCTGCCGGGGGCGACGTCACCGAACCGGTACGACCCGTCCGGGCCGGTGATGGTGTAGTCCATCATGGTCCGCTCCCCGATCAGCCGCACGCTGATGCCGGGGATGCCCGGCTCGCCGGGGTCGAGAATGCCGTTAGCATTCAGGTCGTACCAGACCATCCCCAAGAGCGAATCGCTGTTGTCGTCCCCGTTATCATCGTCGTCGTCATCATTATCCTGCGTTCCGGTCGGTGACGGCATGGCCGTCGCCGTCACCGTCGGCGCGCCGGTGGGTACCGTTGTCCAGGTGGGCCCGGACGTCGGGAACCCCGTAGGCACTGCGGTCGGCGCCGGCGATGCGGTCGATTCCGGTGGTGCACCCGGCACCGGCGGCTCCCGGGAAACAATCGGTGCTTTCGAGGGTTTGGCAGGTGCCGCCGTGGGCGCGGGCGTCGGGGTTGCAGTCGGCGTGGGCGTCGGCTCGGGGCGAGGTCCCAGTCTCACCGCCCAGGCGTCCGTATTCGGCCCTCCCCTCTCCGTGGCGTTGAAGGTCCCTGCAAAGACGTGCTCTCCCGGTGCGATCTCCACGATGGATGCGGCCTTATCGCCGGGATTTTCACCCCCGAAGGTCCGGCTCCAGGCCACCGCCCCCCCGGCGTCGGTCGCAATCAGCCAGGCGTCGGTGTCATCCTCACCGGGGTAACCCGTCTCCCCGGCAAAGAGGTAGCCGCCGTCCGCGGTCTCGATGACGGCTGCGGCCGACTCGTTCACGCCAAAGTCGCCGTAGATCCAGTTCCAGGTGATATTCCCGTCAGGCGTGAGTTTGATGAGGAGGGCATCGGTATCGACCGTCGTGTTATCGGGCCGCTCCGTGAACGTACCGGCGACAAGCAGGCCGCCGTCGGAGGTGTTGATCACCGCCCGACCGGCATCGTCGTCGGGGCTGCCGAACGTCCTGTTCCAGATCTCCGTACCCGACTCGTTCAGCCTGACCACCCAGACGTCGGCCATGCCCGCTCCCGAGGACCCGGTGCTGCCGGCAACGGCGAAGTCCCCGCCGGGAAGCCGGGCGACGGCATCCGCCGTGTCGTTGGCCCCGCCGAACGTTCTGTTCCAGACCTCAGCACCCGACTCGTTCAGCCTGACCGCCCATGCGGCGGACTCGTTTCCTCCCCGGGGGGTGATGGAGCCGACGAAGAGGTAACCGCCGTCATCGGTCCCGGTCACCGCGTGTGCCGAGGCATTGACATCCGGACCGCCGTAGGTCCGGTTCCAGACCTCGCTGCCTGAGGGGTCTATCTTCACGATCCAGGCATCGGTGTCCGCCTGCGTTTCGTTCGTGACGAGGGTGAGGTTCCCGGCGAAGAGAAGGTTGCCGTCATCGGTCTGGATGATCGAGCGTGCGGTGTCGGCCTCCCCCCCGCCATAGGTCCGGTTCCACTCCTCAGTGCCCTCCGATGTCAGCCTGATCACCCAGGCATCCGTCTTGCCCTCGCCGGACGATGCCGTCTCCCCGGCGAGGAAGAATCCGGCCCCTCCGGGTTCGAAAACGATTGCGTATGCCGAATCATTGGCATACGTCTCTCCGTACGTCCGGTTCCAGAGAACCGTAGGGTCTGCTGCCTGTGCCCCCGCGGCCGCGATGAGTGCGAGTGCCGACAGGAGGATGATCCCGAAATACGTGCCGTGTTGCATGGTTTACCTCTCCTCGTCTCCATCCCCGGCAAACGTGCTGCACTCCATACCGGAGACCGCGGGTATCCCCCATCTCCCGGACTTATCGCGTAAGACCCGGGTTTTGTTGTGGAAGACCGGGTCCCCTGCAGAGTTCTCTGGTCCCGCAGCACCGCGGGGTCTGCACTTCAATAGCGCTATTATTATAATAATTTTATTTCAAAACACGGGTGTGGCAGCAGTTCGAGATCACCGGGCACCCCGGAACCGGGCACCGGGAGTTGCTCTCCTCTCCGGGAGGGGCCGGCGCATATGCCGGTTCGGTTGCCCTCCGGCCTTCCATCGGGGCGAGGAGGCTCCCCTGCGGGTGTGACGGCACCTGGTGATCCCGCTATACCGGCGCATCCCCTCTACCCCGCAACCATCAATACGCTTATGAACAAACCTTGATAGGAGACCCATATGAAACTCTTGCTTGCGGTTGCACCTGAACGGTTCAGGGATGAAGAACTCGAGACCCCGAAGAGGGTCTTTGAGGAGGCGGGGATCGATGTCGATATCGCCTCCACGGTCGCCGGCACGTGCACGGGGATGCTCGGGGCTACCGCGGAAGCGGCCATGGCGTTTGACGACGTGGACCCCGACGACTATGTCGGGATCGTGGTTGTGGGCGGCGCAGGTTCACAGGAGCACCTCTGGGGAAGCGAGATACTTCTGACCCTTGTTCAGTCGTTCTTTGAGCAGGGCAAGGTTGTCGCCGCCATCTGCCTCGCGCCGGTCGTGCTGGCACGGGCGGGCATCCTCGCCGGGCGGCAGGCGACGGTATACCCGAGCCCGGCGGCAGTGCCGGAGATGAAAAAGGCGGGAGCGAACCTTCTGGAGATCCCGGTCGTCGCCGACATGCAGATCGTGACCGCGAACGGCCCCGGAGCCGCCGCACAGTTCGCCGATACCATCATCACGAAACTCGAATGCTAGACGATACAGAGAGCGGTGAGGTGAACCGGGCGAACTGCACCCTGGTAATCCCCGCATACAACGAAGACGGACGGATACGGTCGCTCCTCGAGGATATCTCGGGCTTTGCCGGCGATCTCGTCTTCGTTTGCGACGGGACCGACGAGACCGCCGCCACCATCGGTGCGTTTGCGGCCGATCACCCGTCGCTCTCCATCCGGTGCCTGACGTTCCCGGCCCGCCTCGGCAAAGGGGGAGCCATCGTCGCCGGCATGAAGGCGGCAGCCACGCCCTATGTCGGTTACATGGATGCCGACGGCTCGACATCCTTATCCGAGATGGAGCGCCTCTTCGACCGCCTGGAAACCGCGGACGGTGCCATCGGATCGCGCTGGCTCCCCGGCTCGATCCTGACGGTGAGGCAGGGGTTCCGGCGCCGGGCCGAGAGCCGTCTCTTCAACCTGCTGGTCCGGCTGCTCTTCGGGCTCGATTACCACGATACCCAGTGCGGCGCCAAGGCCTTCCGGAGGGAAGCGCTCGATGCGGTTCTCCCGTCCATCCGGTCGACCGGGTTCGAGTTCGACGTCGAACTCCTCTGGCGGCTCGCGCGGAGCGGTTGCCGGGTCGAGGAGGTTGCCATCACCTGGGAGAACCGGGACGAGTCGAAGGTCGCCACCTCGGACGCGAGCGAGATGCTCCTCGGGATGCTCCGCCTCCGGTTCGGGTAATTCATCCCCGCCGGAACAAACCGCCGGGTTTTAAGGTTCTCCGGGCGAATGGATTCTGCAGGAGCAGAGATCACGGTGCTTGAGAAAGCGATCTTCGTTCAGGGACTCAGGGAGGGCATGCAGGTCGATGCACCCTTTGTGGTGGATGCTGCAGACTTAAAGGAGAAACGGAACGGAGGCAAGTACATCCAGCTCACCATCTCCGACCACACGGGCCGGGGGTCCTGCAAGGTCTGGGGGACGCCCGACCACATAGGGCAGATCGAGGCGTTCTATCGCGCGATCGTGGTCGGCGAGGTCTACCGCATCCAGGGCTACGCGAAGGTCTACAACGGCACCTGCGAGGTCAACGTCAACGACGAGATAGCCGATCTCCTGGCCCCGCTGCCGCGGGACGGGTTCGATCCGTCCCTGTTTACCTATGCACCCGTCGATTGTGATGGGGTCAAGAGGAGACTCGGCAGTATGGTAGCAAAGATCGAAGACCCCGGGATACAGTCCCTCGTTCTCGAAGTCATCGACAACACTCCAGGGTTCCTCGATGCGCCCGCGGCCAAACGCCACCACCACGCCTACATCGGCGGCCTTGCGGAGCACACCCTCGATACTGCGGAGATTGCCCTCTCCCTCGCGGGCACCGTCAGCCGGGCGGAGATGGATACCGACGTGCTGCTTGCCGGAGCCCTCCTCCACGACATCGGGAAAGCGGCCTGCTTCCGCCGCCAGGGTTTCTCGTTCGTCGCGCTCCCCGAGTACACCCTCGTTGGGCACACGGCCCTTGGAGCCGCCGCGCTTCTCCGGCACTCCGCCGGCGTCGATCCCTCGCGATTCGCGCACATCCTCCATATCCTGATGTCGCACCACGGCCCTCACGGCGAGGTCCAGCCCCGGACCCCCGAGGCCTGGGCAGTCCATTTTGCCGACAACGCGGGCGCATTCCTCCGGGGGACGTGCGACGATGTCGAGGGTCTTGCCCCGGGAGAGGGAAGGCAGGGAGTACGGACCGGGAAGGCAGTCTACCGGTTCTGACCCCCTTTCGGGAAGTGTGGCGGGGTTTCAAAACGGCATGGCTGGCCGTAAACCCTATGATGCTATACGAAAAAACCTTCAGATATTGCTCTGTTTCAAGAATACTGTAGTATCCTTTGAGTATATGGGTCTTCCGGTCTCCGCCCGGCATGACTGCGCCGGGTGAAGAAACCCGGGTCCCGCAAGGCGCCCCGCCGCAAAAAAGGGTCAGGACTCCTTCAGGTAGGCCTCGGGGTCCCGCTCGAAGAGCTTCTTGCACCCCGGGGCACAGAAGTAGTAGGTCTTGCCCTTGTATTCTGCCGTGAACTTCGCGGTCGCCTCATCGACGTCCATCTTGCATACCGGATCAACTGCCATGTGCATCAACCTCCCGATAGCATTCCTCTCTTCGCCGGAGGTATATATGTCTTGAGCAGCAGGGAGAGCGAGACGACCGTCACCGACGAGAGCGCCATCGCGAGCGCCGCAAGTTCCGGCCGGAAGGTTATGCCGAAGAAGGGGTAGAGCACGCCTGCGGCGAGAGGGATGAGGGCGGCGTTGTAGGCGAACGCCCAGAAGATGTTTAACTTGATCCTTGAGATCACCTTCCGGGAGAGTTCGATGGCCGCGACGGCATCGATCAGGTCGTCGCGGATGAGGACGATGTCCCCGCTCTCGATAGCAACGTCGGTCCCGCTCCCGATGGCGATCCCGACGTCCGCCTGCGCGAGCGCCGGGGCATCGTTGATCCCGTCGCCCACGAACGCCACGACCTCGCCCCGGCTCTGGAGGGCCCGGACCTCCTGCGCCTTCTCCTGCGGCAGCACCCCGGCGTGGACGTCCTCGATCCCGACCTCACGGGCGATGGCGTTTGCCGTCCGCGGGTTGTCGCCCGTGATCATCGTCACCGAAAGGCCCATCCGCTTTAACTCCGCAACGGCGCTCCTCGTCGTCGGCTTGAGGGTATCGGCGATGGCGAGGATACCCGCGAACTCAGCCCCGGCGGCGACCAGGACGGCGGTCTTCCCCACGTCCTGGAAGGCGGCTATCCTCCTCTCCGCCCCCGCCGAGATAGCGACGCCGTGCTCCAGAAGGAACGGCTGGTTCCCGATCAGCACCTCCCTGCCCTCGACCGTTGCGCTGACCCCCCTGCCGCCGAAGGTCGTGAACCGCTCCGACTCAGGGATGCTGACGCCGGCGCTCTCCGCCCGCCGCACGACCGCCGCCGCGAGCGGGTGCTGGGAGTTGTGCTCGACCGCCGCCGCGACCGCGAGGAGCCGGTCCTCCGGCATCCCGAACGCGACGAGATCGGTGACGTCCGGCTTTCCCCGGGTGAGCGTCCCGGTCTTGTCGAAGATGACCGCAGTCAGCTTCTCGGAGATCTCGAGCGCCTCGCCGTTCCGGATCAGCACCCCGAGTTCGGCGCCCCGGCCGATCCCGACGGTCACGGCGGTCGGGGTGGCGAGCCCGAGCGCACAGGGGCAGGCGACGACCAGGACGGAGATCAGCACCGTGAGCGAGAAGAGGAGGGTGGCGCCGAGACCCACGTACCAGACGAGGAAGGCGGCGGCTGCGATCGCGAGCACGACCGGGATGAAGTAGGAGACCGCGACATCGGCGATCCGCTCCACCGGCGGCTTTGAACCCTGGGCGTCCCGGACGAGCCTGATGATCTGCGAGAGCACCATATCCTTCCCGATCTTCTCGGCCCGGACCCGGAGCACGCCGTTCACGTTCAGGGTGCCGCCGACGACCCCGTCGCCCTCCTTTTTATCGGCCGGGATGGGCTCGCCGGTGATCATCGACTCATCGACCGAGCTCTCGCCGCCCACGACCGCCCCGTCCACCGGCACCTTCTCCCCCGGCCGGACCAGGAGAACGTCGCCGACGACCACGTCCTCGATAGAGACCTCGACCTCTTGACCGTCCCGGATCACCGTCGCGGTCTTCGGGCGGAGTCCTATCAGGCTCTTGATCGCCTCCGACGTCCTCCCCTTGGCCCGGGCCTCCAGGTACCGCCCGAGCGTCAGGAATGAGGCGAGCATCACCGCGGTGTCGTAGAAATTAAAATCCGGGGTGAGGACAAGCCCGAAGGTCCCGAGGATGCTTGCGCCGTAAGCGACGCCGATGCCCATCGCGTACATCACGTCCATCGTCAGCGCCCGGTTCCGGAGCGCGGCGGCGGCCGCCTTAAATATGGGGGCGCTGACGTAGAGAAAGACCGGGAGGGTGATGATGAGCATGACGAGGTTGACCGGGACCGGGAGGGCAGCCATCCCCGGCATCCCAAAGAGCATGTAGAGGAAGAGCGGGATGCTCACCGCGAACCCGAGGGTGAACCGCCGGAACTTGTCCCGGAGGTCTTCCTCGCGCATCCTGGCCTCGACGTCTTCGGAGACCTCCTCCTCGAGCCCCAGGTACTGGTAGCCGGCATCCTCGACGGCGGCCCGGATATCCGATGTGGTGACGAGCGCCGGGTTGTAGACGACGTGTGCATTCTCGGTCGCAAGGTTGACCCGGGCCTCGTAGACCCCGTCGAGGTCGGCGAGCGAGGCCTCGATCACCTGGGCGCAGCTTGCGCAGACCATTCCCCCGATCCTGACGGCGACCTCGTTCCTGATAACCTCATACCCGGCCTCGCCGACCGTCCGTTCGAGGTCTGCGAGGGTGGCCTTCGTCGGGTCGTACTCGACGACGGCGGTCTCGGCTGCGAGATTGACCCGGGCGTCATAGACGTCGTCCCGGTCCTGGAGGGCGCGTTCTATATTGAGGGCGCAGGACGCGCAGTGCATCCCGGAGATCTTCAGTTCCGCCTTCCTCTTCTCCTCCGGCATGATATTCTTCTCGCTGCGCGGGGATAAATACCTGCACCCCTATCTGTCCGGGTTTGCGCAGCCGCTCACGGGAGAACGCGGATCCCCGTTACGGCATATGCTGATATTTATACACAACATTATTATATTACTCACCAGTTATTATCGTTCCATCCAGAGGTGATTGTGGTGCAGAGAAGGGATCTTCCAACAGAGGAATCGCAGGGAGAGAAGCGATACGATGTTGAGCGTATGGGATCGAGCAGGGATATCGAGGGCCTGACAGAAGCGCTGCGGAGCAGCGATCCCGCAGTTCGCCGGAGCGCCGCCCTGGGGCTTGGCGGGCTCGGGGAATGGAGAGCGGTGGAACCCCTCATCCATGCGCTCGCCGACCCGGTGCAGGCCGTCCGGGAGGGAGCGGCGAACGCGCTTGTCATGGTCGGGACGCCGGCGGTCGAACCGCTGATCGACCTCCTCGAGCGCCCTGGTGCTGCAGGTGTGTATGGGGCGCCCGGGGAGGGCCTCACCCAGTTCGACCTCCTCGCCGGCCCTGAGGGCATACCGCTTGCAAAAAGGAAACTCCGGCACCGGGACGGTATCACCCAGCACGATGCTCTCGGCGGCCCGGAAGATCTCAAGAAGGCGGGAGGCAGAGGAGCTCTCGATGAAGAAGAGAACCTCTCCCAGCACGACGCGCTCGGCGGCCCGGAGGATATCAGGAGGGCGGGGGGCAGAAGGTCCCTTGATGAAGAAGGGGAGATCACCCAGCACGACCTTCTCGGCGGGCCGGAGGATGTCGGGACGAAGAAGACCCTCCGGCACCGGGAGATTGCGCAGCACGACCTCTTTGGCGGTCCGGAGGGTGTGAGGGAGCACGACGTGCTCTTCCCGGGGGCGAGGAGGGCCGGCATCGTGCCGGAGGGTGCTCTTCCCGGTCGGGGGGTGCGCCGGGCCTACGCCGCCGTCATCCTCGGCGAGATCGCCGACCCGCGGGCGGAGGGAACTCTCGGCCGGGTGCTCAACGACAGCGACCCCGCCGTCCGGAGGGCGGCCGAGGACGGGATGGCGCGGTACCGCGAGAGGCGAGGTATGGCCACGCCCGTCCCCCCGGCGTCCCGCTGATGCCGCGGACGGACAATTCTCTTTTTCCGTGCCGCGGACGGCGATCCCCTGCTGCCGCGATGCGGTCGGGCCACCGTATCAGCAAGATTATTATATCGAGCGGGCGCCATACACCAGAACCGGAGGCGAAGAAGGTTGCAGCAAGAGAGTAGTAGTCCGGGTGAGAGGCGGTTCAATATCGATCTCCTGAGGGCGGACGAGGACATCGACGGCCTGATCGAGGCGTTAAGAAGCGATAACGGCCTGACCCGCCAGCGGGCCGCCCTGGCGCTCGGGGACCTCGGCGAGGCGAGGGCGACGGAGCCGCTCATCCGGGCGCTCGGCGACCCGATGACGGCGGTGCGGGAAGCGGCGGCGGATTCGCTTGCCATGCTCGGGAGCGCGGCGGTCGGGCCGCTGGTCGAACTCATCGAGAGCCCGGAGGCGTCGGGGAGGTACGAGGAGCCCGGGGCTCCCGGAGGCACGGTGACCGTAACCGGACCCGGCGGCCAGACCTGGGAGATCGAGACCCGAAGAGACCTCCGGCGTGTCTACGCGGCCGCCATCCTCGGGGAGATCGGCGATCCCGCCGCGGTGAAGCCACTCGTCGGAGCGCTCCGGGACGCGAGCGACGACCTCCGGTGCCATGCGGCGGGAGCGCTCGCGAAGTTCGGGAGCGAAGCGGTCGAGCCGCTCACGGCGATGCTCGCCGACCCGGACCCGGAGGTCCGGATCGTCGCGGCCGGGGTCCTCGGCGATACCAGCGATCCGGCTGCGGTGGAGCCCCTCGTCGCGGCGCTCCGCGACAAGAACCCCGATGTCCGGGGGGCAGCAGGGGGCGCCCTCTTCCGGGTAGGCGATGCCGCGGTCGAGCCGCTGATCGCGGCGACGAAAGACGCCGACCGGAACGTCCGGCTCTACGCGGCGGGGGCGCTCAAGTACATCGGCAACCCGCGGGCGATCGATGCGTTGCAGGAGCTCGCCCGGAGCGGGGACACGGAGGAGAGAAGCGTCGCGGAGGACGCGATCGAGAAGATCCGGATGGTCCGGGGGGAGGCTGCGCCGGAGCCTTCGGCGCCGACCTCCCGATAATCCATCTTACTTTTTCCGGAACGACCGGAGCAGGACCGCTCCGGTCTCGAAGATTTCTGGTTTCCCTTATCCCCTTCTCCTCACCCTTACCGACTCCGCGTGGGCGTGGAGCCCTTCCGCATCGGCGATCGTCTCCACCACGTCGCCGATTGCCTCGAGGCCCTCCCGCGTGATCATCTGGACCGTCGAGCGCCGGCAGAAGTGGTTCACGTCGAGACCGGAGTAGAGGCTGGCGTAGCCTGCCGTCGGGAGGACGTGGTTCGTCCCCGACGCGTAGTCGCCGCAGGCCACCGCCGCGTAGGGGCCGACGAATATCGATCCGGCGTTCCGGATCCGGTTGAGGATGCCGAGCGGGTCGGCCACCTGCAACGAGAGATGCTCGGGGGCGATGCCGTCGACCGTCTCCACTGCCTCGTCGAGGTCGCCGGCCACGATGTAGCCGGAGTGGCCGAGCGCCTTCTCCACGATCTCACGCCGGGCCGCGCCCGCTGCCATCCGCTTCACCTGCTCCGTGACCGCATCGGCGAGGGCCGCATCGGTGGTCACCAGGACGCAGGCGGCGTTCGGGTCGTGCTCGGCCTGGGCGAGGATGTCGGCCGCGATGAAGACCGGGTTCGCCGTGCTGTCTGCGAGGATCGCGATCTCGCTCGGGCCCGCGGGGAAGTCGATCTCGGCCTCGTTGCGGAGGAGCATCTTCGCGGCGGTGACGTAGACGTTCCCGGGTCCGACGATCTTTTCCACCCGCGGGATCGTATCGGTCCCGATTGCCATCGCCGCGATCGCCTGGGCGCCGCCGACCCGGTAGATCTCGTCGACCCCGGCGATATCGAGCGCGACAAGCGTGATCGGGCTCGTCGGCGGCGGGGTGCAGCAGCAGATCTCCGGAACGCCGGCGATGATCGCCGGGATCGTGCACATCAGCGCCGTCGAGGGGTATGCCGCCCGCCCGCCGGGGACATAGGCCCCCACCCGGGATAAGGGGGTCGTCTTGACGCCGAGGGTGATCCCCGGCTCCATCTCCTGCAGCCAGAGGTCTCGCCCGCGCTGCAGTTCGTGGAACCGGCTGATCCGCGCCTCGGCCTCCACGAGGCTCTCCACGAGCTGCGCATCCACCTGGTCGTAGGCCGCCACCCGCTCCTCGTCGGAGACGGCGATCTCCTCGAGATCGATGCCGTCGAACTTCCTCGTCAGGTCGACCAGGGCCGCGTCGCCTTCCGCCCGCACCCTCCCGATGATCTCAAAGACCGGTCCCTTCACCCGGTCAAGGTCCGACCGCCGCCCGGCGATCCAGGTCTCGATATCCAGCGCCTGCCACATGAGGGAAATGGTTGGCGGGCCGGAGCGTTAAGGTTTCGACCCCACTGGCAACCAGCCCCCGGAATGGAGCCCGTTAACATTCCGGCCAGGATAACTATATATCCGAGGAACCCCCCCCCTAGCGCGTTGCTATGAAGACGAATGCGACTCTTCTGACGGCAGGCATCATCACGATCCTGCTCATCCTCGCCCTCTGTGCCGGGTGCACGAGTCCGGCGCCGGGCGGAAACGAGACGCCGGCCGGCACGGCGACGACCGCTCCCGCCGGCGGGGGAAACATCCTGCGGATAGCCACCACGACGAGCCTCGAGAACACCGGGCTGCTCGCGGAGCTCGAACGGGTCTACGAGAGCGAGACCGGGGTCGACCTCCAGTTCATCGCCCAGGGCACGGGTCAGTCCATCGACACCGCCCGGCGCGGCGACGTCGATCTCGTCCTCGTCCACGCCCCGGACCTTGAGCAGCAGTTCATCGACGACGGCTTCGGCATCAACCCGCGGTGCATCGCCTACAACTACTTCATCATCGTCGGGCCGGAGTCCGACCCGGCAGGGATCGCGAACATGACCCCGGTGGAAGCCTTCCGGACGCTCTACGCCGCCGGGACGAACGAGACGGCGGGCGTCGCCTTCGTCTCCCGGGGCGACAACTCCGGGACCCATAACCAGGAGAAGGTGCTCTGGGAGGAGGCGGGCTACGACTACGACACCGAGATCATCGACGCCGGGGCCTGGTACGTCGAGGCCGGCAAGGGCATGGGCGACACCCTGATCCTTGCAAACGAGCAGCAGGCATACACGCTCTCCGACGAGGGGACCTATCTCTCGTTTGCGGACCGGCTCGACCTGGTGCCGATCGTCGCGGAGGGTGCGGAACTCCTGAACCGCTACAGCGCAATCGCCGTCAACCCCGCGATGCACCCGGACGTGAACGCCCAAGGAGCCACGGACTTCATCAACTGGCTCATCTCGGATGAAGCAAAGGAGCTGATCGGGAACTTCGGCACCGAGGAGTTCGGCAAACCGCTCTTTACGCCGCTCTATGCACCCGAGTGCACCGAACCCCCGTTCAACTGCACCTGCGCGGAGCCGATAACAACGTGAAAAGCGTATCGTGAGAGGACACGGGGAGATGTGGACGAGGTGATTGGAAGGGCGGCAGGGAGTCCGGAAGGTGAGTTCACATGGTGAACGGGAACCCGATCGTGGAGGGGTTCATCGAGGCCATCCGCCTCATCGTCACCCTCAACCCGCAGGTGGTGGAGATCACCATCCGCTCGCTCTACATCTCCCTCACCGCCACCTTCTTCGCCGCGCTGATCGCCCTCCCTATCGGGGCGCTCATCTACTTCTACGAGTTCCGGGGGAAGCGTGCGGTCGTCTCCACGCTGCAGACACTGTACGCGCTCCCCACGGTCATCGTAGGCCTGCTCGTGTTCCTCTTCCTCTCGAACATCGGCCCCTTCGGGTTCCTTCGCCTCCTCTACACCCCCGGCGGCATGATCGTTGCCCAGACGATCCTTATCATCCCGCTCCTGATGGGGCTGACGGTCGCGGCGCTCTCCGGGATCGACCGGGACAAACGCTACACGATCACCGCGCTCGGCGCGAGCAGGCTCCAGACGGTCATGACCATCATCGCGGAGGCCCGGTTCGCCGTCATGGCCGGCGTCCTCCTGGGCTTCGGGCGGGCGATCGCCGAGGTCGGGACGGTGATGATCGTCGGCGGCAACATCAGAGGCGCCACCCGCGTCCTCACCACCGCGATCGCGCTCAACACATCGATGGCAAACTACTCCCTCTCGATTGCACTCGGGATCATCCTCCTCGGGGTGGCGCTCGGGGTGAATATCGTCCTTTCCCTGGTGCAGCGGCGGTGATACCATGGCGATCATCGAGGCACACGACATCAAAAAATCCTACGGCAACCTTGAAGTCCTGCACGACATCGACCTCTCGGTCCGGGAAGGGGAGATCCTCGGGCTCATCGGCCCGAGCGGCTCCGGGAAGAGCACGCTTCTCCGGATCCTCGACCTTATCGAGCCCGCGAACGAGGGGGAACTCTCGGTCTTCGGGATCGACACGATCGCGGATCGCGGTAGCTGGCTCGACCTCCGCCGCCGGATGGGGATGCTCTTTCAGAGGCCGATCGTCTTCAACGCATCGGTCTACGACAACGTCGCGATGGGGTTGCGCTACCGCCGTGCTCCCCGCGACGACATCGACCGGAAGGTGAAGGATGCCCTCGAAGCCGTCGGGCTCTCGCGCTACATCAAGAGCCGGGCACTCGATCTCTCCGGCGGCGAACAGCAGCGGGTGGCGCTCTCGAGGGTGCTCGTGACCGACCCCGAGATCCTCTTCCTGGACGAGCCGACGGCGAACCTGGACCCGACGTCGACCGCCACCATCGAGGCGATCGTAACAAGGCTGAACCGCGAGGCCAACATGACCGTCGTGATCAGCACCCACGATCTGGCGCAGGGGCAGCGTCTCGCCCACCGGGTCGGGGTGATGCTCGAGGGCATGATCGCCCAGACGGGAGCTTCCCGCGAGATATTCCACGAGCCCAAAGACCGACGGATCGCCCGATTCGTGGGCGTCCAGAACATCGTCCCCGGCCGGGTCGTCTCCCGGAGCGACGGTCTCACCGTGGTCGAGGCGAGGGGGAAGCAGATCCTCTCGACAACCCCCCCGTCCGCCGACGAAGTCGAGATGATCGTCCGGGGCGAAGACATCTCCCTGCACCGGAGGGAACCGGGGCACGAGGAGGCGGAGAACCTCTTTCCCGCCACGGTTACCGCCATCGAACCCACGGCCCCGTTCGTGAACGTGACGGTGCACTGCGGGTGCGACCTGACCGCCCTGGTGACCGCGAGGAGGGCAGAGACCCTCGGGCTTCGTGAGGGGATAGAGGTCTGGGTCTCCCTCCAGGCGAAGGCGGTGCACCTGATCCCGCAGGCAGAGGGTGGGAAGTTAACGGACACGGGTTAATCCGCGTAAAAAACGATACTCTTACATCAGGCCGCCGTCAATCGTCCTCATGTCAATCGCTCCGCCCAAAAGCCGGAGCACCAACTACATACGGACATGAAGACCAGAGTCATTTCAGGCGGTCTCCTCCGGGGCGGCAGGGAGGCATCCCTCACCCGGTGGAAAGAGAACCGGAAGCGCTACGTAGACTGGTGCACCATCGGGTTCTGCATCCTTGGCGGGCTGCTCGTCGGGATCACGGTGCTCGCGATCGCGAACATGGCGACGGCGGAGCTTGCCAATCCGGCTCACCTCATCGAGGTGGCAACCTCGTCGGAGGTTATCGGGTCCATTCTCCTCACGTTCTGTGCAGGGGCAAACGCCGTCCTCCTCCTCGTCTTCTTCGGGACTCCCCTCGCCTACGTCCTCGCCCGGTCCCGTCCCTCCCGCTTCAAAGGGGTCGTCGAGAGCATCGTCGACATCCCCCTCATCCTGCCGCACACCGTGGCGGGCCTGCTCGTCTACCTCCTCTTCATGCGACGGGGATGGCTCGGAGCGCCGTTTGGGGAGATCGGGCTTGCCTTCGAGGACGCCTACCCGGGCACGGTCGTCGCGATGCTCTTTGTCGCCTCGCCGTTCTTCATCAACACCATGCGGGAGGGGTTTGAGAAGGTGCCCGTCCACCTGGAGAACGTCGCCCGCACGCTGGGTGCCGGCACCTTCACCACCTTCCGCACGGTCACGCTCCCCTTAAGCCTCCGGCACATGTATAGCGGGGCCATCCTCGCGTGGGGGCGGGCGATCGGGGAGTTTGCAGGCGTCATCATGATCGCTTACTACCCGTTTATCATATCGACGCTGATCTACTACTCCTTCACGACGGACGGCATTCAGACGAGCAGGAGCATCGCGTTTACGGTCATCCTGATCAGTTTCGGGGTCTTCTACCTTCTCAGACGGATGACCCGGTTCATGGGGAGATACGATGATCGCGTTTGACCGCGTCTCGCTCGCGCTCGGCTCGTTCCGCTTGAAAGACGTCAGCCTTGCCATCGGTAAGGGCGACTACTACTTCATCGTCGGACCGTCGGGAGCGGGGAAGACGGTCCTTCTTGAGGCGATCGCCGGCCTCCACCGGCCGGAGCGGGGCCGCATACTCCTGCGGGACAAAGAGATCACCGCTCTCCCCCCGGAGAAGCGGGGGGTCGCCCTCGTCTACCAGGACTACTCGCTCTTCCCGAACATGACGGTCGCCGACAACGTCTCCTACGGCCTCCGGGTGCGAGGGATGCGGAAGGAAGAAGCCCGGGACGAAATTGCCGGCCTCCTCGAACGGTTCGGTATCGGCCCCCTCGCCGACCGCTACCCGGGAACACTCTCCGGGGGGGAGCAGCAGCGGGCGGCTCTCGCACGCGCCGTCGCGGTGAAACCCGATATCCTCCTCCTCGACGAACCGCTCTCGGCCCTCGACCCCGTCACGCAGGAGAAGTTCATCGACGACCTCCGGCGTCTCCACCGGGAGGAGGGCCTCACCATCGTGCAGGTGAGCCACTCGCGCCGGGAGGCGCACCTCCTCGCCACCCGGGTGGCGGTGATCATCGACGGAACCCTCGTGGATGAAGGGGAGGCCGAAGTTGTCCTGAACACGCCTAAGAGCCGCGAGGTCGCCTCGTTCGTCGGGATCGAGAACATCCTGGACGGGACCGTGACGGCAAACGAGGACGGGCACGCGACGGTGGATGCCGGGGGGCGGACGTTCGAGGCGGTGACGGAGGCCGCCGCGGGCGAGGAGGTCACCCTCTGCATCCGGGCCGACGACGTCGTCCTCGCCGTCGGGGACGAACGCCGCTCCAGCGCCCGGAACATGATGACCGGGAAGGTCGTCTCGGTCGCGGAGAACGGCCCCGTCGCCGAGGTGAAGGTGGACTGCGGCGTCATCCTGACCGCGGTCCTGACGCGGCGGTCGGTGCGCGACCTCTCCCTTGTTCCGGGGACCCCCGTAACCCTCTCGGTCAAGGCGACGGCGATCCACGTCATCCGCGGGTGAGGCGTCTCACCCGTTCTTTGTTTTCAGCGAGAGGATCAGGCCGATGAGAACCGCCGTGACGGCATTCGCCGCGATGATGGCAACATCTCCTTTCACCACCCCGTAGGTGAGCCAGAGCAGGACGCCGGCAAGGAAGACGACGAGCATCGCAAGCGAGAGGTCGGCGGTCGACCGCGTACGCCACGCCCTCGCGACCTGCGGTGCAAACGAGAGCGTGGTCGGCGAGCCGGCGATGAGGCCGAGCGCGGTTACGGTGTCCATGAGTCTCTCTCCCGGATCTCCCGCAGTACCAGATAAACCCTGGGTCCGGGTGCCTTCAGGATGCGGGTTGTTGCCCGCTCCCCTGCCGTCCTGCCCGCCGCTCCAGAACATAAGCAAGGACCATCCCGACAATAAACGCGAACGTGAGGCCGATCGCGAGGGTGAGGACGGCGATGACGCCCGTGACCAGGTACGATTCTGTCTTGACGCTGTGCTTCCCGAGCTCGAGCGCTACGAAGACCAGGAGCGCGCCGAAGACCCCGAAGGGGATGAGGGTCAGCACCTCCGGCGGGGCGAAGGCGACGGCAAATACGAGGATGAAGAGGCCAGCGATGATGTTGGCTCCGCCGGTCCTCGCGCCGAACCGGTACATGGCGGCAAGCCCCCCGGCACCGTGGCACATGGGGAACCCCCCGAGCGGCGTCGAGATCAGGTTCATGGCGCCGATGGTCCGGGAGAGCCGGTCGGGGTCCACGCCCTTCTTCGGGAAGAGGTCGTAGGTGAGGAGCGATGTGGCGAGGATTGCATTCGCGAGCGTGAGCGGTATCTGCGGGAGGACGAGGTCCCAGGTGCCGGCTATGAAGTCTGAGGGCATCGGGATGACGAGGGTCGGGAGGGGCATCAGGTGGAACGGCGGCATCCCCTGCACGGCGATGCCGGCGGCAAGCCCGATGATGAGGACCAGGAGGGCGGAGACGTCGGGGATCCGGGTCCGCTGCGACGCGACGAAGAAGGCGAGGATGATCCCGATGGATATGGCCGCAACCAGGACGTCGGAGATGATGTAGTTAAATGATGTCCGGAGAAGGAGGAGCGCGAGCCCTGCCTGGACGCCCCGGATGACGCTTTTGGGGATCCGGTCCCCAAGCCAGGCCATGCCGCCGACGAGCCCGAGCAGGAGAAAGAGCGCGCCGACGACGATCCCCGATGCCACGATCTCGCCGGCACAGAGCCCTTCGGCGATGACGATGGCCCCGATCGCCTTCATCGGCTCGATAGGAATGGGAAGGCGGTAGTAGAGCCCGGTGAAGATGAACCAGGCGGCGAGGAAGAGGAAGAAGTGGCTGACGTTCACGTCGGGGCAGACGATGGCGACACCGAGCAGGATGGGGAAGATGGTGCCGAAATCGCCGACGGCTCCGGCGACCTCCTCGAGGGTGATCCGGATGCCTCTCTCCTCCGTTCCGGTACTCTCCGCCATTGTGCAACTCTCGTTATGTCTCCTCTCCCTTTTGGGGGTTTTGGAAGGGTACCCCTGCGTGCCCCCCCCACCATAAACCCCTTTTACTTAATTTTAACCAAAATAAGTTTTGTTAATTTACCAACGTTTCCGGTGAGGAGAATGTAAACGCTTATTTTGCCCACTTGAGTAATTATTCTCATGAAAGCACACCTGCTTCTCATTATTGCACTGCTTGCTATGGCAGCCGCTGCTTTTGCATGCGGATGTACCGGAACCACCACCGATACGCCGGCGGCGGGCGACACGACAAAACCCGAGCTGCTCGTTTACTGCGGCGCGGGCATGCGGGAACCAATGGACGAGATCGCGATGACCTTCACGAACAGGACCGGCATCCCGATCAACTACGTCTTCGGGGGATCGAACACCCTGCTCACCCAGATGAACCTGACAGGAATGGGCGACGTCTATATGCCGGGCGCGACCGCCTACTTCGATTCTGCCCGCGGCATGGGGCTGGTCGGGAATGAGTCCCTCGTCGTCTACCACATCCCGGTCATCGCCGTCCCGAAGGGCAACCCGGCCAACATCACGTCCCTCGCGGACCTGGCGAGGCCCGGCGTCCGGGTGGCTCTCGGCGACAACCCCGCCACCGCCATCGGGCAGCTGACCGACAAACTCCTGGAGAAGAACAAACTGCTCAGTGATGTGGAGAAGAACGTCGTGACCCGCAGCGGCACGGTGAACGAACTGCTGGTCTACCTCTCCATGGGCCAGGCCGACGTCGGCATCATCTGGGAGGACCTCTACGTGCCGGAGAAGATGGACCTCATCTACATCCCGAACAAGGAGAACCTGATGAAGATCGTCCCCATCGGCGTACTGACGTCCTCTGAGCACCCCGATGAGGCGGAGCAGTTCACCGCGTTCGTCGCCTCCGAAGAAGGAAAGGCGATCTTTACCAGCCACGGCTTCATCACCTACCCGAACGAGACCTACACGGGCGTCAAGCCCTGAGGGGACCAACGAAGGAGAAGTCGCATGGAAGTCACCTACCAGATCATCGGAACCATTCACTCACCGTTCACCGACCAGGACACCACGCCCATCCAGAGCATCTTCTCCGAAGCGGAGGGGACGATCGAGGTCTTTCCCGAGTATGCCGAAGGATTGCAGGGGATCGAGGGGTTCTCTCACATCCACCTTCTCTACCATTTCCACCGGGCAGACGGATTCCGTCTGCTCCAGCGTCCGTTCGTTGACGGCAGCAAAGAGCGGGGGATCTTTGCCATACGCCATTTCAGCCGCCCGAACCCGATCGGGATCTCCCTCGTCGAAGTCATTGCCGTCGAGGACAGCACCGTCCGGGTTCGCGGCATCGACGTGCTGGACGGCACGCCGCTTCTCGACATCAAACCCTACGTCCGCCAGTTCGACCACCGCGACGAGGTCAGGAGCGGCTGGGTCGACGCGCGGCATATCGAGGAGGTGAAGGTCCGGAGTTTCTCGCCAAAGGACCTCCGGGAGCATGAGGAGTCCTCATGAGCAAGGGTAACGTCTCCCGTTTCCAGATGGTGACCATAGCGGTCGCCCTCCTCATCACCGCCTTCATCGTGCTGGTCCTCATCGGGGTGGTCACCCACTCCCCGGCGAGTGTCCTTATCGAGTGCCTCCTCTCCGAAGAGATCCAGTTTGCGATCAGGCTCTCGATCATCACGTCCGTCATCTCCACGCTCCTCTGCATTCTGGTCGCCGTGCCGGTTGCCTATGCGCTCGCCCGCTACACGTTCCCGGGCAAATCCCTGATGAACATGGTGATGGACATCCCGATGGCGCTCCCGCCGCTCGTGGCCGGCGTGGGGCTCCTCCTCTTCTTCGGCGTATCCCCGATAGGCAAGTCGCTTGATGCGATGGGGCTCGCCTTCGTCTTTACACCGCTCGGGATCATCGTGGCCCAGTTCTTCGTGAACCTGCCCTACATGCTCCGGGTGACCCGCTCGACGTTCCAGAGCATCAACCCCCGCTACGAGCACGTGGCAAAGACGCTCGGATGCACCGACGCCCAGGCCTTCTGGCGGGTCACGCTCCCCATGTCCTCAAACGGCCTCCTTGCCGGATCGGTGATCACCTGGTCGAAGGGGATCGGCGAGTTCGGCGCCGCGCTGATGCTTGCCGGCGCAACGCGGATGAAGACCGAGACGCTCCCGCTCTCGCTCTTCCTGAACATGTCCACCGGAAATCTCGAGTACGCCATCTCCGCAGCGACGATCCTCATTGTAATCTCGATCATCTCGCTCTATGTCTTCGAGCGCTACAGCGGAGCCACGCACGTCTATTGAGGAGGTATACCCATGCTTATCATCGATTCTGTGTCAAAAAACCTCGGCGAATTTTCGCTAACAGACGTCTCGCTCTCGATCGGAGACGGGGAGTACTTCATCATCCTCGGCCCTACCGGAGCGGGAAAGACGATCCTCCTCGAGACGATCGCCGGGATCTACAACCCCGATGCAGGCAGGATCCTCCTTAACGGCCGGGACATCACGGATGTGCCGGCCAGGGACAGGAACATCGGCATGGTCTACCAGGACTACATGCTCTTCCCGCACCTGACTGTCGAGGCGAACATCGGCTTCGGACTGAAGTCACGCCGCGCCGATCCCGCGTTCATCCGCGGGAAGGTGCAGGAGAGCGCGGACCTCTTAAACATCAGCCACCTGCTCCACCGCTACCCGGGCACGCTCTCCGGCGGCGAGCAGCAGCGGGCGGCGATTGCCCGGGCGCTGGTGATGGAACCCGACGCACTGCTGCTGGACGAACCGCTCTCTGCTCTGGACGTGAAGACGCGCGAGAGCCTGCGGGCGGAACTCGCGCGGATCCACGAGGCCACCGGGACGACGATCATCCATATCACCCATAACTTCGAGGAGGTCTTCGATCTCGCCGACCGGGTGGCGATCATGCGCGGTGGCGACGTGGTCCAGGTGGGGACGCCGGAGGAGATCTTCCGGAGGCCGAACTCAGACTTCGTCGCAGGCTTTGTCGGGGTGGAGAACCTCTTCCGGGGAGAGGGGTCGCCCGACGGGACCGTCAGGGTGGGGGATATCCGGATACGGGTGGAGAGTTGTGTGCCCGGCCCGGTCTCCGTTGCAATCCGGCCGGAGGATATCCTCCTCTCAAAAGCAGCCCTGCCGCAGAACGGGAAGAACGTCTTTTTCGGGCGCATCGATTCGGTGCGGCAGAACGGGGGGCTGGTCAGGGTCTCCGTCGACGCGAGTGTCCCATTCCGGGTGACGCTGACCCGGCAGGGGTTCGAGGAAGCCGATGTCGCCAGGGGCGATGCCGTCTACCTTGCCTTCCGGCCTTCGGCGGCCCACGTCTACCCTTCCGGTGCTCCGGAAGGGGCCTGACTCCTGCGGGCCTGCAGCGCCGAAAAGACCCCGGCGCCGAGGACTTCTTCCACACGCTCGCCGTGCCGCTCCGCCATGAGCGCGAGGAGCCGCTCTGTCCCCGCGGCCGTGGTGGAGATCCCGACCCGCTCCACCCGGCGGATCAGGCCGTCACGCTCCATCGCCCCGAACCGGGGGAGGACGTAGTAATGGGGGATCCCGAGGTGCTCGGCAAGTTTCCGGGTCGTGGGGAAACGTATGGCGATGCCGCCCGGGTAAAAACCGATGGTTACGCACCGGTCCTCTTCGAGGAGGATTCTCGCGGCCGCCTCGATTATATCGTCATGTTCGTGTGTGGACATCCGATCGTAGAAGTACTCGCGCCCGGTGCAAAAAATGGGGTCGGTCTGGTTACGCCTCTTCTTTCTTCTTCTCGCCCCGCTCTTCTTCGGGCATCTCCTCGAGATAGACGACCTCCGCCCCGAGATCCTTTGCGATCTGTTCGAGTTCTACTTTGCGGAAGTGGGTCCCCTCGATCTTCACGTGCTTCTCTTCACTCTTCTCTTCGACGACGGCGACGACGCGGAACCGGGGCTGCTTCACGCCGGTGCCGACTTTCTGGCGTTCTCGTGCATAGATCTTCATGGTGTTTTCATCTCCTACCAGGTGGTATACCTGCTGGTATGTCACAAAGTTACTTAATGTTTTCCTTCACATAGAAGCAAGGGTTAACATGGCAGAACGGTTTGAAATGGAATCGAGGTTCCGCGGTGAGAGCCTTGTCCGGCGGGGCCTGCTCCGCGAGACCAGAAGCGGTCGGCAGGTCAGGATCATGCCGGAGTTAAACGTCGTCAAGATCGGCGGCCACGGGGTCATCGACTACGGGAAGGAGGTGATCTTCCCGCTGGTCGAAGAGATCGGGGAACTCTCCCGGAACAACAAGATCCTGGTCGCCACCGGCGGCGGCGTCCGGGTGCGGCACATCCTCGACGTCGGGATCGATCTCGGTATGCCGACGGGGGTGCTTGCGGAACTGGCAGGCAAGATCAGCGAGCAGAACGCGATCATGATGTCCATCCTCTTCTCGAAGTACAACGGTGTCCGGATCCACACCGACGACCTCTTAAACCTCCCCTCGCTCATATCCCTCGGGATGCTGCCGGTCGTCCAGGGCACCCCGCCCTACGGGCTCTACGAGCATCCGCCGAAACTCGGGAGCATCCCGCCGCACCGGACCGATACCGGCGCCTTCCTGATGGCCGAGGTAATCGGCGGGAAGAACTGCATCCTCGGGAAGAACGTGAACGGCCTCTACACGGAAAACCCGTTTGTGAACCCCGACGCCGAGTTCATCCCGGAGATCACGGCCGACGAGCTCCTGGAGATGGAGATGGAGGATATGGTGCTCGAACCGATGGCGGTCGAGCTCCTCCGCGACGCCGTCAACATCACGGAGATCAAGGTGGTGAACGCCCACGTGCCCGGGAACATTACAAAAGCCATCAACGGGGAACGGGTCGGCACGATCATCCGGGCCTGACGGCCCCGGAGTCAACATCTTTTGATTGACCCCGGAGAAGTATTATTTAGTTTTGTGGGCGGATCAGTACAGAGCACGAGCGATAACATGACCCTCTACCTTGGCATCGACGACACCGACACCCGCGAGTCCCGGGGAACCGGACGGCTCGCCCGCACGATTGCAGCAGAACTCGCCCGGTCGTACACGGTGACGGGGGTGACCCGGCACCAGCTCTTTGTCCACCCTGCTATACCCTACACCTCTCACAACAGCTCTGCGGTCATCCACATCCGGGAAGCAGAGAACAGGGCCGCGGCCGACGTATTCGCGACGGCAAAGGAACTGATGCTCGCCGACTTCATCGAGGGAAGCGATCCGGGGATCTGCGTCGCCGCCGACCAGGACATCGGCACCGACCTCTGCCTCTTCGGGTTCTCTGCGAAGAAGACTGTCGTGACACAGGAGCAGGCGCGCTCACTCGCCCGGCAGGCAGGGATCCGTCTTGAAGGGCTCGGCGGCACCGAAGACGGCGTCATCGGTGCGCTTGCCGGCATCGGCCTCGCGGCATCCGGAAACGACGGCCGGTTCGTTCAGAAAGGAACGACCCGGAGCCTTCACGGCAGCCAGACAATCGCCGCAATCTTCGCCTCCGGCGTCGACCGGGTGGAGACCCGGGGCGGGGCGGCAGTCAGCAACGGCACTGTCACCCTGCGAAAGTTTCCAAAGCCCGCTTTCAGCGGGGGGAAGGCGATCCTTTTTGTCGAAGCGGACGGCGACGCCTACCACGATATCGTGACGGGGTGAGGGCAGGTGGGCACGGCACGCCGGGCCCTCCCGGCGTTCCGTTGCGGGTCAAGTAACCTACCCCCAAGTATACCTGGTCAAGTTAATCAAGTTACCATCAGTGTAAAACCACGACATTTAATTGTGCAGGTCCAGATACCATACTGAGTACTATGGTAAGACGAACCCTTTTTGCCGTTGCGGCCGTCATGGTCGCCCTCCTGCTCATCTGCGGGTGTACCGGGACGACGACCAACCCGACCCCCGCAGATAAGCAGCAGCTCCGTATCGCTACGACGACAAGCCTTTACGACACCAAACTCCTCGAACGCCTCACGCCGATCTTCGAGGAGCAGTACAACGCCGAGGTGCTGATCGTCTCCGCCGGAACCGGCAAGGCGATCGAGTACGGACAGAACGGCGACGTGGACGTCCTGATGGTGCACGACCGTGCCCGTGAAGATGCCTTCCTCGCCGACGGCTATGGAATCAACCGGCGCGTGTTCGCCTACAACTACTTCGTCGTCGTCGGACCCGAGTCCGACCCGGCAGGCATCAAGGGCATGCAGCCTGAAGCGGCGTTCACCACCATCCGGGAGACTGGAATGGCCGACGGATCGGATGTTGTCTTCGTCTCGCGCGGTGACGCCTCGGGCACGCACTCCAAGGAGAAGGCCATATGGAAGGCAGCCGGGTTCAACTACTCCGCGGACGTGCAGGGCTCCGGCGACTGGTACCAGGAGGCCGGGACGGGCATGGGTGCAACCCTGACGATGGCGAACGAAAAGCAGGCCTACACCCTCTCCGACATCGGGACCTACCTTGCCTACAAGGGCGACCTCGACCTCGTGACGCTCGTGGACGAGGGCGACATCCTGCTCAACGTCTACTGCGCCATGCAGATCAACCCGGGGAAGTACCCCGATATCAACAGCACCGTCGCGAAAGACTGGGTCAACTTCATGATCTCTGAGGATGTCCAGAAGGAGATCGCCTCCTTCGGCGTCGACAAGTACGGCCAGCCGCTCTTCTATGCCGCCCAGAACGACTGGGCAAAGATCGGCGTGACCGAGGCTGAAGTGACGGACCCTGTTCTGTGATCCGGCCTTAACTCCTACCCCTTTTTTGCCCCCGGCAGACCACAATCAGGTGCAGAGCATGTACGAGATCATCGAGGGTTTCACGGAGGCGATCAGGCTCATCATCACGCTTGACCCCGACGTAATGGCCATCGCCGCAAGAAGCATCGTCGTCTCATTCACGGCAACCGTGCTCGCCACCCTGATCGCCGTTCCGCTCGGCGCCGCGATCAACTTCGGCACGTTCCCCGGAAAGAAGAGCCTCATAGGCCTGATCCAGACCCTCTATGCGCTCCCCACCGTCGTCGTCGGGCTCCTGATATTCCTGCTCATATCCCGTGTCGGCCCGTTCGGCTTTCTGCGGCTCCTCTTCACCCCGACCGCCATGATCATCGCGCAGACAGTGCTCATCCTGCCGATCATGATCGGCCTGACCATATCCGCGCTCTCGGGAGTCGACCCGGTCCTCAAGGACACCCTCCACTCGCTCGGGGCAACGCGTCTCCAGTTTCTCACGAACATCATGAAGGAGGCCCGGTTTGCAATCCTCGCGGCCGTCGCGATCGGGTTCGGGCGGGCAATATCCGAAGTAGGAGCGGCGATCCTCGTCGGCGGCAACATCATGGCGTCGTCCTTCATGAGTTCGACCCGGGTGCTGACGACGGCGATATCGCTTGAGACCTCGATGGGAAACATCCCTCAGTCGATTGCGCTCGGGATAATCCTCCTCATCATAGCCCTTGGCGTCAATCTCGCCATAACCACGGTGCAGCACCGGTGATCGCATGATTGAACTTACAAACGTCTCAAAACGGTTCGGTGATGCGGCGGTGCTTGCCGGCGTCACCGTGCGCGTCGAGCGGAGAGAGATCTTCGCCATCATCGGGCCGAGCGGGGCCGGGAAGTCGACCCTGCTGCGCCTCATCGACCTCCTCGATACCCCGACGGGAGGAGCGATCCGGATCGGCGGCACCGACATCCACAGGGAACAGGACAAAAGCCTCTCCATCCGCCGGATGATGGGGATGGTCTTCCAGAAGCCTGCCGTCTTCAACACGACGGTCACCGAGAACGTCGCCGTCGGGCTCCGGTTCAGGGGCGTGAGCGAGGGGGCGATCCGTAAGAAGACCCGGGACGCCCTCGATGTGGTCGGGCTTGCCGGCTACGGAGAGCGACGGGCCCGGACGCTCTCCGGCGGGGAGATGCAGCGGGTGGCTCTTGCACGGGCGATGGTGATCGAGCCGGAGATCCTCTTAATGGACGAACCGACAGCAAACCTCGACCCGGTCTCGGTAGAGACGATCGAGGACCTGGTCATCCGGATCAACCGCGACCTCGGCACGACGATCCTCTTTTCCACCCACGACATGTACCAGGGGCAGCGGCTCGCCCACCGGATCGGCGTGCTGATGAACGGGGGGTTTGCACAGGTGGGGACGCCCCGGGAAGTCTTCACCTTACCGGCGAACCGGGACGTCGCCCGGTTCGTCGGCACCGAGAACGTCGTCGACGGCACCGTCGTCGACGGCGGAGACGGCGCCTCGGTGGTCGATATCGGCGGCGTCCAGGTCCGGGCCGTGTCGTCGTTTAAACGGGGGGAAGAGGTCTGCCTCTGCATCAGGTCGGAGGACCTGCGGATCGCCCCGGCGGCCGGAGGGAGGAGTGCTCTCAACGGGAACACCCTTCCCGGCACCGTAGCCTCCATCGTGCCACGCGGCCCGTTCAGCAAGGTGACGGTCGACTGCGGGTTCGCGCTCTCGTCCGTCCTCTCCTGGAAGGCGGTGGACGGTCTCGATATCCGGGAAGGCAGCCGGGTTGTGGTCTCGTTTGCGCCGGAGTCGGTCCATGTCGTCAGGGCGATGCAGGACTGAGTACGGTGCCGGGAACCATGGGACTCGTTTGGCACGGTTCCCCGACGCGGCCTTAAATATCCGCACAGACCACCATTTCTACAATGGAACTGACAGTCCTCGCCAGCGGGAGCAAGGGAAACTGCTCCTATCTGCGAGGGGAGCGGGGTGCACTGCTCATTGACGCGGGGCTCTCCGCCCGCGAGACCCTTCGCCGCCTCAGATGCGCCGACGCCGATGCAACGCTGATCGAAGGGATCCTGGTCACCCACGAGCATATCGACCACATCCGGGGAGTCGACGTCCTGGCAAGGAGGCTCGGCGTGCCCGTCTACGCGACCGGCGGCACGCTGGAGGCGTTCAACGAGAAATGCGGGCCGACGCCGGCAGAGGTCCGGCGGTGCAGGTATGGAGAGCCGTTCTGTGTGGGCGACTTCTCGGTCGAGCCCTTCGTGACCTCCCACGACGCCCGGGAACCCTGCGGGTTCTCTGTCACCGAGAGCGACCTCCGCATCGGATGCTGCACGGATACCGGCACCATCACCGCCTCCATCTTCGACCGGCTCGCATCCTGCGACGCCATTCTCCTGGAGAGCAACCACTGTCCCGATATGCTTGAGACCGGCCCCTACCCTGCGTATTTAAAGAGCCGGATACGGTCAAAACACGGGCATCTCTCGAACCCTGATGCAGCCCGCTGCCTGCAGAGGCTTGCCGACCAGATCCACATGGCGATGCTCGCCCATGTAAGCGAGATCAATAACACGCCGGAGAAGGTGCTCCTCTCCGCCCTCGAAGGGCTCGGGTTCTACTCCGACCAGGTAGGAGTCACCGTGGCACCCCAGGACCCGGGGCCGGTGCACCCGGAGTCCTACGGCTTTCGGCTCTGACCGCCCACCCTTATATCTTCCGAATCGTGCAGGCCATGCCGATCACGAAACCCATGGCATCGATGATCGGGTCGGCGGAGATCTGGACCGCCTGCACTGAACCGTCACATCGCACGAGTACAGCCCCCTCCGAGCACGCTGTCGACCTGCCCCGCCCCAGCACCTCCTCCGAGAGGATATCGTGAACATTGCTGTCCGAAAAGAGAGACCACACCGGTCTCCCGGCCAGTTCTTCCCCGGCATAGCCGGTCAGGTGCTCGGCCTCCGGGCTGACGATGACGACCGTCCCGGCAACATCGGTGGTGAGCCTTGCCCCCCCGGGTTCGGCCGGATTCAGGGTGTCCTGCTCGATCGATGAATCCAGCCACTCCTCCGCGGCTCTCCTCTCGGTCATCTCGATGGAGGAGAGGAGTTGCTCGAGCTGCTGGTTCGCATGCTCGAGTTCTGCGGTTCGTTCCGCGACCAGTTCCTCGAGGTGCTCGCGGTGCCGATGCAGTTCCTGCTCCGCCTCTTTCCGCTCCGTGATCTCCCTGATGATGACCATCAGGTGCATCTCACACAGCAGTACAACGCGGGCCTCGTAATGCCGGGTCTCTCCGGCCTCCATCTGACAGAACTCCAGGGGTGCGACAGACGCATTCGTCCGGGCCGCCTGCTGCAGTGCATCCCCGAGCACCTCGCCTACCCCGGCGGGGAGCAGGTCCTGCACCCGCCGGCCGAGCAGTGCCCGGGATACCAGCGACGTCTCCGCCAGCCTGCCGGCTCTGGAGTCGAGGATCGTCCCGTCGGCGTTCAACCTGAGGAAGAGATCGGGAAATGCCTCGATCACCGCGGTCAGTTCGGATGTAGCCTGCCTGAGGTGCTCCTCGGTCAGGACCTGCTCGGTGATGTCCCGGACCGTGAGCAGGATGCAGCTTCCCTCGACCGGCGCCCGCCGGATCTCGAGATCACGCACCTTTCCATCCCGGCAGACCACGCTGGCGACCAGAGTGTTTCGGTCGCCCTGGAGCAGTTCCTGCCCCATGCCCTGCACCTTCTGCCGGTATGCCGGGTTTGGGTGGGCCCGTTCGAACCACGTGTTCAGGGTCGGGACATCCTCCCGGGTATACCCGGTGATCCGGGTAAACGCCGGGTTCAGGTACCGGCATTCGCCCTTGCCGTCCACCAGAACGAGTCCGTCCGGCGCTTCACGGAGGATGGAGAGGCAGACATCCTCTCTGAGGTACGGCGATCCCCCGACGCCGTCGGTCCCGGATGCTCCCCTCCCGGTGTCTCGTGTAGTATTGTTTCCCGTCATCGTAACCGATCCTCCCCGGTGTATCTGCCTATTGGGGCCCGGAAGCGCTTTTCGTAGGAAGTTTTCCCTGTCGCGACAGATATATTCATCGTTATGCCTTTCTGCTCCATCATCGAGATTGGTCGTTTTAACGGGGCATCCTGAGAATTACCGTGAATTCAGCACAGGTGAAGGGGTAACGGGCTATCCGGAGATGAGACGCGGGATTGCATATTACCGGGTCGGGGGGGTACGCGGCCACTCATCACTCCTCCTTAATCTTCAGGGCCTGCGTGCAGTACTGGTCGACGCTCGTGAAGAAAGCAGATCTCGCCCGTTTCGCCCGGTCTTCATCTCCTTCGATGAAGTCGCGGAGGATGTATTCCAGCGCTGTGATGTAGTAATCCCGCCCGGAAACCTTCTTTGCCTCCTCAAAGCAGAGGTAACTCTCGGTCTTGTGGTTGCACATGACCTCGAGCACGGCATCGAGCAGCAGAAGCAGGTGCCGGGGAAATGCTTTCAAGAGCGCCAGTTTTCGGAAACTCGCGTAGGATCTCGGTTGTCCTCCGAGAATGGCGAGTTTCATCCCGAAGTAGAGTGGCTCGTGGTCGTCGGGATATTGCTGCATCATCTGTTTGACAATCGCGGCGGCATCGCCCCCGTTGCGCAGTTCTACGCGGGTGTTGAACGCCTCCGTCAGGAAGAACCTGTTATCCGAGAACCGCTCTATAGCGCGGGCAAGGAGGCTCTGGCGGCGTTCGACGTCCCCTTCGTGCTTTGTCCAGGAGATACCGATGCGGTAGAACTCCGGTTCACTCGGGAACCAGGTGAACGCCAGATCCAGCATGAACCAGAAGATCGAGTTTAACCGGGTATCCTTGCGATCGAGGACCCCGAGGCGGTTGAGCGGGGCGCGGGTCCGGGAGAGGTTCAGCATCTCCTCGCGGGCATGAAGTTCCAGATCGTCGGGGCGAAGGCCCTGCTTCCGGTTCGTTGCCAGGGACAGGGCGTAGTAACTGTAGGCGATTGCCGCGTTGATACGGCCGTCATAGTTCCTGTAGCGCGCAAGGTAATCGATCGCCTGATAATAGTTGCCGGTATCGATCAGTTTGAGGCCCACAATCACATCGAGGGTTGCCCGCCCCTTTCTCCGCCGCTTGTTCCCCATGGCATGCCGCAGGGTCTTTTCGAGAAACTCCACTGTAGGAGCCTCGCGCGTGGTGTTGACGAGCGTGAAGGTGGTTGCATCGATGAAGTCATCGTAGGTCCTGTCGTCCAGGTCGGGAAAGGTCTTGTCGAGCGTGGCGGCAACGTGCCCGAAGAAGACCGGGAGGTTCCCTTCCACCTGGTCGGTATGCTTGACGATGTAATCGTCCATGGTAGCCCGGAGTTGCTCGAGCCTCCTGTTCCGGAGCGCTTCGGGCTGCCATGCATCTTCCATACATCTACTGGTGGAGAGCGAAAGAGATATTTGTTTTTATATGATCTCCGGGGCTCAACCGGCGGCGGAGAGCCCCCTCGCCCTTATTGTCCACGTTTTCGAGAGGAACTGCTCAGGATGAGGTTTTGCCGGAACAATAACGAGGCGGTCCCTGCCACCGGCCCGACCTGGATAGCGTGGCGATCCCTTCGATCGATTCCACGGCCGCCAACAGGCATGAAATACTGTATCGGGCACGGTATTCACAACGCTTATCCCGGCGGACTCCAAACCCTCTCGCATACGGGCGCGGTCGCGTGGACTACATTGACGAGCTAAACCGGGTAGGGAGGGACGCAAATCCCTTCTTTAAGTTGATGGGAATAGAACTGGGTGAATTCGGCGACGGGTGCGCCAGCCTCACCATGGAAGTCCGGCCGGATATGTTGAACGGCGCCGGGTGGCTCCAGGGGGGGGTCTACGTGGCGCTCGCAGACGAGGCGATTGCGCTTGCACTCTATACGCTTCTCTCAAAAGACGAGAAGATCGCCACGATCGATGAGCATACCAGCTTCATAAAAGGCGTCAACACCGGGACGATAGCCGCAACCGGGAGGGTCATCCGCAAAGGGCGCCGGGTGGCGTTTGCAGACGGAGAGGTCCGGAGCGCGGCAGACGACACGCTTCTTACCCGGACATCGACATCGTTTGCCGTCATCGGGAAGTAGCACTGCGGTGGACACCGGAAAAACCGCCCATTACGCCGGCAGCGATTCGTGGGGACTGCCGGAACAATACATTCTCAATACACAAGATCACATACATAAGATAGAGAATCTGGAGCAACCGGAGGGGAACGAGAGTTTGAAGTATATCGTTGTAACTGGCGGCGTCATGAGTGGGCTCGGAAAGGGCATCACCACCGCATCTATCGGCCGCCTCTTAAAAAATCGCGGCTATCAGGTGACGGCGGTGAAGATCGATCCGTACCTGAACATCGATGCCGGCACCATGAATCCCGCCCAGCACGGTGAGGTCTTCGTCCTCTCTGACGGTGGGGAGGTCGACCTCGATCTCGGCAACTATGAACGGTTCTTAAACATCAACTTAAAGTCGATCCACAACATCACGACGGGCAAGGTGTATCGGAACGTCATCGAGAAAGAGCGGCGCGGGGACTTCCTCGGCGCGACCGTTCAGATCATCCCCCACATCACCGACGAGATCAAGCACTGCATCAGCCGTGCGGCGCAGGAGAAAGTCAACGGCGGCAAGGAGGCAGAGATCTGCCTGGTGGAGGTCGGCGGCACGGTCGGCGACATCGAGAGCATGCCGTTCCTCGAGGCGGTTCGCCAGATGCACGGCGAACTTGCGCCCGAGGATATGATCCTGGTCCACGTCACCCTGGTCCCGGTGGACACCATGGGCGACCACAAGACCAAACCCACGCAGCACTCGGTCAAGGCTCTGCGGGAACTCGGGCTGCAGCCCGACATCATCGTGGGCAGGAGCAGCGAGGTGATCAGCCCGCAGACGAAGAAGAAGATCTCCGCCTTCACCGACGTACCGGCAAAGGCTGTGGTCTCCGCAAAGGATGTCCCCGACATCTACCAGATCCCGGTGGAGCTGGAGAAAGAAGGGCTTGCGGACGTCGTCTGCAGTTACCTGGCCCTCGATAACAAGGACCCGGACACCGCATGGTACCGGGTCGTTTCGCAGGAGTACACGAACCGGGCGACGGTCGCCATCGTCAGCAAGTACGGGATCGAGGATGTCTACATCTCCATCAAAGAGTCGCTCAAGCATGCGGGCCGGGCGCTCTCCACCGAAGTGAACATACGCTGGCTGGATGCGGAGACCTTCGAACTCCGTGACCTCGCCGATGTCGACGGCATCCTGATCCCGGGAGGGTTCGGCAAGCGCGGCATCGAAGGCAAGATCCGGGCGATACAGTATGCCCGCGAGAACAACAAACCCTACCTCGGCCTCTGCCTCGGCTTCCAGCTCTCGGTGATCGAGTACGCCCGGCACGTCCTCGGCATTCCCGATGCCACCAGCGAAGAGATGGGACCCGGGGCGCACGTCATCGCCATCCTCCCCGAGCAGGAGGAGGTCTCTGATCTCGGCGGCACGATGCGCCTCGGGAACTGCGACGTCGTTCTCAAGGAAGGGACGAGGGTGGCCGGCCTCTACGGCAGGACCGCAATCGTGGAGCGGCACCGGCACCGCTACGAGGTGAACCCGAAGTTCATCGCCGACCTTGAGAACGCAGGCCTCGTCTTCTCGGGCTCCTGCGGAGAGAGGATGGAGGTCTGCGAACTCCCGGATCACCCCTTCTACCTCGCCACACAGTTCCACCCCGAATTCAAATCGAGCCCCACAAACCCCTCCCCGCCCTACATCGGCTTTGTAGAGGCATGCAAAAAGAATAAAATATCATCCCAGACCAGGTGAGACAACAGAATGGTAACTATTGAGAAGTTTATCGATCAGGCAGTCCGGCAGATACGCGAAACTGCCGGTGGAGATAAGGTCGTGATGGCACTCTCCGGCGGCGTGGACTCGTCGGTCTGCGCGGCGCTGGCCACCCGTGCCATCGGTGATCAGCTCGTCCCGATATACGTGGATACCGGCCTCATGCGGAAAGGAGAGACCGAACGGATACAGTCCCTCTTTGCCGATGCAAACCTCCGCGTCGTCGATGCGGCGGATGAGTTCTTCGAGGCGCTCGCCGGGATCACCGATCCCGAAGAGAAGCGCAAAGCCATCGGTGCGAAGTTCATCCGGATCTTCGAGCGGGAGGCAAAGCGGACGGGAGCGACGATGCTCCTGCAGGGGACGATCTACCCCGACCGCATCGAGAGCGAAGGGGGCATCAAGAGCCACCACAACGTGGGTGGCATGCCCCTCGATATCAAGTTCAAAGGCGTCATCGAGCCGCTTGCCGACCTCTACAAGGACGAGGTCCGCGATGTGGCCGGCGGGCTTTCGCTCCCGACTGAGATCCAGCACAGGATGCCCTTCCCGGGACCCGGGCTTGCCGTCCGGGTGCTCGGTGAGGTGACCAGAGAGAAGATCGCGATCGTCCGGGAGGCAAACGCCATCGTCGAGGAGTGCCTGGTGGAGAAGTACCAACCCTGGCAGTGCTTTGCCGCGCTCCTCGGCCTCGGGACCGGGGTCAAAGGAGATATCCGGCTGCACGGCTGGATCGTCGCGGTCCGGGCCGTCCAGTCACGGGACGGCATGACCGCCGACCCGCTGCCCCTGCCCTACGACACCCTCGCGCGGATGGCAGCCCGGATCACCGCCGAGATACCCGGCGTCGCCCGGGTCGTCTACGACGTCACCCCCAAACCCCCCGCGACGATCGAGTACGAGTGAGACCATGGCAGAAGATTCACGGGTGCTTGATGCACGCTACTACATGCCCGCATTCGGCCGGACGATGAAGATCGTCCGCGGTGCGGGGTCGCGCGTCTGGGACGATCAGGGACGGGAGTATATCGACTGTGTGGCCGGGATTGCGGTCTGCAGCACCGGCCACTGCCACCCGAAGGTGGTAGAGGCTATCTGCGACCAGGCCCACCGCCTGATCCACTGTTCGAACCTCTACTACGTCCCGAACCAGGCGGAACTTGCGGAGAAACTCGTGGGGATCACGGGGCTTGGCAAGGCGTTCCTCTCGAACTCCGGCGCGGAGGCAAACGACGGCGCAATAAAACTCGCCCGCGTCCGGACGGGAAGAAAGAAGTTCGTCGCGTTTACCCACGGGTTCCACGGCAGGACCTGCGGGTCGCTCGCCGTCACCCATAAGCCCGAGATCCGGGAGCCGTTCGAGCCGCTCTCGCCCGCCTGCACCTTCGTGGACTACGGCGACCTCGACGCCCTCCAGGGTGCCGTCGATAAGGATACCGCCGGAGTCTTCGTCGAGCCTATCCAGGGCGAAGCGGGGGTCCTGATCCCGCCCGACAGTTACCTCCGGGGTATCCGGGATATCTGCGACGACACCGGCGCACTGATGATCGTCGACGAGGTGCAGACCGGCATGGGCCGGACCGGCAAGTGGCTTGCCATCCAGCACACCAATGTTGCCCCCGACATCGTCACGCTCGCAAAAGGGCTCGCGAGCGGCTTTCCGATCGGCGCGCTCGTCGCCCGCGAGGGGCTTGAGTTTGGAAGGAGCGAGCACGGCAGCACCTTTGCCGGAGGGCCGCTCGCCTGCGCAGCGGCACTCGCGACGATCGGCGTCATCGAGGAGGTCCTCCCCGATATCCCCGGGAAGGGCAAGCGGTTCATGAGAGAACTTGCTCCCCACAATCCGCGGGGACGCGGCCTGATGATCGGCATCTCGGTCGGTGACCGGTGCGCGGAGATCCAGCGCACCTGTGCCGAGCACGGTGTGCTCGTCAACTGTGCCGCCGACGGGAACCTCCGCCTGATTCCGCCGCTGGTGATCACGTACGAGGAGATCGACGCAGCTGTCGGTGTCATTAATGCGGCGTTTGATTAGGGCGTGCTTCGCGGGCGCAAGCGGCTACTCCTACGCGAAGAAAGCGGAGGACGTCGCGCGCGAGCACGGCATCGACCGGGTGGCCCGCCTCGCGAGCAACGAGAACCCCCGGCCGCCGTCGCCCGCCACAATACAAGCGGCGGCGAACGCTCTCCAGACAGCAAACCGGTACCCGGACGAACGGGCATCGGCGCTCGTCGAGGCTCTCCGCCGCTACCACGGCGACTACCGGTTCGTCACCGGCTCAGGGATGGACGGTGTCATCGAGACGGTGATCCGGACCGTCGTCGAGCCGGGGGAAACGGTGGTCATCTCGACCCCGACCTTCTCCTTCTACGGTCTCGCGGCCGCCATATACGGCGCCCGGGTCACAAACGTCCCCCGCCGGGAGGATTTCTCGGTCGACCCGGCAGGGTTCATCGAGGCCTCTCAAGGGGCAAAACTCGCTTTCCTCTGCTCTCCGAACAACCCCACGGGGAACTCAGTACCGCCGGAGGCGGTCGAGGAGATCCTCGAGGGGATGGAGGGGCTGCTCTTCCTCGACAACGCCTACGTCGACTTTGCGGATATCGACTACCGGCCTCTCATGCGCCGGCACGAGAACCTGGTCCTCGGGCGGACGATGTCGAAGATATTCGCCCTCGCCGGGCTGCGGGTCGGCTACGCCTTCGTCCCCGGGTGGCTGGAGCCGTACTACCACCGGGCGGCGACACCGTTTGCGTTAAACTCGGTCTCCCTGGCGGCGGCCGTCGGGGCGCTTGCCGACACCGACCGGGCGCTTGAAGCCCGCGACCACGTCCGGCAGTGGAGGCAGCGGTTCCTTGAAGAGGTGCCGTTCAAGACATACCCTACCGATGCAAACTTCGTTCTGATCGACGTCGCTCCCGGAACAGGCGACGAGGCGGTGGAGCGCCTCGCGGCGAAGGGCGTCCTCGTCCGGTCCTGCACCAGTTTCCCGGGGCTCGGGGACCACTATATCCGGGTCAGCATCGGCGAAGACTGGGAAAACATTCGATTCCTCGAGGCGATTAAAACCTTATGATGACAGGCATCACCGGCACGCCGGGAACAGGAAAGACATCCATTGCGGCCGAACTTGAGCGGCGAGGGCACACGGTCGTCCGTCTGGCCGATACGGTGCGGCCCTACATCATCGAGGAGGACTGCGCCCGCCAGACGCTGGTGGTGGACGTCGACCTATGGGCGGAGGAGTTCGAACCCATCGACGGAATCGTCGAAGGGCACCTCGCACACCTGCTCCCCTGCGACCGGGTCGTGGTGCTCCGGTGCCGGCCCGACGTCCTGCAAAAGCGTCTTGGCCCCAGGAACTATCCCCCCGAGAAGGTCGCGGAGAACGCCGAGGCAGAGGCGCTCGACGTCATCCTGATCGAGACGCTCGATGAGCACTCAGACGAGCACGTCTTTGAGGTGGATACGACCGATCTCTCCGTCGAGGAGTGTGCAGACCGGATCGAGCAGATCATCCGGGGGGAGTTGCCGCCGTCCTGCGGGTCCATCGACTGGACCGATTATCTGGAGCCCGGCATATGACGCTCGACCAGTTTCGACCGCAGGTGCAGGGCATCATTCAGCCCATGGTGGGCCTGATGAGAAAGATCGGGGTCACCCCGAACGGGCTCTCCCTCGCATCTTTTTTTGTATCGGCGCTTGCCGGCATCGCGTTCTATGCCGGAGGGGTCGTGCTCGGCGTCGCCATGGTCATCTTCAACGCCGTCTTTGACGCGCTCGACGGAGCGCTCGCCCGGGACATGGGGATCGCGGGCGTCCGCGGGGATTTCCTGGACCATGTCATCGACCGGTACGCCGATATATTCATCATCACGGGCATATTTGCAGGCGGCGCCGCACCCTGGCCGATCGGCGTCTTCGCCCTGACCGGGGTCCTGATGTCCTCATACCTCGGCACCCAGGCGCAGGCTGTCGGGGTCGGCAGGTTTTACGGGGGCGTCCTCGGCCGGGCAGACCGTCTCGTGCTGATCATCATCGCCGGCGTGCTCACGGTGCTGATCCCGGGAGAGGTCTATGGTCTGAACTACCTCGGGTGGCTCCTCGTTATATTCGGCATCCTCGGGCACTACACCGCATTTCAGCGTTTCGCCCACGTCTGGCGGCAGATAGAAAAAGAGTGAGCGGTCTTACGGGTTGAGGATATAGAGCACCGTCCAGACTGGACCGAAGACCCATGCAGGGGGGTTCAGGGCAGGTTTCAAAAGCGCGGCATACCAGGTTGGGATGGCCGGCGTTGTGAAGGCCGACCCGATCACCGCTGCGAGCAGGCAGACCGCTATTGACGCAAAGAACTGAGTGACCCGGATATAGAGAGATGCCACGACGCTAAATTGTGGCCTCACCACTTAAAACCTTTCGATATTGAGTCAAAAATTCAGCCCCCAACCCGATGTGAAACCGACATCACGCCGTTCCCGCGCGGGAGACTCTCCGGGGGGATGCCCGGGAGGTCACTCGCACTCTTCCCCGTCCGGATACTCGTCGTCTTCATCGTCCCCGGAAGCGAGAACCTCGCGGAGCGTAAACCGGAACGCCGTACCGAGGTCTGAACGCCCCTCTACCCGGTCTTCCACGCGGATGGTGCCGCCGTAGCGCTCGACGAGGGTGCGGACGATGAAGAGGCCGAGCCCGTCGCCGTAGCCCCCGACCCATCCCCGCTCGAACCGGTGAAAGATCGACTCCTTCATGGGATCGGGTATGCCCGGCCCGGTATCCTCAACAGAGACCAGCACGCTCTCACCGTCGTACTCCTCCACACGGATGGCGATCCGGATCCCCGGATCGCCGAACTTGACGGCATTGCGGATGAGGTTGGCGAAGACCTCGGAGAGGAGGTCGTCCGCCCAGACCCGGCGGTGGCTGACCGAAAACTCAATCACGACATCCGGAAAGGCGGCGACCTCCTCCCTGATGACGAGATCGAGGTCGACCGGCCCGACATCCGGTGAATCGTGGTGGATGCGGCGGATCGTGGTGACGTTCCCGAGGATCTCTGCGCTCCTGCGGACACTGCTCCGGATCTTCCTGGCGTATAGCGCGGCCTCTCCCTCCAGCATCTCGATGAGGAGATCGGCATAGAGATTCGAGACGTTCTCGGCATTCTTGATGTCGTGCGTCATGATATCCAGGTAGAGGTTTGCCTCCCGGTTCGCCGCCTCCAGTTTCTTGTGCAGCATGCCCTTCAGGATACCCGATCCGATCTCCTTTCCCACCATCTCGAGAAGCGCCATCTCCTCGCGGGAGAAGGTTTCCTTTGTCCTGCTGCCGACGTAAACCGCCCCGACAACGACCGATTCGGCAATGAGCGGGATGCAGGCGAGCGCCGAGACCTCGAGCTCCTGCAGTATGCCCGCCTCGATGGAGTTGAGGTCAGGCTGCCGCTCTATGTAGCGCGGCTGGCCGGCGATGAAGATAAAGTTGAACGGCCAGTGGTGGACCTTGATGATACGACTCCGGGCCATGCATGATTGGGGCAGCCCGCTCTGGTGCTGGAGGAGGGCCCGTTTGCGCTCGGCGTCGAGCATGTAGACGATGCCGACATGAAACCCCATCAGGTTGAGCGTCTTTTCCAGTGACTCTTCCAGGAGTTCGGCAAGAGAGAGGGAGGTGGCGGAGACGCCGACCACCTGATTGAGCACCATGAGCTGCTCGTTCCGGATGCGGATCTCCTCTTCCGCCCGTTTTCGCTCGGTGATATCCATGACACCGGCGATCGAGCCCCGGAATTCGCCGGAATCATCGGAGAACGGCGACGCGATCATCAGCGCGGTGATGCGGTCGCCTCCTTTCCGGATGAACTCGCACTCATACTGTTCCTGAGTGCCGTCTCTCCGGCAGTTCAGGCGATCCCGCATCGTGGCATCGGAGAGGGGGGTGAGGAACGAATAGATGGACCTGCCGATCATCTCGTCCGGAGCGTAGCCGAGCATCTCCGCCATCCGGGGGTTGACAAACGATGTGCAGGCGTTCCGGTCGATCACCCAGATCCCCTCGCTGAGGCTCTCCACGACAAGCCGGTACTTCTGCTCGCTCTGCCTGAGCGCCTCCTCCGCCCTTTTGCGGCCGGTGATGTCGAGCACCCCGGCAAGACATCCGCGGAAGGCGCCGGTGGCATCCGTGATCGGCGACGTGACCACGAGCGCGTGGACGCTTCTCCCGTCATCGCTGAGGAGGTCCAGTTCAAACTCCTGTCTCTGAGCGGTCTGCCAGCAGAACGGATTTCGGGTGGCCGTACCGGTGCTGCCGGGGGTCCCGAAGAACCCGGTAACCGGCGACCCGATCAGGCTTTCCGCCGGGCAGCCGAGGATCTCCTCCATCGCCGGGTTTGCGAAGGTGATGAGGCCGGCCTCGTCCACGGCGAGAACGCCTTCGTTGAGGTTCTCGACCAATCTCCGGTACATCGCCTCCGAGTGCCGGAGTGCAAGTTCCACCCGCGTCCGCTCCTCCGCGTACCGCACAGCCCGGCAGAGCAGTTCCGCGTCGGTCTTCCCTTTGACCAGGTAGTCCTGCGCCCCGTGCTGCATTGCACGGAGTGCGGTGGGCTCTTCTCCCGCTGCGGTGAGCACGATGATCGGGATGTCGGGCGCCACCTCTCGCAGGCGGTCAAAGATTCCCATTCCCCGGCCGTCCGGGAAGTCGAGGTCGAGGAGAACCACCCCGATTCCGCCCTCCAGCACCGGAGTAAGCCCGTCTTCGGGGCGCTCGCAGTACAGCAGTTCAACCTCGCGCCCGCACCCTCCAAGCATCTCCCGGATACCCGGGGCGTCGCCGGGATTCTCCCCGATCAAGATCACTCTCAACGATTCGCTCATGGTCTCACTCGTATGCAAAGCCTGACACCCGCCCATATCGGCTGCAAACTCAGGTATCCCGGCTTGAGGTCGGTTGCCGCTGTGTTTCACGATCATCCCCCCGTGATGATGCTCTCCGGACACTCACTCTACCACGCTGCCGTACAGGGCGGATCAGCAGACCCGGGGAGAACCCGGCTGGCCATGACAGCACCCCCGGCAGGCACGATCCCCGATCCACTCCCAGTAATGTATGTACCGCCCTTGGGGAATTTATACCTCATTCTTTAGTCGCGTCCGGGGCACCGGTCACGCGTTAACCCCCATGCTCAGGAAGAGGATACTCCCCGGGATGAGCGAAGCAGCGATGACCGCGGTGAAGATTGAGGGATTCAAAAGAGCCTTTGTCCGTATAACCGTTCTAACTCGTTTAAGGGAGGGAATACAGATTGAATGGCACGAATGCATCGTTAATGTCATTCGTATCCGTGTGTGTCCGGGGTCTGCTCCTTATGGCCGCCGGGTGCACGCAGAGCCAGCCCGACACGGCCGCTTCAACGCCACAAAGCCCTGACGCCCCGGAGCAGGGGAACTACACCTCGAACGAAACGCTCGTCGCCTTCGTCGAGAGCGCGGTGGCTTATGCACACGCAAACGGCAAAGAAAAGGCCCTCGCCGAGTTTTCCGACCCGAACGGAACGTTTGTCCGGGGCGAACTCTACATCTACGCCTACGACTTCAACAACACCACCCTCGCCCACCCGTTCGACCCCGAAAAGATCGGCGTGAACCGGGCTGAAGAACTCGACGCGTTCGGCAACCCCTACACCCGGCAGTTCATCGACGCGGCAAAGAAGGGGTCCGGGTTCGTCCGGTTCTACTACATCAACCCCGCACACGACCGGACGGTCGAATCAAAACTGGGATACGTGATGAAGGTGGACGAGGACTGGTGGCTTGGCTCCAGGGTCTACACGGGGCGGGCGGACCAGGTCACAGAAAACAGCCATGCAGAGGGTTAATCCTGAACGCACCCGCCACTTTTGGGGGCCCGATAGATGAGAAAGGGCTACTTCCCCTTCCTCGCCCGCAGCCGCGCGATCTCCTCGCCGCCGGGGACCTTCACCACGAACGTCCCGTGGCAGGGCTTGGTGTAGGGGAAGATCAGGTCCTCGCCCTCGATGCCGACATAGAGCGGCGGCACACCGATGATGTGGACATCATGGATCTTGTAGCCCGGTTCGACCTCGTAGAACTCCCGGACATTCTTCTTGATATACTCCCGCGCCTCCTTAAACGAGGCCTGCGAGAGAATGATCTCGGGTTTCATTGCTTCGAGACAGCCCATTGCATCACCTCGTCGAGTTTCCGCTTCAGCGGCATGGGGTTGTGCACGGCCTTTACCGCGACGACCTCGCAGGGGAACTCGATCTCGCCGGCGAGTTCTTCCGCATGCTCCCCGAAGATGAGCGTATACAGCCGTGCCTTCGATATGTAGGCCATCGTTCCCGCATAGGCAATCCCGGAGTCGTTGTGGATGAAGACGAAGCAGAGGTCGAAATCCCGCTGCTTCTCCGTGATCTCGTCGATGGCAACGTCGAGATCGGTCATCTCGTCCAGGTAGTACCGGCCCGGGTCGGCCACCTCCATCAGTTTCCGCGCCGCCGTCGTCCCGGCAATCACCGGCCGGATGCCCTGCTGCTTCAAGCCGTGCACCAGGTAGAGCGCCATGCTCGTCTGGACGGGCACCTGCGGGCACCCGAGCAGGATCAGTGCTGTTTTTTCGTCGTTCTCCGTCATCGTTCTGTCTTCTCCAGTTGTTCAAGGACTTCAGGCACCCGCTCGGGATGCGTATAGATGGTGAACCGCTCCCCCCGCGAGAAGCTGACCAGGGTGATCCCCGCCTGCTCCGCCGTGAGGATCCCCCGGTCGGTCGAGGCGGCGCGGGAGACGACGATCGGGATGCCTGCGTTCGCCGCCTTCGCCACCATTCCCGCCGGCTGCCTCCCGGTGCACCCGAGGATGCAGGTCGACCGGTCGAGCCCCCGGAGGGCCGCGTAGCCCACGACCTTGTCGACGGTGTTGTGCCTCCCCACATCGCAGGCCCGGGTGATGAGTTCCCCGTTGCAGAAGAGGACCGAACAGTGGACGGCGCCGGTCCTCCGCCAGGTATCGGACTCGATCGCCGCCGTGACCGCACGGATGCCGTCCGCCGTGACGGTGATCGACGAGGCAACCCCTCTGGGCTCGCCGAGGACGCGGTAACCGCCGGACGACTCCATCTCGAGCCGGACGTCTCTCCCGACCGGGGCGGTGATATACACGTCCTTCCCCGATACTTCCACCGAGTCGACCCTGTCGGTCAGCCCCTCGCTGACGACGAACCCGGCCCCCAGGTCGTCCAGGCGGTCGGGGCTTGCCACCAGGGCCGTAAGGTACTCGCCGTTCAGGAAGAGCCTGACGTGGTCCTCGACGATGATGTCGTCGTGGACGGTGCGCGCGGCGTCGCCCGTCACCTGGATCCCGGCGCGGCAGACGATCTCCATCAGGCCGTCTCCTCCCGTATCCAGTCCAGGTACGGGGTATAGCCGCCGACGATGGGTATGGCGATGATCTCGGGGAGGTCGTAACTGTGGAGTCCCTTTACCCTCGCGATGAGCGGGTCGAGGAGGCTCTGCTGCGTCTTGATGATCAGGAGCCGTTCGGGCTCGCTCTTGACCGTGCCCTCCCAGCGGTAACAGGACTGCACGCCGGTGACGTTCACGCAGGCCGCCAGCCGGGCATCGACGAGCGCTTTTGCAATCGCCTCCGCCTCGCCTGCAGGGGCCGTGCAGAAGACCACAACATATTCCGGGAGAACCATGGTGTTACCTTCGTACCGTCCGTATTTAACTTGCGGGGGTGAAGGGGGCGGAGCGGGAAGTCCCCGGTCATCAGGCCGGGGATGAAAGCGGAGCCGCCCTTCCTTCCTGCGATAGGTATATCCTCTTGGGTATTCTATTATAATTCACCCAACATGAGATATAAATT
>DASQ01000072.1 GCA_002503885.1 Methanoculleus marisnigri | reverse complement strand
CCCTTCCACAAGTTCCGGCAGAAGCTGAAGAGCAAGTGCGAGGGGTATGGTATCCGGTTCGATGACTCGCACTCCGAGGCATACACCTCGCAGGTGGACGCTCTCGCGCTCGACCCGATCCGAAAACCGCCCTATGGGAGGAAGCGGCGGATCAAGCGAGGACTGTACCGGAGTGCTCTGGGCACCCTGATCAACGCCGATGTCAACGGCGCTCTGAACCATTTACGAAAGGTAGCCGGTGATTCCGTGGTTCCACGGATAATCGGTAGGGGCCGCGTCAACCGGCCCGTGCGAATAAGGACGTCTTTTGAACCGTCAACCTTCGCACCGATTAAATTGCAGCCCTGTGCCCCACAAGGGCCCCCGCTGCAAGCCCCCGGTTTTAACCGGGGGTAGTTGACAATGATTATTAATATTATTATTATTAATATAATCACTATCACGGGGGTGCCTGTCACTCTCCCCCGGGAGTTACCGCAGTGAAGAGGGTGGAGCGGGAAGATCCCGGACGCCTGTATCTTATAGTTATATTTACTTATACAACTAAAAGTCACTCATGCCAGCGTGTAACCAGGGATCACACAGTCCCCAGCTCGACACGATCCGGATGGTCGAAGAATTCATTCAGGAGCACAGCGGCGAATACAAACGGCGGGCCTTGTGGGAGAACCTGCCGAAGAAAATGATGTACCAGACGTTCAAGACGATCATCGAGTATCTTTTGGAGTCGGGGAAGATAGCAAGCGATTCGCGGGGGACAATCTGCTGGATTCACGACCCGGATATGGTCCTGAAGTATGCAATGCGCGAAGACCTGCGGTTCCGATGAAGTGCCGAATCTATTTTGCAGACGAGCAGGTAAGGGAGGCCTTCCTGGCTCTTCAGGCCTCCCAGGATCCCGGGGATCGTCGGCTAGCTGAACTGCTGGTCCGGGCTCTCGACGGAATCGCGGCAGATGCCTTCTGCGGGATCCAGGTGCCGAAGAAGCTGATCCCGAAAGAATACCACAAGAAATACGGGCCGCTGAAGAATCTCTGGAAGTATAATCTCACCCGATCGTGGCGGCTCGTGTATACCGTAGTCCGCGACGGCGATATAAACGCGGTCATCATCGAATGGCTGGACCACATCAACTATGATCGCCGGTTCGGGTACTGAGTGTTACCTCCCGGCAGATTTGCCGGGATGTGCCGATCGCCGGAGGGCGGGCCATGTCACCCGACGGGGTGACGTCAGGACCCCTTCAGGGTGACATCCCTCGCGGTATGGGGGTCCGGCTCCCGGTCAGGGCCCTCTCCCGGGCCGATGTTGCAGCGCTGCCCCTTCATCAGGCATGTTTTTCGTGACGGCGTGGCGGTTTAGTGCCGTAGTTATCCCGGAGGACCGGAAGCTCACGCTCAAAGAAGGGCCAAGACTCGTGGCTTGACGGATTGGGATTCTTTCACCATCGAACGTCACCGGGATTTACCGATGGTCATTCTTTGCCATCAGGGGATATGAGGTTTTGCCGGTGGGGGTTGGCCTTCAGATCGCACCGGTTGATCACGCAATCTCGCTCTACCTTGAAGTCGACGAGTCGCCTGAACCGGGCGAATTACGGAAGTTGTGGGTTCAGGCTGTTGGAGTGAGGTCCTGTCGGGGCTGAAAAGGTCATGAACTATCAGCACAGCGACGCCCCCTACCCCGGCTCCGGGATCGTTCCGTTCGGTCATCCTCAGTCTTCAGCGAGCAGGGCCCGGTAGCCGGCCTGGACAACATGCCGGTCGCCGGTCAGGGCATCGGAGAGCCCCTGCTCCTTCATGACCGCAAGGGAGATACAATCAGTAAGACTCCAGGCTTTATCCAGCCGGGTCTCGTAGATGCTCCATCCTTTCGACCATAGGTCGGGATCGACAAAGACAATCTCCACCCGAGGTGACGATTCAAGGCGGCGGCGAAATGCGATGACGGACGGTTTGAATGCAGGATGGCAGAGAGCGTTGGACGTCTCGATGAGCACGGAGGACGTGGTGACGAAACCGGATCCTGACTCCATTCGGTCTTTTTAGATAGTTTCAGCGGTTTTGTGGAGGTTGTCGTGCCTGTTCAGCAGCGCGATCCAGCAAGCCGAATCGACAAAACACCTGTCAGTCATTCATATTGAGCGGTAGACAACATGCACATGCGGACAATAGAATTATCCGATGTGGCTCACCATCCCGCGAGGTAAGTATTTAGTTCGACAGCACCACATGATCTCACTGGCATGAAAGTCAATTGCCTTATCGAAAAAGACGAGGATGGTTATTACTACGCCTCGGTTCCCTCTCTACCGGGATGCTTTACACAGGCAAAGACTTACGAAGAATTGATCGTACGGCTTGATGAGGCGATATCCCTCTACCTTGAAGTCAACGAATTGCCTGAACCGGATGAGTCGCGAGAGTTTGTGGGGGTTCAGGCAGTTGAAATTAGGTCCTGTGAAGGCTGAAAAAGCAATAAAAGTCCTTGAAGAATCCGGTTTTTTGTTTGCCCGACAGAGGGGCAGCCATGTCATTCTGCAGCACTCCGATGGAAGGAGTATCGTTGTCCCCGTCCATCAGGGAGAAGAACTCGGGAGAGGGGTGTTACGGGCGATCATCCGGCAGGCAGGCCTCACCCGGGAGGAATTTATGGTGAGGCTACTGAAATATCGGTGAAGATAACGTTTATTGCAGATCGACGAGGATGCGCAGCGTCTCCACGTTCTCCCGGCTCTGCGTCGAGAAGTTTGCGAGATCGGTCTCTGAGAGGTCCAGGGAGACGACCAGGCTGCTCATCGACCGCGTCATCTCGGCGTATTGTTCGAGGTCTCTCCGGGCGCTCTCCCGGTCCTTCACCTTCACGTCTGCGCTCCTCGACGAAGTACCCGACTACTGCGACGAGACCTTCTGTTCCGTCCGGGAAGACCGGGAGGAGGCCGTCGGCGATGCCGGGGAGGTGCGCCTGCTCGCCCGTTTCATCGAGGAGAAGGGGCTCTGAGTCTTGCAGGACCGGCGCGATGGAGGCTACGGCTTACCCGGTGCCTTCCGGGAGCGTGACTTCACCCACGCCAGCGCACCCTCCGTTCCTGCCCATCCCCTGCCTGCGGTAGTGACATAGATGATCGCCTCGTTCCGGTCGCCGAGGCCGTAGTAGTCGGGCATCCGGGGCGGCAACTTCCGCCGTCCGAGCAGGTACTGCGGGACGAACGGGTTTTTCTGCAACGCGTCGTCGAGTGCCGCGTCGGCTGCAGGTCCGGCCCCCTCCTTCCGAAACAGCCAGAGCGCTTTTGAGTATGCGACCGCCGCCGTGGGATCTTCTCCATACTCGTTCAGGAGCGCCTCAAACAGGTCGTCCCGGTTCGCCTCCGCAAAGTACTGGATGATGATGTACCGGACCCCCTGGTTGTCATCGGGATTGAGCCGCAGCATCTCCTGATAGAGCCCGATCGCTTCGTCCCTGTCCCCGGTCACCCAGAGGAGGTCTGCGAGTGCAAGCAGGGCCCTCATGTAGGGACGCGTCTCAATGATCGACCAGAAGTTCCCGACCTCCTCTTCAAAGACCTCCTTCCCGAGTGCCCGCTCCCCGGCAGCCACACCCTTCCGGGCGTACTCCAGCGCTCTTCGCAGGCTTTTTGTCTCTTCTCCGGCCAGCAGCACCCATGCATCGGCGCAGTCCTCGGAGATCTCAAGCGCCTGTCTGGCCAGCGTCACCCGGCGGCGTCCGGTGGCTTCCATTGCGTCGTACGCGACCTGCTGCGCCCGCTTGAGCGGGGTATCCGCGGGAGCGGGCGGCGGCCCTCCCTCTTTCAGCACGGTTTGAAGGAAGGCGTTCGCCTCTTCGAGCGATTCAAATTCCCTGTCCTTCATCAATGCCGTCACGTCGATCAACGACCTCTCGTTTGCCGCCCGCATTGCCATATGGTTCAGTCGCTTTGCTGCCATCTTCAACGTAGCAGTTAGTGTGCTCTACCCTGATAGAGTTTCTGTCCGGGGCGCTCACGAAGCCGGGATGGATGGTGGCCCCTTCCAGGGGGTACTTCTCGATGGTGCCGGGGAGGGCCTCCTGATCTTGAGGTGAAGAGGGCGGAGCGGGAAGACCCCGGACGCCTGTAGGTTATAGTTATAGTTACTTATACAACTGAAAGTCACTCATGCCAGCGTGTAACCAGGGATCACACAGTCCCCAGCTCAACACGATCCTGATGGTTGAAGAGTTCATTCAGGATCGTGGGCCGAGGAGCCCCTCGAC
>DASQ01000006.1 GCA_002503885.1 Methanoculleus marisnigri | reverse complement strand
CCCCGCGAGCCCCGCGGAGATAAAGTTATTTTATCGGGAACGACTGCCCGGCCTCCTGGTCCTGCGCCGGGAGAGAGTAGTGCAGCTGGACAAAGACCCACGCATGGCCTGTCCCGCGGAGCACCGCCGTCAGCCGCCCGTTCAGGGTCTGCAGGGCGCCGTCGACGACGATATGGTAGGTCATACCTGCCATGACCCAGGCGACCGTTCCCTCGGCGCCGATATGGATGTCGCAGAACTCAAGCGCGATCGTCTCCGCCTGAGAAAAGTCTCGTTCAAGGTGCCGGCGATACGCCTCCTTCCCGATCGCCTTCTCGTCGGGGCCGGTCCCGAAACCCCGGAAATCAGGGTCGGTAAGCGCCATCAGGCCATCGATGTCCTTCTCCGCCGTGGCCTTCGCCATCCGCCGGAGCACCGCCATGATCTGGTTCTGTGTCTGTTCGCTGACTTGCATGAAGAGTACTCTCGCCGAAAAGAAGATGTGCCTTTCGAGTATGCACGCCAATCAGGCCGGGAGTGCATCCCGCGGGGTTCCGCCCGCCGGGTCGGTGTCGGTGCGATCCCGTTCCATCGACCGGAGGAACGCCCGGAACTCCGGTGACCGGGCTGCCCGGACGAGGCTTGCGACGCCGTCGTCTGCAGCAAGTTCCTTCCGGATCAGGAGCTCGCACGACTCGTACCCAAGCGGGGTGAACCGGAGCCCCGCCTCCCGTGCCATGGGGGCCGGGCAGACACCTGCGTCCGCAAACCCGTTGCCGACGGCCGCGGCGACGGCACCGGCCGTCCGCACCTCCTGCTCGTATCCGGCGATGCGGCCGGCATCGATACCCTGCCGGTCCAGCCACGCATCGAGGAGGATCCGCGCCGCCGTGCCTTTCGGGCGGTTGACGAACCGCAGCGATGCAAGGCCGCCTGCATCGAGGAGCCCCGCCGACGCAATCCCCAGTTCCGTCCGGGCCACCTGCACCCGCAGGAGGTCCACGTCCGGCAGGTACCGGAGCACCTGGTCGTTCCAGGCCGCTTCGGTCTCGGGAATGCAGATCGAAGCGGTATGGCAGGTGTTCGCCCGCACGGCCAGCACCGCTCCAACCGTCGATGCGTTGCAGCAGTGGAGCAGGTAGCCGGTCTCCGAGAGGAGGTTTCTGAGTTCGGCGAGGGCGGGATCGCGCTGGCCGACACAGACAAGCGTGCGGGCGATCTCGGGCGGCGGGACGGTGAGCCGGACGTGCACCTCCTCGCCCGCCTCGATCCCCTCGCGAGCGGCGGGGACATGAAGGTAGCCGTTCGCCCGGACCACCGCCATCTGGATGCCGCCCCCCCGGGGATGGGGGGTCGCCCAGCAGGTCCCGTTCACCCGACCGACCGAGACCGGGACGAACTCGTCGAACCCCAGGTCGGACGCCAGTCTCCTTGAGAGCCGGACGTCCATCTCCTCGCCCGGGAGCGGCGAGAGCCCCCACCACGCAAGCAGGTTCCCGGCAACCTCGCGGAGAACGGTCTGTGCGGCGACGGGATACCCCGGCATCCCGAGGACCGGCTTGCCGTCGACGTTCGCGAGCAGCACCGGTTTACCCGGCCGGACCGCGATGCCGTGGAATACGATCTCCCCGAGCGCGCCGACGACGTCCCGGGAGAAGTCCCGGGTGCCGGCCGACGAGCCTGCCGAGAGGATGACGAGGTCGTTTTCGGCGACCGCCGTCTGCACCGCATCGCTGATCCGGTCCGGATCGTCGGGAACGATCCCGTAACGGCGGCAGGTCGCTCCCATCCGGGAGAGGTAGGCCTCCGCCATGAGGGTGTTCGTCTCGATCGTCTGGCCGGGCGCGGGCGCTACACCGAGCGGCACGAGTTCGCTCCCCGTCGGGACGATCCCGACCCGGACCGACCGGACGGCGAGCCGGGCAATGCCGTAGGTCGCGAGCGCGCCGAGATCGAACGGCCGGACCTGGTGGCCTTTCGGGAGGACGAGTTCGCCGGCCCGGATATCCTCACCGGCATGCCGGACGTGCTGCCAGGACGCGGCGGACTTCCTGACCCAGGGTATGCCGCCTTCATCCCAGGTATCCTCGATCATGACGACGGCGTCAAACGACGGAGGGAGCACTTCGCCGGTATTGATGCGAGCAGACGCAAGAAGAGGCAGCGGCCGCTGGTCCTGCGCCCCGAGTGTCTCGCTGCTCTTCACCGCGTAGCCGTCGAACCTCGCGATATCGGCCCCGGGGATAGAATACTCTGCATACAGCGGTTCGGCCGTCACCCTGCCGACCGAGAGGTGCAGCGGCACGGTCTCGGCGTGACCCGGGGAAGGAAACGCCTGCCGCATCGCCGCGAGCGCTTCCGCGAGCGGGGTAAGATTCAGGTACCGGCGTGACATGCTCTCGACTCCTTGATGGTGTGCCGGGTTGAGGAGGTTCTCCTCCCCGTCCCGGCAGGTATAGATACATACGTTACTTTCGATTAAAAGGTAACTACCTCCCTATCGGCCGCGCCGGGAGCGGATCTTGCAGTCGAAGAGTGATGCCTCGCTCTCTGCAAGGATCGTTTCGATACTCTCCGGAATGGAGAGGAGGCAGAAGACCGCCTCCTTCCCGGGGCCGGCAAAGACGTAGCGGTTTGTCCCGGTACACCCCAGCCGGCGATTTCCCGGGCTCGCGCCGGTGATCCCGATGAGTGCATCGGCGATGCAGGGATCGGCGCCGAGCGTGACCGAGACCCGCGGATGCCGTAGGTCGCTTCCGAATATGCGCGTCGCCGCCTCCGCGACCCGCACCGCGAGCGCCACGCCCGGGCAGAGTTCCCCGTGATAGTTCACGGCCTCGCGGATGAGGCCCTCCCGGTATTCGCCGGGGCTCATCTTCCGGATCTTTTCCGTCCGGTCGTGGCCGGTCGCGGAGAAGACGCAGTCCCATCCGGTCTGATAGGGCTTGAGATCGATCACCGGCGTCCCGTCGATCAGGTCGACGTTTGCGAGTAGAAGAAACCGCCCCTCCCGCACGCCGCGCAGCCGCACCACCGAGACAGAGAGGGGGTTTGGCCGCACCGGTGAGCGGAGGGAGAAGACACCCTTCTCCGGGAGGTCGCCCGAGACCTTCCGGGCCACCGCCTTGAGGACTCTCCGGTCCGCCTCATGGAGCCAGCAGATCAGGATCAGGTGCGAACTCTCCTCGACGCCGGAGAGCGCCCGGGCGTACCCGGGAAAGACCTCGATCTCGGCGCAGACGCCCTGGACCGGCATATCGCTGCGGGAACGGATGCTTGAGTGCACGAGCCCGATAGGGAAGAGTTCCATGCGGTGCCTTCTCTGTCGATGAGATTTATGCCCTTCCTCGCAGGAAGGGGAGGGAGACCTCTTCAGTACGCCGTCTTCTCGTAGTAGGACTGGGATCGGCAGTCGACACAGGCCCCGTCGACGAGCAGGTTGTTAGGAACCATTTCGCCGCAGATGGAGCAGATTCCAGACTTCCAGGGCCATTTTTGAGGCACTTTCACCCGCACCCTCTCGTACGAGAGGAAGTCGCGCCCTGCATCGATGATCTCATCGATCAGCGCGATGCCCCGGGTTCTCGGGTCGAAGAGGGGGTCTTTGGTGTACCAGAGGGCAAACGTTGGATATCGCCCGATCTTCTCGCCGTCGACGAAGACCCGGATTCCATTCACGTAGGGGGCGTCGGCCGGCCCGTTCATGGTGATGGCGAACTTTCCGATCGGGAGCACCCGGAGGCGGTGGTTGCCGGTCGTGCAGTGGGCAATCACCTGCAGAGGGTCGGGCAGGCATTTCGTGGTCTCGCAGACGGCGTAGATCTTCTCGTCCTCGGGAGGGTTCAGGAGTTCCAGGGCATAGTCCACCATGGAGACTCCGACCAGGAGCCCGGGTGCCGCGAAGGTGTGAAAGTCGATACATTGCCGGAAATGCTCTATCAACTCCGGAGCGAAGCCTTTTGACTTGAGCCGGACTTCGATATCGTTCCATGTGTGATTCAGTCTCGGTTGCACGGAAGAGTATTTGGTCAAGGTTAGTTGTAAATATTTTGGATCATTCAACCACATTTAGTTTACATGAAAATGGAGAATACGGCGTATTACCGATGAGACATCGTTGAATCAAATAATATTGAATATTATGGCGATTAACCTGTGTCCAGCGGGTCACTGGTTATGAATATCAACTATACACCACCAGATTAGGTGAAATGTTAAAAGAATATGTTTAAATTTATATACTTTGGAGTAGAGTAAAACAAATGTGAGCATGTCGGTCCTTTCCCGACATGTGAGGCAACCGACGTTGAATGCAACAATCGGGAGAATGTGAATGATAGAATCCAATGGAAAGTTACGCTACGTTCCCACGACCTGCCCGTACTGCGGTGTAGGATGCGGGCTCAACCTCGTGGTGAACGACGGCAAGCTCGTAGGAGTGGAACCTCTGAAGAGGAGCCCGGTGAACGAAGGAAAACTCTGCCCCAAGGGAGCCACCTGCTGGGAGTTCGTGCAGAGCCCCGACCGGCTGACAACGCCCCTCATCAAGAAGAACGGCAAGTTCGAGGAGGCGTCCTGGGATGAGGCCTACGACCTGATCGCCTCGAAGTTCAAGGAGACCTACGAAAAGTTCGGGCCGAAGTCCCTCGGGTTCCAGGTTTCGTGCCGGACCCCGAACGAGGAATGCTACATCATGCAGAAACTCGCCCGGGTGGCCTTCAAGACCAACAACATCGACAACTGCGCGCGTATCTGCCACGGGCCGTCCGTCGCAGGGCTCTCGCTCTCGTTCGGCTCGGGTGCCGCGACGAACCCCTTCGAGGACCTCTTGAACGCCGACGTCATCTTCCTGATAGGGTCGAACCCCATTGAGGCGCACCCGCTCGCAGGCCGCCGGCTCGTCCAGGCAAAGAAGGCAGGCAAGAAGATCATCGTCTGCGACCCGCGCTACACGCCCACGGCGCGCCTGGCCGACGAGTACGTCCGCTACAACCCCTCGACGAACATTGCCCTGATCAACTCGATCATGTACTGGATCATCCAGGAGAACCTCCATGACAAGGAGTTCATCGAGAAGCGGACGACGGGATTCGAGGATCTCAAGAAGACCGTGGAGAACTACGCGGACGTCGAGTCGATCACCGGCGTTCCCACCGAGCGGGTCAAGGAGATCGCCCGGATCTACGCAAGCGCAAAGAGCGCGGTGGTCATCTACTGCCTCGGCATCACGGAACTCACCACCGGCACTGACAACGTCCGGTCGCTTGGAAACCTCTCGATGCTCACCGGCAACGTCGGCAGGCCGGGAACCGGGGTCAACCCGCTCCGCGGCCAGAACAACGTCCAGGGCGCCTGCGACATGGGTGCTTACCCGAACGTCTTCTCCGGCTACCAGAAGTGCGAAGACGACGCCACCCGGAAGCGGATGGAGGATCTCTGGGGTGTCACCGGGCTTGCGAGCGAGTACGGCGTGACCCTGACCGAACAGATCACCCAGTGCGGCGACCCGATCAAGGCGATGTACATCTTCGCCTTGAACCCGGTCGTCTCCTACCCCGACTCGAACCACGTCATGCGGTCGCTTGAGAAGCTGGACTTCCTGGTCGTGCAGGACATCTTCATGACCGAGACGACGAAGTACGCCGATGTTATCCTCCCCGGAGCATCCTTCGCTGAGAAGGACGGGACGTTCACCAGCGGCGAGCGGCGCATCAACCGTGTCCGCAAGGCCGTAGAGCCCCCGGGCGATGCAAAGGAAGACTGGCAGATCTTCGTGGATCTCGCCCACAAACTCGGCCTCCAGGGCTTTGACTTCAATTCGCCGGAGGATATCTGGAACGACGTGCGGCGGGTCACCCCGTCGATGGCCGGCATCAGCTACGCAAGGATGGAGAAGCCGGAGTCGGTACACTGGCCCTGCCCCGCTGAGGACCATCCGGGAACCCCGATCCTGCACCGCGAGAAGTTCTCGTCCGCCGACGGCCTCGGCCACTTCTTCGGTCTCGAGCACCGGCCGCCCGCGGAGGTCGCCGACGCCGAGTATCCGTTCACCCTGATGACCGGACGTCTGCTCTTCCACTACCACACCCGGACGCAGACCGACCGCGCGAAGCTCCTCCACCACGAGGTGCCCGCAGGGTTCGTCCAGATCAACAGCGACGATGCCATGCGGATGAATATCCAGAACGGGGAGAAGATCAAGCTCAGCAGCAGGCGCGGTGAGGTGGAGACCCTCGCGAAAGTGACCGATGAGGTCGCGCCCGGGGTGCTGATGATGACGATGCACTTTGGGGATGCAGCCGCGAACAAGCTGACGAACACCGCGCTCGACCCGCTCTCCAAGATGCCGGAGTTGAAGCACTGTGCTGTGAAGGTTGAGAAGATCACGGGGGTGCAGTAAGATGGCAGCAAAGGGAGATATGGTATATGCCTGGACAACGAGCCCCGATATCGCCAAAGTGGCGGAGTGCGGCGGCGCGGTGACCGGGCTTCTCAAGTTCGCCCTGGAGAACAAGATCGTCGACGCCGTGCTGGCGGTGAAGAAGGGCGTGGACCTCTACGATGCGGTTCCGACAGTCATCACCGACCCCGCCGAGATCGGACAGACGGCAGGCTCGCTCCACTGCGGGACGCTCCTGCTCTCGAAGCTGATCAAGAAGTACCTCGACGGCGCCGGAGACATGCGCCTTGGGGTGACGGTGAAGGGTTGCGACGCGATGGGCATCTACGAACTCGCGAAGCGCAACCAGGTCAACCTGGACAACCTCCTCCTGATCGGCGTCAACTGCGGTGGCTCGGTGAGCCCCGTGGCCGCCCGGAGGATGATCGCCGCGAAGTTCGGGGTCAACCCTGACGACGTCGTCAAGGAAGAGATCGACAAGGGCCAGTTCATCATCCAGACGAAGGATGGTCAGCACAAGGGCATCTCGATGGACGAGCTCGAGGAAGAAGGGTTCGGCCGCCGGAGCAACTGCCGCCGCTGCAAGATGAAGGTCCCCCGCCAGGCGGACCTCGCCTGCGGCAACTGGGGGGTCATCGGCGAGAAGGCCGGCAAGGCCACGTTCGTCGAGGTCTGCTCCGAAAAAGGTGCAAACCTCCTCGATGCGGCCGTGAAAGCCGGAGCGATCGCCTCCGAGCCCGCGAACCCGAAGGGTATCGAGATCCGCGGCAAGGTCGAGAACGCGATGCTGAAGCTCGGCGACAAGTGGCGGGCGAAAGACTTCGCGGCGCTCGGCGAGGGGAAAGAACGCCTCCAGAAGATGATGGAGGACGCGTCCCGGTGCATCAAGTGCTACGCCTGCATCGAGAACTGCCCCATCTGCTACTGCGTCGAGTGCAGCACGAAGAAGACCTACCTGGTGCCGCCGGGCGAGCTTCCTGTGCCGTTCATGTTCCACCTGATCCGGTTCGCGCACATCGCCGACTCCTGTGTCAACTGCGGCCAGTGCGAGGAGAACTGCCCGATGGAGATTGCAAACTCGCTCTACATGCACGCCCTGCAGACGGATATGGAGAAGATGTTCGGCCACACCCCGGGTGTGAATATGAACCTTCCGATCCTTGCGCTCGTCGAGGAGAAGGCGGAACGGGAGCGGCTCTCCGCGACCGGGAGCGACCAGATCTTCAACGTGTTCGAGTAAGCGACGCTCCGCAGGAGCGGAGTTTGAGAAAACGCGAACACGCAACATTGCGCCCGGCCAATCCGGCCGGGCGTGTAACGACCACCGAATAACATCTTGAGATCCAGAAACACCTCACTGCGCCCGTGCCGGGACGCAAAAGGTCAGGCAATGCCCGGTGGTGCGGGAGAGAGCGTTGCTCTCCCCCCGCTGCCGGGACAGCCGCAAAAGCATCTCCTGCGCTCTTATTCAACATTTTTGCAGGGTGTTCGCCCGCACAACACGGGAATCGGCAATCGGAAGGCTGAACTGCTGCAACCCCCTACGACAATAGCAGCACAACCGGCAGTCCGAAGGGTGGTGAAGCCGCTCGTATCGCCGGCCGCCGGAGCAGGGTCTGTGGCAACGGAGGGAGCAGGGTCAACTACCCCCGGTTAAAACCGGGGGCTTGCAGCGGGGCCCCTTGTGGGGCACAGGGCTGCAATTTAATCGGTGCGAAGGTTGACGGTTCAAAAGACGTCCTTATTCGCACGGGCCGGTTGACGCGGCCCCTACCGATTATCCGTGGGATCACGGAATCACCGGCTACCTTTCGTAAATGGTTTAGAGCGCCGTTGACATCGGCGTTGATCAGGGTGCCCAGAGCACTCCGGTACAGTCCTCGCTTGATCCGCC
>DASQ01000144.1 GCA_002503885.1 Methanoculleus marisnigri | reverse complement strand
AGATTGGATCAAAGTCTTCCATGATCCGATACTCACTGCTGCTCTTCTTGACAGGATTACCCATCGGGCTCTGGTGATGAATATGAATGGTACCAGTTTCCGGCAACGGTGAGAAATTAGATATCATTATATACGATTGAGCATTACTGTGAATTCAAGTGGGCAAAAACGAATGGGCCCTGTGGGCAATTTTGAATGGGCGTGTACAACTCAAAGAGAGATTAAAAAGAGAATTGTCGTCAAATTGAGATTAATGCTGCAGTCCAGCATCATAAAGACTGAAAGCGCGTACATGCTCTTTCGTTTCAGGTAAGTGAATCTCTGGCGGGATCTCAGATGAGAAGCTAAACTCCTGAGGTTTACGAGCGCACAATGAACGGAAATCGCATTTTTCACATTTTTCTGGATGAGGCCGCATCGGGTAATCCCCGGCAATAATACCACGCACTGCCCACTCAACATCACTTACTGCAGCTGCAATCGCTTCATCTGAAATCGGGACACAGATCCTTTGGTTGTCCTTCAATAAGTGGACGGATCCCGTGCATGCGTTTTCACCGAGCACTTCTCTGGCAGCTTTCGCATACAGTTGAACTTGCATCGATAGTTCGGTCCAGTCCAACTTATCATTCTCCAATGGGTTATCTGTCCCTTCAATAGCTTTAAAGTCGATTACTTCGGCATCGGTTATGTAACCAGTCGGATCCTCCTTCAACAGAAGATCAATTGAACCGGAAATAACCGCATTTTGTGCAGGTATTTCAAACCGCACTTCAACTTTTCTTATTCTATCAAAATCAGCGCTATGCTCTTGAACGTATCTTGTTGCAATACTCCCCGCCGAAGCTTTCGCATTTTCATAGGGTCCGGGATTCTCTTCCGGATTTCCGCTTTTTGGAACATGTTTCAGGTGGAACACACTGTCAACAACCGAAACTGCATCTTCCCCTGTTGGAACTCCATCAGGGAATGAGACATGCAATTTTTCTATTGCAGTATGGACGGTTTTACCGAAACCAAACATTTCCGGGATCGAAGGTGTAAAACCATAGCCCTTTCTGAACCGATAGTCCATTGGACATCGCAAATAATAACGAATATCTGAGAAGCTTGTAGGAAGAACAGTCTCATCGATTCGTCTTTGCTGATCGCGGGGAACGAGGCCTGCAGGTAAATGAGTTGATTCACGTGAAATCTCGGGATGAACCAAACGGTTGGCAAAGCGAGACCGTTTTTTGTGTCTGATCCCATTCGGCAAGAGCTCCGCACCGGTTACGTACAAATATCTCTCCGCTCTTGTCATGGCTGTATAGAAAAGTCTAGCTTCTTCAGCAACATTGCTCTGATAGGCTCCACGTCTAAGAGCAGGAGTCATAACTTGTATCGGCAACCAGCCCTGATAAGATCGATTACTACCCGGGAAGCGCTGTGATTCGACATCGACCACGAAAACGACGGGAAACTCTAGACCTTTTACTTGATGAACGGTCGACACCGTCACTGCATCCGGCCGTTGAACAACATCATCCGTTGACACATTGTACCCTGCATCTGCAGCGTGTTCAAGGAAGTGACAAATGTCGGCAAAGCGATCAGGGGAGTCGACGCTCATATAAACTGATTCCACATCCTGAATCATTCGGCTAAACAAACCGATATCTCGCATCACGTCGTCGGCGAATTCCGAGCGATCTATGTGAAACGCCTTAAGGAGATCGTATAGTAACTGCTGAGGATATATTCTCTGACGTGCGCCTCCTGCCGGAGTGTGTATCTCCCGCCCCCACTTGGATAGTACCGCAGCCATTTCATTGAAATCTGCGTGAGGATATGCCGGTAGAACTACACTCTCAAAGTGGCGCTTTGCCAGCACTCGACCAGGAGATCCTGGTTCGAGCAACTGAAATGTACTTCTGAGTACGTTGACTTGCGGACGCTCGAAAGGCCCCCCACCGGCCTCTAAGCTGTAATGAATGCCTATATTGCCGAGTGCCTGCGTAAAAACTGCGTGGCGAGGCAAACCGTCCTGCTCGGGTTTACGGGTTGATCTCATTAGGATAGCAAAGTCCGCTGGGGTTAACCCTCGAACAATTCCATCTGGGTCTTCATATTCCGTTCCCAACAAAGCTTGGATCCGGTCGGCAACCCAATTTGCCTCCGTTCTGCGACTGTCAAACCACAAAACTCTGAAATCTCTCGGCGATTTATCATAGTAAGCGCGAGGTGATTTTTCAATTCGGCTTGCGCCCAACTCCGCCGCCACAAATGCGTTAGAAACATCGACAATTGTTGGGGTGCTTCTAAAATTTTCATATAATTTAGGCGAAGAGGCATCTGGACACCTCTCACAGAAGGTTAAAATATTGTTGACATCCGCCCCCCTCCAAGCGTAAATCGACTGGTCGTCGTCTCCTACCACAAACAGCGTATCGGATAGCGAATGCAGATGACCAATTAATGCCTCTTCGCTTGGAGAGATGTCCTGATATTCATCAACCATAAGATGCTTGAGCGTGCTCACAGCAAGACGTGCCGCCGGATCGTTCCGCCGGAAAGCGAGAACTGCATTTCGGACCATCAGAGAAAAGTCAATGTACTGATCCCTCTCTAGGCACTGGGATAGGTTGTAAAGGACGTTTCCGAGAGTTTCATCATGCGCTTTAACGGCCTCAATTGAGATTAATTCATCGTTAAGGATCTTCCATGCATTGGAAACCTGCTCGATCGTAGCGAAATAACTGTGCTGTGGAGCTCGTGCTCTTAACGGTTTTATCCCGATCTCCTTATATCTCGACATCAGATACAGTTTCAATCGGTTATCGTCCAAGACATCATACTGACGATAGACTGGATTGATTCTTCCAAGAATCTGTTGGCAGTAACTGTGGACGGTACCGATGTACATGGCTCCAATGACATTCGGGCTAATTCCGACTCGGGATACCGCGTGAGCAACCCGCCTCTTTATCGTATCGGCAGCCTTAACGGTAAACGTAAATGCAACGATACTTTCCGGGGCCTCTCCTTCTGCGAGAAGCCGGGCTATCCGGTAGGCTAGTGTTCTAGACTTTCCCGATCCGGCGCAGGCTAAGCAGAGAACTTCTTTTGCAGGATCTTTTGCAGCGATTTCTTGTTGGGGAGTTAACTCCCTCTTTAAAACACTATCAATATCCACAGCAACCACCAATCTCGGAAACTTCGATGTTTTGGTTATACAATCGCTCAAGTGAGTAATTCCATTCAGATAATAAAAACGTATGCATATCCCTACAGGCATCAAATTAAGCTAAGTCGGTAACTTAGACCGCTACACAACAGAAAATCGGAGAAGTGGATTTCTTGAGTTTTAGGCATACGACGCCATTGCCAATCTATCGAGTGGCTGCATAGGTTTCTTGGCTGTAGGGTCAGGGAACTCGCTATCGTTCACGGCGTCGACACGTTTGAAAAGTATTTAATCGAGATGAAGTGAGTCTGATCAGAGGGAGACGACCCATGCCGGAACAGGAGGATGATGCGACCCTGTATCGCGGCCCCTGCTGCCCGGACCGTCGCGGCCTTCGGCAAGCGATCCTGATCGCAGATAGGAGCTGGTGAACGTGCCCCCCCGCATCATCGACGTTACGGCGCAGAACATCGACAAATACCCCCCGACATGCTTTCTCAACCCGAAGAACGAAGGGTATCTCAAAAAAGTTGAATGGCTGAAAGAACGGTTCGAAGAAGGTCTTCGGATCAAGGTCCTGTATGACGAAGCCGACGGGAAGATCCACGGCTTTATCGAGTACACTCCCGGAGAATATGCTTGGCGAGCCGTGAACGCCGAAGGCTATCTCTTTATCCACTGCATCTGGGTCACCCCGAACAGTTATCGGGAGAAAGGATACGCCTCCGACTTGATACGGGAGTGCATGAACGACGCGGCCGGTAAACTGGGCGTCGCCGTTGTCGCGAGCGACGGCCCGTTCATGGCAGCCCGGGACCTCTTCCTGAAGAACGGTTTTACCGTCGTCGAAGAGGACGGCAAAAACCATCTGCTGGTGAAACAATTGAACGGTGGTGGGTCGCTGCCGAAGTTTCGGGACTACAGAGAACAATTGAGCAACTACCGGGGGTGGCAGATTGTCTACTCCAACCAGTGTCCGTCTGTCGCACGGTTCATCCATGAGCTGGATCCGGCGATCGTCGACCGGCTTTCCCTCACGGTCACGGAGTTCAAGACCGCACAGCAGGCGCAGAACGCTCCCTCGATATACGCCGTCTTCAACCTGATCCAAGATGGCACCATCCTGGCCGACCGGTACATCTCGCAGACGCGGCTGAAGAACATCCTGAAGAAGCACGCGGGGCTCGAATGATTCCCGGGGCACGGGGTCGCCCCCTCACTTCTTCGCCTGCTGCCGTGCAATCCGCTCTTCGCCCTTCTTCGAGACCTCGTGCTCTGCCCGCGGTGTCTGTCGGTGGGGGGAACTCCCCGCCAGCTCCTCCTGATCCGGCAGCACCACCTCAAACCATGTCGTTCCCCGTAGCGAGACATTTGCAGACGCTTTGTTCGAGTACGGGTTGATGCGGGTTTCGAGCGTCGTCAGTTTTCCGGATTCGTCCTCCCGAACCATCTGCAGATCCCATTGCGAGTAACGGTCATCCCTGACCGCCGCGTCGCTGACGAACCAGTTCTCCATCGGGAAGCAGCACGACTCGACGTCGTTCCTATAGTAGAGAGCCAGTTCGCCGCTGACGTTGGCGTCGCCCGCATCGAACTGCCAGCGCCGATCGATACCGGGATTGGCCGGAGTCGCGTTCACCGCAACAGTGATCGTGCCCGGCTCCGTCACCTCCGCGATATCGAGGGTTGCAATCACCCACCCGCCGGCATCGGTGAAATAGACAGTACTTCCCTCCGGCTCAGCCGGTATCGCGGCAGAGGCGGTATAGGGCTCTCCGGAGACGGGCGTGATCGCTCTCTCAATAAACCGGTACCGGAGCCGCACGAAATCCAGCACCGCTTCGGTGTGGTACGCCAGGTAACCGAGGTCGCCGTGATGGTTCTGCGGGTGCAGCGCGAACGCGTCCTCCCCCGGCGTGATGTTCAGCCTGTCCCCGATCGCCTCTTCGTGCGCCTCAAGCTGCCCGGCATAGTACTCTTCGGTGAAGACCTCATCCATCAGGAACGCCATGCGGAGATTGAGCCTCTCACGGAGCCCGGGAGTATCGAGGAACTTCCCCACCAGGTCGTTCTCCCATCCGCTGGCTATCGGCGACTCGTACCCGAAATAGTCGTTGACCGTAGCGCCTCTCCGGGTATGCGTGCCGAACGTCAGATCCTTGTCCCAGGGTATGACCATCCATTCCGCATCCGGATCCCCGGCGTCCAGGTAGAGCCAGTAGTCGTCGCCGAAGGAGTCGACATCGCCGATGAGGTAATGAATTGCCAGCCAGTCGATGAAATTGTCCTCATCGAACCGTTCGATACAGCCCTCTTCGAACTCCGGGCCTGCAGGAGTCCGGTAGACCCAGGCGACAAGGTCCCGGAATGCTCCCCAGTCCGGTTCGCCCCGGCTGTCCATGGTCTCCGCGAGAAATGCTTCAGGGTCATCCTGTTCATCGATGGGATACCCGAAGACCGAGAGGCGGTTGACTCCCGGCAGGCCGAAGTTGCCCCGGAAATCGTCGGCTATAAGGGTTCCTGCAGGGTTTAAGCCGTTGCTTTCGAGCAGATCGTCGTCGACCCGCTCAACGTGGACGTACAGGCCTTCGTAGACACCGTTGATGTACAGGTCGAAGTACTTCGTTCTCGGTGCCGGCTGCCCGAGAACGTGGAAGAGGTCCATCGACAGCTTCTCCCGCATCATCGTGGGATCGGTGTACGTGGCTTTCAGGTTCATGGCGTTGCTGCCGAACAGAAACTCCTGAGATTCGTTAAACCGGATGTCGAATGATTTTTTCGGCAACTCCCGCGAAGAAGTGCCCCGGAAGCGCACTCCTTCCAGTTCGATATCCTCGCCGTCGGGCGAGAGGCGTACGGAGCCACCCACCCATTCGTCGGATGCGTCTCCCCGGGTGTACAGCTCGACGAGATCCTTCCAGGCCATGAAGAGATACAGGTCCTGCACGCCGGAATCCGGGCCGCTGGCGTTCTCAGACCCCGCCGCTGCGGGTATGAAAAAGGCTATTACGGATAGCATGATGAGCATGCCGGCCACGGCCCGGGCCGCGAAGTTCATTGCCATGGCCTGCAGTCATATTGTTAGACTTCATTAAGGTTGTCTCCCGGCCCCTCACTTCTTCGCCTGTTGCCGGGCGATCCGCTCCTCGCCCTTCTTCGAGATCTCGTGTTCCTCCCGCGGGGTCAGGGTCTCGGGGGCTCCTGGCGGGCGGCTCTTCTCACGGCCCTCGTTGCCGAGAGTGGGGGGGACCGGGCTGTAGACGATGTCGGTCCCCTTCTCCTCGAACGGAATCTCTTCATCAGGCCGGTTGTCCCGCCGCTTCTTCGGATCGTCTGCCATCTGCATCACTCCCCGGACGACCCCGACCGCACAATCGGGACTGCCCGGGGCGGGGTTCGGGGTCGCAAGTGTAAAATGTCTGCCGGTGGAGGTAGAGCCTGCCCCCCGGATCACCGACGCAGGAGAAGACCCGCGGCCGCAACGGCGAGGAGCCCGATGAGCGCACTCGCTCCTCCGGCCCGGGTCGGGTTTGTCACGGGCGTTGCGTTCCCCGTGGGCTCTTCCATCACCGGCGCATCGGCTGTCCGGAAGATGAAGGCCCGGTCCCCCGCACCCGCGGCGAGGTAGTCGCCGCCCTCCGAGAGGGCAACCGAACTTACGGGTGCACCGGCGTCAAATGACCAGCGCGCATCTCCGTTGCCGCTCCAGAGGCGGACGGTCCCATTGGCGGTTCCGGCCGCGACGGCCTCGCCTCGTCGGGATAGGTCTACGCCGAGGATGTCGCTTCCGGTCCGGTTCTTCCAGAGAAGGGCGTCGTTCGGCCGGTAGCACTCCACGTCGCCACCTTCCTTACCGACGACCACGAACCGTCCGTCCCCGGAGAGAGCGAGCGCGAGGATTGGCGCTCCGGTGGGAAGTGCCCAGGGGAGGCCCCCTGCCCGGCCGTAAACCTGGAGGGCGCGGTCCCGGCTCCCGGCGGCGACGACCGATCCGTCACGAGAGACATCTACCGCAGTGACGGCGTCGCGGGCGAGCCCCTCCCAGATCAGGTTTCCGTCCCTGTTCATGAAGAGGATGGCGCCGTTGCTGCTCCCGGTGACGATGTAGTTCCCATCGTTCGTGAAAGCGACAGACGTAATGTACGGTTTCGTGTCGCCGGAGCGGGCGCCCGGCTGCACGGTGCGATTCCAGTCCTCCTTCCCGAGGTTGTTGAAGAGGACGATGCGATCGCCCGCCACTGCGAGCGACCGGCCGTCACCCGCGAAGGCAAGGTCGCGGACGGGTCCCGTGACGCTCTTCGTCCAGTAACGGCCGCCGTTCGCGTCGAGGAGGAGGACGTCGCCCCTGTCGGTCCCGGCGGCGACGTAGCCTCCGGCGTCTGCGACGGCAACCGTGGTTACCGTGCTTCCGGCACTCACGTTCCAGGGGGCGGCACCGTCCCGCTGCAGATAGACGATGCTCCCGCCCTCCGTCCCTGCGACCAGGTATCGGCCGTCGGCGGTGATCGCAACGTCGTTGACGATGCCCCCCGTCGATATGCCGTGGTAGGTGGCTTCCGCCCCGGTAGCCGCCGGAACCAGGGCGACGATCAGCGCGATGATCAGTGCTGTTCTTCTCATGGTTAACCCCTCCGGGGGAGAGTATCCAGGAATATGTCTACTTTCTTGGGCGGGTTCTTAAACTATTCCAGCACCAGGCTCTACCGCGCAAATTTGAAGGCTCCAGACTGGCAATCATTCCGTCAGGTGAATCACATGGAGAACAGGTCAAAAGAAGCGGTCTCCCGCTTCATGCGGGGCTACAACTGTGCGCAGGCGGTCAGTTCGGTCTTTGCCCGCGATCTCGGGGTGCCCGAAGAGGTCATCCTCCGGGCGGCCACCGGGTTCGGCGGCGGGGTGGGGCATACCGGGGGAGCCTGTGGGGCCGTCTCGGGAGCGGTCCTCGTCATCGGGCTCCTCTTCGGGAGCACCAGTCCTGAGGAGAAAGAGGCGAAGGAGAGGACGTATGGACTCACCCGGGAGTTCATCACCCGGTTCACCCGCAAACGTGGCACTGTCTCCTGCACCAAACTCCTCGGCTGCGACCTCTCGACCGACGAAGGGCTTGCCCGGGCCCGTAAGCAGAACCTCACCCGGACCCTCTGCCCCCGTTATGTCGAAGATGCGACCGAGATCCTCGAAGAGGTTCTCGCGTCCGTCACTTCCGGGCAATCCACCATGCGGTGAGAAACTCCGGCAGGGACGGCAGCCTGAGTTTCCGCCGCAGGTCGGCGGTGCCGAAGTTCTTTGCCGCCAGCGCCCGCTTCTCGACGATGTGCCAGGAGAGGAACGCCAGGGGGAACGCCACCAGGAACGAGAGCCCACAGAGTGCCGGGAGGAGGAGCGTGTTCGCCGTGACCTGGATCAGCACCTGCTGAATTGGGTAGTGATAGATGTAGATGCCGTAGGAGAAGTCCCCGGGCTTCCCGAATTCGTTCAGGAACGGGACCGGGAGATGTGCAGCGTAGATGACGAGGTAGGGGATGGCGAGCACCCCGGCGACGGTCAGGTAGGGCGTCAGGGCCGAGAGCCCGAGCAGCAGGAGCAGTGCCCCGGCGATGACCGGCCGGTAAGCGATGCGTTCCTGGTGAAGGTAGAGGTAGGCCCCGACGAGGAAGTAGAGGGTGAACCGAATCTTCGCCATCCTGGGGTCGTCGAACCAGGCGATCCACAGGAGGATGTTTATTCCCATGACGCCGAGGAGGGCAGATTTCCGCCACAGCAACCCGGCGATCCCGAGGAGCGCGAGGACTCCGTACATCACGACCTCGACGGGTATCGTCCAGAGCGAGCCGTTGACGTAGGTCCACGGGTTCGCCTGGAAGAGGCCTATCGCCGACCCGTCCTCAAAGAACGGGGCGGTGGCGAGCCCTGCCGGAGAGAAGAGGACGCCGAAGTATCCGGCCGGAGGCAGGGACGTCATCAGCGGCCCGATGACGAAGAGCGTGATGAGGATCGCGAGGACGAGGGCCGGAACGACCCGGAGGAACCGTTTCCAGGCGAACCGGAGCGGTGATGCGGTCGACTCCCAGCTCGCCGCGATCAGGTAGCCGCTGGTGACCAGGAGGATGGCAAGCCCCGCCTGCCCCATGAGCGCGACCGGGTCGTACATCCCTATGCCGACGTAGCCGAGCCTGAGCGCGTAGGCGTGCGTGACGACGATCACCGCCGCCGCGGCGAACCGCAGGAAGTCGAAGTTGTTCGAGAACCGGCCCCCGGAGCCCTTGCCTGTATGGCTGGAAATGCCCACGCCTTCCGGGGTCGCTCCCGGGTGCTCTGTTTTCATAGCGATCGGGATCCTTTCCTCACTTATTCATTGACAATTCTTAAATAATTAGTCAAAATACTCTTCCTTATGGACCCGCTCGTTGTCGCCACGCTCGCCGTCGTCGCCCTGCTCGAGATCGTCGTGCCGCTTGCACTGGGCTACTGGATCGTCAAAAGGTTCGGTATCTCCTGGAAGGTCTTCGCGCTCGGCGCCCTCTTCTTCATCATCGTACAGGTCGTCCACACACCGCTCGTCCTCGTAACACAGACCCCGTTCTACCTCGCCGTCCTGCCGTTCGGGACAACCGCGGCCCTCGCGGTCCTCGCCGTCTACCTCGGCCTCATGGCCTCCTCTTCGGGGTCGGTTGGGGCGGCGTCGAGAGCATGATCGTTGCACTCCTCGTGCTCACGGGCATGCTCTCTTATATAGCCCTCACCGGTGATGGGTCGATGCCCTTCATCCCCGACGATCCCGCCGTTCAGGCGCAGGTCGACGCTCTCCAGGCCCTCACGCCGCTCGATATCCTCCCCGGGCTCGCCGAGCGGATGATGACGATCACCCTGCACATCGCATGGTCGCTGATGGTGCTCGCATCTGTTGTTTACGGCAGAAAGGCACTCCTCGCCCTCGCCGTCCTCTGGCACGCCGCCGTGGACGCCGCCGCCGTCTACCTCGCCCCGACGCAGGGGGTCCTGGTGACCGAGGCGGTGATATTCGTCTTTGCGGTCATTGGGCTTGCGTATATCCTGTGGGAGTGGCGGCGGATGGGGGTAAGGGCTGCTTCTTAGCCCTTCCACTCGTGCAGGTAGCCCCGGCGTTCGAGCGGCTTCCCGTCCGCGAGGACCGTCCGCTCCACTACGGCCTCGCCGATGACATGCGTCTCGACCCCCTGGACCGGGAGGATGCCCGGAGGGGCACAGAAGAGGAGTTCGAAGTCCCCTCCACCATAGAGCGCGAGTGCCCGCCCCTCGTCCTCCGGGACGCCGGTCGGGAGCGGGAGCCGGGCGGTATCGATCGAGAAACCGCAGTCGTTCACCGCGAGGAGGTCATGGAGGGAGAGGGCAAGGCCGTCGGAGATGTCCATCATCGCCGAGACCCCGGCCCGTCCGAGCGCCAGCCCCTCCTTCACGCGGGGCTGGGGCTCCAGGAGTTCCTTCATATGCCGGCCATAGCCGTTTAAGGCCGCCTGTGCCTCCCCGAGCGGCCCGGTGACCGCGATGACGTCGCCCGGCCGCGCCCCCCGCCGCCGGACGAGGTATTCCGGGGCGACGGTCCCGAGGCCGGTGCTCACGATCGTCAGTTCCCGGTGAGCGTCAAGGTCCCCTCCCACGAGTTCGGCGCCGAACGCTATGGAGCAGTCCCGGGCGCCCTCCATGATCCCGCGGAGGCGTTGTGGCCGATCGAGGCCGACCGCGAGGAGCACCTGCCCCGGCGCCGCGCCCATGCTCGCGATGTCCGAGAGCGTGACCGCCACCGCCATCCAGCCCACCTGCCAGTCGGTCATCCCGGCAGGAAAATCTGTGGTCTCGTGGAGCATATCGGTGCTCGCGACCATCGCGAGATTCCCGCAGGGGATGACGGCGCAGTCGTCCTCGAGCCGTTCCGGGGCGATGATTGTCCCGATCAGCCGGTGCAGGCTCCGCTCATCCACCGCGACGCACCTCCTTCTCCCGCTCGCTCCGGTACTCCTTGAAGAGGTACTCGACCCGCTCGGCCTCCTGCTCGCGCCGGTACTCCTTCTGCTCCTCCTCCCATTCCCCGATGGCCTCCTCGATGGCCCGGGTCCTTGCGGCCCCGGTCCTGCCCCGGATATCCGGCTTCACGGTGTCCGCGGGGAGGAGGGGGAGACCGGCCTCCCGGGCGACCCGGACCAGGTGCGGGTCGGGAGGCTCCTCTGGCCCCCCGCCGACCACCAGCGCCCGCACCCCCGTTCCCGCAAGGTCTTTCACCACGCCCCGTCCCCAGCCGTGGGCCCGGGGGACGTAGAGGATGTCTCCTTTAACGATGCCGACCTCCTCCTGGAGGCCCCGCACCCCCTCCCGGGTGAGGGAATCGAGCACCTTGAGCGGGGAGTAGTCCTCGGAGACCTCGATCTTCGCGACGGTCTCTATCCGCTCCAGGCGTTTCTTCAGCCGCCGGGACCGCCGCCGTTCGCCCCGGAGCTGCTCGCGCAGGCTCTCGATGGTCGCGTCCTTCGTCGCCAGTTCCGCGTCACGCCGGACTTTCCGCTCGGTCGCGGAACGTGCCCGCCGCAGGCTCTGCCGCAGCCGCTCCATCTCCCGGTCGTGCTCCCGGAGTTCCTCCTGCAGTTCCTGGACGTAACTGCGGAGCCGTTTGACCATCCCGTCGAGCGCCATCACCCGCTCGTCATCGATTGGCCGTTCCGGGACAGGCACCGTGGGTTCGACTGGTTTTGGTGCCGCCGGGACCCCCTGCAGGTCCGCGAGGACCGTATCGAGCGGCTGGCCCCGGAGCACCCGCGCCCGCACCTCGTCGAGGTCGAACCCGGGCTGCACTCTCTTCGTGATATTCCTAAACTTGTTCTGGAGGCTCCGGTACGCGTCCAGCGCCGCCGAGAGAGCATCGCGCTCGTGGTCGTTCGTGTAGGAGAACGCGGCGGTCAGGTCGTACTTCGCTTCCACCGAGAGCGACTGCTTTGGAGTGTAGGGAATGGCGTTGAACGCCCGGCGGATCTTCTCGACCGAGTAGGGCATCTGGTGGACGTCGGAGGCGATGATGAGTGGTTTTCCCGCGTGGTAGAGTTCCTCGACGATGTCGGACATCGTCATCTGCCGGGAACTCGAGAGGAGGACCAGGTTGCCGTCGAGATCCACGGCGGCGATGCCGGTGGTCGTTCCCGGGTCAAGCCCGACGATCAGGTAGCGGGGGCGACTGGAGAGCGGTTCGAACCGGATACGGTCGAGTTGTCTGCCCGCCACCCGGACCTGGACGTCGGCGCCCCGGGAGGAGTGGACCGGGACCATGTCGCGGGGAGCGACGACCCGGAAGGTGACCCGTGAGAAACCACCGAAGGCCTTCGTCTCCTTCTTCTCGTAGTCGAGACCGGCGCCCCGGAGCCGTGCCTCGATCTCCCGGGCTTTCTGCAGCACCCCACCGTGGATCTTACGGACGTAGCGGTTCTGGCTCCACCCGCCCCGGCCCGGCGATCGGTGCCTGCTCACCACGATGTCGGTGGTGTTCTCAAACGCGATCACCTCGACGCCTGCCCCGAGGGAGGCCACCCGGGCGGTGGTCCGGGCCTCGGCGTAGGGGTCGAACTTGTTGAAACTGATGTTGTAACGGGCGGCGACTTTCCCGAGACTCTCTTTCTTCTCGCCGCCGGTCACCTGGACGAGTTTCGTTGCGGGCGGGAGCGCCTGCAGGAATGCGTAGAGTTCGCGCTGGTCTGCAGCGATCTCCTGGAGGCTGTCCACCGCGAGGATGTCGGGCTGCTCGGCGGCGAGGAGGCGCTGGAGCCGGAACCCCGTGACCTCCTCGACACCCATTATCTCGCCGTCTTCAACCCGGGAGAGGGCGTAGACGGGCCGTCGGGTACGGGAACGAACCGAGCCTTTGATGATGTCGATCCCGAATACCCTCACTCCACCACCCTTGCCAGTGCTTCGTCGAAGGGGTATACGAGGGCGTATTTCCGCTTGAAGTACTGGAGGATGTTCTCGATATCGCGCGCGAGGGTCTCGCCGGCGTTCGGGTGAGCGGTCTCCACCCATTGGGGCCAGTCGATCAGCCAGCACTGCTTCTCGTCGACCATGATGTTGAACTCGCTTAAGTCACCGTGGACGATGCCGAGGCGGTAGGCCTCCCGGACGTTATCGAGGATCTCATCGAGGATAAGCTCCGGCTCCGCGACGGTCGCCCGCGAGAGGTTGATCCCGGGGACGTACGACATCGCCACGACGTGTCGGTTCTGGTCTATGGGAAGCGGTACCGAGACGGCAGGATGGAGGGCTTTTAGGGCGTCGTACTCCATCTTCGCCGAGTTGCTCGAGGCGAAGAGCCAGGGGCAGTGGCCGGCCTCCGGCATGTAGCCCCGCTTGACGCGGGCTGACTGGAACGACCGCTGCCCGACCCGGTGGAACTTCAGCACCACGACCCCGAGTCCCATCGCCTCGTAGACCTCCGACTCTTTCCCGACACCGATCAGGGTCCCGAGCGCCTGGATGCTGCCCCGGCGGGTGAGGGTGTGGAGGGCCAGGCTGTCGTAGCCGTTGAAGACGAGGGCGTAACCCTCGTAGGGGACTTTCTCGTACCTGACCATATTCATGGTCATCAGCCTGCCAATCCGGTAGGAGAGTTCGGACTCCGAGAGTTTGGTGGCCGACTTGAGCACATCGAGCGGCACCCACTGGTACCGCCGCATGAGGCGTTCGAGGGCGAGCAGGATCCGGAGTTCGTAGGCGTGCAGGGATCGCACGTATTCTGCAGGAACAGGCATCTTCTACACCATTTATGGTGCTCGGTGATAAAAGGATGATCGAGAACGCATGCAGTGCAGCAAGTGCCGCCGCGAAGCGGTCATCTACCAGCGATACTCAGGGCTGCACCTCTGCGAGCAGCACTTCAACCGAGATTTCGAGGCGAAGGCGAAGCGGGCGATCCGGGAGCACCGCTGGATCGAGTCGGGGGATACGGTGGCGGTGGCGCTCTCGGGGGGCAAGGACTCGAGCGCTGTCCTCTTCTTCCTCCACCGGCTCCTTGGCGAGCGCCGGGATGTCCGGCTGATGGTGATAACCGTGGACGAGGGGATCGGGGGCTACCGCGACCCGGGCCAGGCCCGGGCGATCGCCGACAGAGTAGGCGTCCCCTGGGTGACGGCCACATTTGCGGAGGCATATGGGATCACGCTCGATGAGATCGTGGCCCGGAAGGGGACGGGGCTCTCCTGCTCCTACTGCGGGGTGCTCCGGCGGGCGCTGATGAACCGGATTGCCCGCGAGGAGGGCGTCACGAAGTTCGCCTACGGGTTCAACCTGGACGACGAGGCCCAGTCGGTGCTGATGAACGCCCTCCGGGGGGATGCGGAGCGGCTCACCCGCCCCATGCGGGAGGCGGAGGGGATGGTTCCCCGGATCAAGCCGTTCATGTATATACCGGAGCGCGAGGTGGCGCTCTACGCCTTCCTCCACGTCGAGGGCTTCGACCTTGCGGGCTGCCCCTATGCGGGGGACGCTCTTCGGGGCGACGTCCGCGGCATCCTCGACGACTACACCTACCGCCACCCGGCGACGAAATACTCGCTCGTGAACCTCGGCGAGACTCTCCGGGAGCCGGCGAAGAATCACACCGAAGGGCTCAGAGTCTGCGAACGGTGCGGGGAGCCGTGCGGGAAGATCTGCCGGACGTGTCAGGTGCTTGATGAGGTTCGGAAGGGTGGCTGATAGAGACTGGGTGCATCTATCGGTGGCGAGGAACGGGACTGTCCAAATGATGATATTGCCCGGTACAGTGGACCGTGGGGACATCGCCACGCACTGCCCCCGCCCCTCGGGGCGGGGGTACAGTGTCCCCTTATGTTGCAGAGACAGGGGAGGGGGGCGAGCCCCCCTCCCCGTCAGCCCCTCCCCCGCGTGGCGATACCCACTGGAAATCCGTGCACGGGATGTGCGGTGTTCTAAAGAACAACAGGTGGTAGAGTTGAACGGCGCTTGACCCTCTCTTCAACAGCGGTCTTGCCCTCTACCGCATTGCCAGACATCCGCCGGTCACGTCGGCGAAGATCTCCATGAACTGTTCGGGGTGGTTCAAGAACGCGACCGACCGGGGACGCCCGATCAGATCATAGAGCCCGATCTCTTTCTCGATCCCGAGGTCCGGGACCTCCACCGGGTTGCAGTAGCGCACCGGCGGGGCGTCGCGATAGCGGGGGTTCTTCACCAGCGCCCCGCCCTCCATCTCGTAGTAGGCGGCGCCCTGCAGGTCCGCATAGGGGCCGTAGTTGCTGGAGAACTCCGACGAGACCAGGTTTGCCATCACGAGATCCTCTCGTGCGGGGTTGATGGTCACGTGGCCGTACCCCGGCGGGATCAGGATCTTGTCGCCGACGGTGCCCTCGATCATCACCACGTCGTCGGCGTTCTGGGTCTGGAGGAGGTAGTGCCCCGTCCCCTCGAGCACCTCGTAGATCTCCGGGTAGAGTTCTCCTGCCGGGTTCGCGGTGTGGTAGTGCCCCTTTGTCTTGATGTACTCCCCGCAGAGGGTCCGGGAAGGAATGATGGTGATGTCGTAGCGGACGTGGTGCTGCCGGAGCCAGTTCCGGTCGCTCTCGCTCCGGGCCAGGTCGCGGTACATAAAATAGAGGGGCTGATCGGAGGTGCAGCCGGGATCTGCGAGAACCTCCCGCATCTCCTCGATTGTCCTCACCTGCGGCTCCGGTTTAGGGCCGTCCCAGTACCCGTTCATAATAATCAGGCAGGAGACCCCCGGTTTAAACCCGGGGAGGAATGCCGTCTGCCTGTCCCGGCATACGGTTGTGTTCTCCAGGCAATACGGGTTCGGAGGGTACAATCTTCTGCCTTTGCGCTCTGCGTCACCCGCGTCCCGGTGACCGCGTTATGCAATGACATCTTTCCTTTC
>DASQ01000023.1 GCA_002503885.1 Methanoculleus marisnigri | reverse complement strand
CTAAGTGAGGGAATAGTTTGGGATCGAGTCATCCCTCTTTCATCATGACGAGAGAGAGAATATCGGACTCTCGATGAAATTGTTGTTGATGGCCGACCGCCGGGAATCTCTATCGGTTATGGAAGAAAACGGGAGATTGACGGGGATCTTTATATGTCCTGATATTTACGCCGGCTATCTGTCGCGAAAAATTGTGCAGGAAATTCAACCGGTGGATAGGTCGTGTGGGGGGGCTTGAAAGGGGCTGCTCCTCAGCCCAGGGGCAATACGTTGATATCCTATACGCTTATCCCGTCTTTTTTGAACCGTGAGGGATCCCTTTCAAATGCCGCCTGTCGGGGATTTTTACATCTGTCATGGGGGTGTGCCGCGTGCGCTCGTGCCCGTCCGCATCTTGTTCAGGCCGGCATACAGGTTCCCGGCCGTAATCTCCCAAAACGACCGGATGAACCTGCGCCACGAGATCGGGTCGTAGATGGTCTTTTCGTACCCGGTGAGCGTTGATCCGGCAGAGCGCCTGCTGCCCGGCGATGTACTCCTCGATGAGCCGACCTTCAAAATCGCTCTGCACAACGCGATCGGGATTGGCTCGCGCGTTGTGCGAATAGAACGGGGCCTCCGGGCTCATGCTCGTGCATAGAACCCATGGGGACCTGAACTATCAAAATGAACGCCGAGGGGGAGATTTGAACTCCCGAGGTGCCAGGCACCAGTGGCTTTCGAGGCCACCGCCTTCCCGGACTAGACTACCTCGGCACAGAATCAGCCTAGAGTATTTAGGTTCCTGTACTATAATAGTATCGAGATATGCTCTGTCGATTCACCCTCATCCCGGACGGCAACGTGCTGATCTACCGGGGGCGATCGGGCGATACCTATGAGACCGCTCTCCTCTCCTTCGGGTTCAATCCTGATGCGGCGTTGGTCTTTCATCACGGAAGAAGCCTGCCGCAGGATAAAAAAATCGAGGAAGAGGAGGTCGGCGTCTTCCTGACCTCCTCACGCGGGTGATTTATTGTGGGCCCGGTCTTCCGGACTGGGTGACCATCATGTCGTCGACGCGGACGAGGAGCATGGCCGTCTCGGTCGCGCTCTTGATCGCCTGGGTCTTCACCCGCAGGGGCTCGATGACGCCGGCCTCCCGCATATCCACGACCTCGCCGGTGTAGACGTTGAGCCCGGCGTACTTCGCGCCGTCAGCGTGGGCCTTCCTCAGGGCGACGACCTTGTCGATCGTGTCGAACCCGGAGTTCTCTGCAAGCGTCCTCGGGATGACCTCGAACGCGTTTGCGAACGCCTCGATGGCAAGCTGGACCCGCCCGCCGATGGTTGCGGCGTACTCGCGCATGCGGAGTTGAAGCTCAGTCTCCACCGAACCGCCGCCGACAACGAACTTACCGTCCTCAATGGCGTCCTGGACGACCCGGGCCGCGTCGTAGACCGCCCGCTCGAGTTCGTCCAGCAGCAGCTGGGATGTCCCCCGCAGGAGGATCGTGACGGCTTTCGGGTTGTCGCAGCCGGAGATGATCGTCAGGTCGGCATCAGGGACCTCCCGGGTCGCTTCCGCGTGGCCGAGCGTCGCTGCATTGAGTTCTTCGGGCTTGTTGACGATGGTGCCGCAGAGCGCCTTGGCGGCGAACTTCATGTCGCCCTCTTTGACGTCTTCAATGGCGTAAATCCCGGCTTTGGCCAGGTAGAACTGCACCGCGTCGGCGATCCCCTTCTGGCAGAGGACGACGTTCGCGCCGGAGGCAACGATCTGGTCGGCAAGTTTCCGGAGGGTCTCGCGCTCCTGCTCGGAGAACGCCTTCATCTGGTCGGAGGAGGTGATCTTGATCTTCGACTTAACCTGGGTCTTCGTGACCTCGAGCGGCAGGGCAAGCAGGGCTACTTTAGCGTCCGCGACCTTGGTGGGCATCTGCTCGGAGACGCGCTTCTTGTCGATGACGACTCCCCGGATCAGTTTGGCGTCGTTCATCGAGTCGCCGACCTGCGTCTTGATCTTGACGTCGTCTTCGTCCACGGTGTAGGTGCCCCGGGCGCTCTCGACGGCGACCTGCCGCACCGCGTCCACCACGATGCCGGAGATCTTATCCTTGACCGCTTCGATCGATTTGCCGGTCATGGCGGTGTCGGCGATCTTCAGGAGGTCGCCGCGGTCGCCGAACCCGACGGTGATGGCCAGGTCGTCGAGGAGCAGAAGGGCCTTCTCCATGCCGAGCTGGTAGCCGTTCGCAATGATCGTGGGATGAACCTCCTGGGCGAGCAGTCTCTCTGCCTCTTCCATCAGCGACCCGACGAGTACGGTCGCGGTTGTGGTGCCGTCGCCGACCTCGCCGTCCTGGGTCTCTGCAACCTCGACGACCAGCTTGGCGCCGGGGTGCTGCACGGACATCTCGTGCAGGATGGTTGCCCCGTCGTTCGTGATCACCACATCACCGCTGGAGCTGACCAGCATCTTGTCCATTCCCCGGGGACCGAGCGTTGTCCGAACGGCGGCCGCAATCGCCTTTGCAGCCATGATATTCGAGCGCTGCGCCTCGAATCCGCGCGTGCGCTCAACATTTTCCCGTAAAATAATGATGGGCTGTCCAGCAAGCATTGTATAATCCTCCTTTGTTCGTTAGATTTGTTCAGAGGTTCTATATATATTAGTCGATATGGTCCGGTTCTCCCGGGGCGGCCGGGCCGAACGGCGGGGGCGGATCGCCTTCTGGTTGACGCTACGCGCCTGGTACCCCTGGCGGGCGCACCGGTCGCATCGCCCTGCTCCGGGAGTATTCAAAAAAAGACGTGAGATAGAAGCCCTCACCCGAGCCTCGATATCGCGAAGAGCGAGTGGATAGGGACGCCGTCGATCTCCCGGACCCCCTGCTTGTCGAAGAGCGACCAGACTGCCACCGGCGTGGCTCCCTGCCGCCGGAGGAACGCTATTGCCTCCGCGAGCGTCGTCCCGGTCGTGACGACGTCGTCGATGATGATGCAGCGCTGAGCGGTGATCGTGGAGAAGGTGCCCGAGAGGGATCCGGTAGGAGTCTCGCTCCGACTGTGTTTCGCCGGGAGGTAAACCGCGAGTTTCAGCCCCTCCTCCGCGGCGATGAGGGTGGCGAGCGGGACACCCGAGAGCGCGATGCCGACAACCGTATCCGGGACCTCCCCGGTGGAATAACTCCCCTCCTCTGCCAGGTAGAGGAAGCGCTTGAGCATCATCATAAGTACGTCGGGCAAGGAGACCCCCGGTTTTAACCGGGGGAGGAATTGCCCACATCAAGCCCCGTACACTTTCGCCCCGCGGGAGTTATCTTATAGACAGATGAGCCCCCAAGATAAGAGGTAATGGCACTGCGAGTCGTCAGCAACTATCTGCGCCTTCCCCAGAAGACGTTCTGGATCCTCGACACGCTCGCGTACCATGCAAAAAGCATGTACAATGTAGGACTGTACAACGTCCGGCAGCATTATGCCACGCATCAGGAGAACCGCCAGATCCTTCTGGGCCTCCGGCCGGATCTTACCTCGGGGGTTGACATCCTGGTCGGATCCTACCTCCCGTTTACCCGGAAGAAGGACTTCCCCTACAAAGAGTGCAGCACCTACGCTCAAT
>DASQ01000016.1 GCA_002503885.1 Methanoculleus marisnigri | reverse complement strand
ATGATTCATATTGGGCAAGATATACTGCATCTTTCTTTTTAATTCTCTTGATATGCATGTAAGTTATAATTATAACTTACAACATAATAAACATTTCCATTGAGGACTGAGGATAATCCTCAAAATCAGCGTGATTGGGGTTGTAAATGGAAAACGCGCAGAAGAGTTTAAGTTAGAAATTCACAAACTCAGGTATATACTACGGGGAAAATCTTGATTGGGGATCCCGCGAAATCACTGCTGTCGTATTCAGCAATGATTTCAATGGTCACGCCATCATTGTAATAGTTTTCCAGTTCTTGGAATGCCTGGTATCTCTGCCCGGAGTAGGTGTATGTCAGCGGAGTAATCGAACCTGTCATATAGGGTAATGTCGGGCTCCGTTGCGGCAAATGAAACCCTCCATGCGCATGTTTGTGGTGTGCACCGAATTACCGGATCTGCCAACAACTGCAAGTACAGGGGTATATTGTCCTCGACATCATCCAAAGGCAGTTGTACCTGGGTTCCTGCTCCTGATTTTATGTCCGCTGATGGGAACTCAAACTGCCGGGTGGGAAAAGACAACTTCACCACGTCAGGGTCGGGGTTCAGGGCTGCATACATCGATTTCGGAATCCTGAGAGTAACTGTTTTTTCATCTGCTTTCTGCTGCCTGCCCTTATAGTGCCCGTCTCCATCCATCACGAATTCTGAGTTAAATTCCTCTTTTGAGATGGAAATATCAATAAGTTCTGGATCGGTACTGGAATTTTTTTCGTTAAGCCATGATTCGGGAATGTCAATGATATACATTTCCGATTCGGGCAGCGGTTTTGCAGGCGGGAGATCTTCCGGGATCTCCAGCGGGAAATCGGCATGGCGCGCATGTGAATTTTTGACAATGTTTGATTCGTCAGGGGTGATTGTCTGAGTGCCCGCACTGACGGGGACAAACACAACGCTCACAAGCAGTAGTACCATGAGCAGAGAAAAACCCCTGATCCTGAATTTTAGTTTCATTTCTGTTTCCTCCGTTTCTTTCCATTTCACGGAGGCATGATCCAAATCTCATCATTTCAGAGGCGGATAGTATCACGCCTACGGGTAGGTGCGGGTTCAACGAAGTTTCGTCGCTTGGTGAACCCGTCCTTCTACTTCTCTCGGGACCACCCGGAGTCATCCACGCGGGTGAATTTAATCTGCGTCTATTTATGCTTGTCGATGCCCGTACTCTCATCCGGTGCTGTTTCCATGCCTTCGAATACTTCGGCGGGGCTACACCGAGGAGATCCTGTATGAAAACTCAAAACGGTGATCCTCAAGCGGGTACCCCGTGCCGGCGACCATCAATGAATCCCGAAGGTCGAGAACTCCATTGGATGTCTGAAACGGAATTTTCTCCTCTCCTGGTGGGCGGCCGTGGTCGTTGCGGGCGTCGCCGGGATCGTCGAGGTCTTCTCCCCGGTCGATGACAACGTGGCTGTCCAGATAGAGGCGTGTGTGACGCTGGCGGTGGTGGGGGTCGGGGTGGGGTTGTGACAGAAGAATCTCGAGTGCTTGGTTTGCTGAGTGCAGGGCGTTTAACTGAGGATGGCAGAACAAGTTGGGGCGATGAAAAAGCCCTGTACACTGGACCGTGGTGGGTATCACCATGAGGGGGGGGACAGGGGGGGAAATACTCCCCCCTCCCCACCTAACAGTGGTCGAGCTCCGGGCGTTCCGCCCATCGCACTCCCCGTCAGCCCTTCCCCCAGACGCGATATCCACGGGAAACCCGTACACGGGGGCAGACGCGACCAAAAGAAAGGAGCATGAACCCTCAGCACTATCTTACTAGATCGCGCTGAGCCCTCTAGGGCTTCCGCCTCTCCTTCAGTGCTTCACACCGCGCTTATTGAGTTCTTCCGACTTCTTCTTCGAGCACGCCTCACACCGGAACTCGGGTGCCGGGTCTTCGGACCTGTCGTAGTTCTCCGCCCGGACCAGACGGTAGCCCCGGGCAACCGTGCCGCAGTCGACGCACCGGACATCTTCGCGGATCTCCCACTGGGCGGCAAGCGTCTCTGAGGTGAAGATGAACCGGTCGACCCAGAAGAAGATCAGGCCGCCGATGAGGTTGGCGACGATGGTGGCGGCCAGTGCTCCGAGGCCCGCGAGCAGGTAGAGGACGCCGGCAAGGAGCGGCGTCGAGAGCTGCCACCGGACGAGATAAAGGCCGTAGCGTTTAAAATTTATTTCCACCTATAAAATTCGCCGGCCCCCCTCATAAAGCCGGGGCCGGCACCCGGCATACCTCCCCCTTGAGCACCGCCGGAAGGGAGGGATTGCCTGCACCGGGCGCACCGGCACCGTCAGGAGAGCACCAGGATCCGGCGGGTCAGGCTCTTGTGCACCCGCTGCTCGTGCTCCTGCTGGACGGTGAAGTGGCGGGCGGCGATCGTCGTGATGTCGCGGTGCGTGACGACGACCGCGCGCCTTCCGGGCCGGAGGATGCGCCGGATCTCCGCAAGCGATCCGTCGTAGAGCCGGTCCATGCTCTCGGCGTGGATCCGGACCGACTGGCCGTAGGGGAGATCCGTCACGACCGCGTCGAGCGCCCCGTCGCAGACCGGGACCGCCGTGGCGTCGGCGATCATCACGTCCGACCCCGGGAGGTTCTGCCGGTAGCCGGCGACCATCGCGGGGTCGAAGTCGCTCCCGAGGGTCCGGACGCCGATCTCTTGGGCCTCAAGGAGGATCCCGCCGGTGCCGCAGAAGGGGTCGAAGACCACCTCGCCGGGCCGGACCAGGGAGATGTTGACGAGCGCCCGGCCCATCCGGGGCATCATGACGCCGGGGTGGAAGAACGCCCGGCGCATAGGGTTCCTGGCATCGAATGCCCCCCGGTCGATCCGTAATACGACGCGGCCGAGGTAGCAGCGGTCCTCTGAGATTACGGCGCGGTACTCTTCGATTGGCTCGCGGAGCGAGACCGGGCCGGCGATCAGGGTCCCGATCAGCCGTTCCAGCTCGAGGTGCGCGGCATCCATCCGGCTTCCCTGGATCGTCTTTACCCTGCCCGCGAACGGCTTATCGGTCGTTATGGCGAGGTCGCGAAGGAGGCCCGCGAACGCCTCCCGCGTGGGCTCGCACTCCCCGAGGTACTCCATCACCACGTGCGTCAGGGCAAGGCGTCCGGCGGCCTCCGGGTCCGGGCACTCGGCAACGGCGACCTGGGCCCGCCTATCGAGGACACGGCCCACGCACTCCAGTTCAGAGACCGGGAGGTCGGGGTGCTCGCCGGAGAGTTCGAAGAGCAGTTTCATCCTCAGGGTATTGGGGTGGGAGGGGGATAAAGCGGGGGGATGGGGGAAGCAGAGGTCTTAACATCGGTAGCCGAAAGACCGGTTGGGATGGCCCGACTATTGCCGTTGCAGTTGGGCGCAATGTGAAAGCCCCGCAGTGCGTGAGCTCGGACCATGAGGTTTAATCCGCTGGCACGGATTTCGAGGGGATATCGCCACGCACTGCCCCCGCCCCCCCCGGGGGCGATATCCCCACGGTCCAGTGTACGGGGCTTTTTCATCGCCCCTGCTGTTCGGGTTGCCTTAACTCGCCAGTATCCACATTCGGGAGTCGTAAAACAAAAAAGATAACGAAAAACCGAACCGCCGAAGCGGGGCCCCCCTCACTTCACCGACTCTTTCACCTTGTCGACGACGTCCTGAAAGAAGCCTTTGCCCTTCTTAGAGCCCTTGGAGGAGGGTTTCTTCCCCTCCATCTCGAGCAGGCGCATGTAGAGCTCGCGCTCCTCCTCTTTTAAGTGTTTGGGCACGACGATGCGCACCCGCACCAGCATGTCGCCGGGTTTGGTCTGCCACCGCACGCCCTTGCCCGATATCTTCAACCCGGTGTTGTACTGCACGCCGGCCGGGATATCGAGGACGACCGTGCGCCCGTCGATCGTCTTTACCTCAACCTCGGAACCCAGGATTGCCTGAACCGGACTGATATCGACGGTCGTCTCCAGGTCGTCGCCTCGCCGGGTGAAGGTCCTGTGCGGCGCGACGCTGATCTCGATGTAGAGATCCCCCGCCGGCGCACCGTACTCCCCGGCGTCGCCGTATCCTTCCATCCTGAGGCGCATGCCCGTATCCACGCCCGGCGGGATCCGGACCTTCACGGTCTGCCGGCCGCGCCGGTGCCCGCTGCCGCCGCAGACCTTGCACCGGGACTCGGGGATCTTCCCCCGGCCGCCGCAGGCGGTGCAGGGGGTCATCCTGACGAAATTCCCGAAGATAGACTGGCTCATCTGCCGCATCTGGCCGCTGCCGCCGCAGGTCGGGCAGGTGGTGGACTTCTTTGTCTCGCTCCCCGACCCGTCGCATGCAGGGCAGGGCTCGACATGGTCGAGGCTGACCTCTTTCTCGGTCCCGAACGCCGCTTCCTCAAGCGTCACCCGTATCTTCATCAGGAGATCGGCCCCGGGGCGCGGGCCGGAACTCTGCCTGCCCCCGCCGCCACCGAAGAAAGTCTCGAAGATATCTCCAAAGCCGGAGAAATCCGCGTTGAACCCACCGGTGGGTCCTCCCGCGCCGGAGTACGAACCACGGGACGCATTGCTGTAGGCGTCATGCCCCAGCTGGTCGTACTGGGCTCGCTTCTGGGCGTCGGAGAGGACGCTGTAGGCCTCGTTGATCTTCTTGAACCTCTCCTCGGCCCCCGGCTCCTTGCAGACATCAGGGTGGTATTTTCGTGCCAGGTCCCGGTAGGCTCTCCTGATCTCCTTATCGTCGGCGTCACGCGAGACGCCGAGGGTATCATAGTAGCTGTCCGGACCCATCGACCTCACTCTTTGACTTCGTAATCGGCATCAACGACAGTATCATCCTTCTTGGCAGCTCCCTCTGTCTTCTGCTGCTGGGCGGCCTGCGCCTGCTGATACATCTTTGTCGTGACCGCATATACCGCTTCGGTCAGGGTTTCCATCTTCTGCTTGATGGCATCGAGGTCGTCGCCTTCGAGCACCTTCTTGAGGTCGGCGATCGCGCTCTCGATCTTCTCGCGGTCCGCGGCATCGATCGACTCTTTCGCGTCCTTCAAGGCCCGCTCGGCGGTGAAGATCGCGGTATCGGCGGTGTTTCGGAGATCGATCTCCTCGCGCTTCTTCTGGTCCTCTTCCGCGAACTTCTTTGCGTCGCTCATCATCCGCTCGATCTCGGCCTCCGAGGGTCGGGAGTCCTGCGGCTTGATGGTGATCGACTGCTCGTTCCCGGTGCCGAGGTCCTTTGCCGAGACATGGACGATGCCGTTTGCGTCGATATCGAACGTGACCTCGATCTGCGGGATCCCCCGGGGTGCGGGCGGGATCCCGGTGAGCTGGAACCGGCCCAGGGTGAAGTTGTCCTTTGCAAGCGTCCGCTCGCCCTGCATCACGTGGATCTCGACCGAGGTCTGGCCGTCGGCGGCGGTCGAGAAGACCTGGCTCTTCCTCGTGGGGATGGTGGTGTTGCGGTCGATCAGTTTCGTCGCGATGCCGCCGAGCGTCTCGATGCCGAGCGAGAGCGGCGTCACGTCGAGGAGCAGGACATCCTTGGTCTCGCCCGTCAGCACGCCGGCCTGGATGGCGGCGCCGATGGCGACACACTCGTCGGGGTTGATCCCCTTGTCGGGCTCCTTCTTGAGGATCTTCTTCACGGTCTCCTGCACGAGCGGGATACGGGTCGACCCGCCGACGAGGAGGACGTGGTCGATACCGTCAGGGCCCAGTTTGGCGTCGGCGAGCGCCTGCTTCACCGGCCCGAGGGTCGAGTCGACGAGGTCGCCGATCAGCTGCTCGAACTTCGCACGGGTAAGGTCGAAGTCCAGGAACTTGGGACCGCTCTCCGTCGTGGTGATGTAGGGGAGGTTGATGTTGGTCTTCTGGACGGTGGAGAGCTCAACTTTCGCGTTCTCGGCCGCATCGCGCAGCCGCTGCATGGCGACCGGGTCCTTCCGGAGGTCGCCGCCCTCCTTCTTCTTGAACTCATCGACCAGATAGTCGACGACCAGTTTGTCGAAGTCGTCGCCGCCGAGGCGGTTGTTGCCCGCGGTCGACTTAACCTCGAAGACGCCGTCGCCGAGCTGGAGGATCGAGACATCGAACGTGCCGCCGCCGAGGTCGTAGACGAGCACCGTGGACTCGCCTTCCCTGTCGATGCCGTAGGCGAGGGCGCTTGCAGTCGGTTCGTTGATGATCCGGAGCACTTCGAGGCCGGCGATGGCCCCTGCGTCCTTCGTCGCCTGGCGCTGGGCATCGTTGAAATAGGCGGGCACCGTGATGACGGCTTTCGCGATCTTCTCGCCCAGGTACTCCTCGGCGTCCAGTTTCATCTTCTGGAGGATCATCGCGGAGATCTCTTGCGGCGTATACCCCTTGCCCTCGATCGTGATCTTCTCGCTCGTGCCCATCTTCCGCTTGATCGACTGGATGGTGCGGTTCGGGTTGGTGATCGCCTGCCGCTTTGCGACGGTGCCGACCAGCCGCTCGCCCTCCTTGGTGAACGCTACGACGGAGGGGGTGGTCCTGCCGCCTTCGGCGTTGGCGATGACCGTCGCCCGCCCGCCTTCTATGATTGCCATGCACGAGTTGGTTGTCCCAAGATCGATACCAAGAACTTTTTCCGAAACCATCTGTTTATTCCTCCAATCCTTTAGATACTACGACTTTTGCGCATCTGATAACTTTATCCTGCATACAGTATCCGCGAACGACCTCGTCGATCACGGTGCCCTCCTCTGCGTCCGAAGGGACGTAGGCGATCGCCTCGTGCCGCTCCGGGTCGAAAGGAAGGTTCCGGCATTCCATGAGCCTGATGCCGTGCCGCTCAAGGATGGTCGCAAAGAGTTTCCTGATCTGCTCCATCCCTTCCGTGAGGGCTGCACCGTTGGCCTTCTCCGCCCGCTCGAAGTTGTCCACGACCTCGAGCAACTCCACCGCAAACCCCTCGATGGCGAATGTTGTACGCGCGTCGAGTTCCCGGGCCATCCTTCTGCGGTAGTTGTCGAAGTCCGCTGCAAGGCGCAGGTGACGGTTGTTTAAGTCGTCATATGCCTTCTGCAACTCTTCAAGCGCGGGAGATGGTGCATCCGCCGGTTCTGCGAGATTCTGCTGGCTCTCGTTTGGTTCGGATGTATCCTCCTTCATACGCTTAACCTGCTTCAAATGATGTTAATGTAGTAGTTCGATTATTTATTGTAATGTGGTTCTATATATTACTAACTGTTGCTGCAGACATCCGGCTCCTTTAACGGGCCAAATCGCCGATTGGGAGCCCATCCGTCAGTATTCCCCCGTCGATATGCGGATCCGGAGGAGGGGGACGGCCTTCCTCGCCGGCCGTCGGGGTGCTCTCCAGGGCATCCCTCCCTGCTTTCCGTGGACAAACACGCCCGCTTTCGCGGGCGGCGCCAAATATATATCCCTCTATCCCGCTCATGTGTACCCATGAAGTGGGCACTGCTGTCTGTCTGGGATAAAGCAGGCATCGTCGATCTTGCAAAGGTGCTCGTCGAGCACGATTACCGGCTCCTGAGTTCGGGCGGCACCGGGGCCGCGCTCAAGCAGGCGGGAATTCCGTTCACCGACGTCTCCACGCACACCGGTTTTCCCGAGATGATGCACGGGCGGGTAAAGACGCTCCACCCGAAGATCCACGGGGGCATCCTCGGGCGCCGCGGCATCGACGACGCCGTGATGCAGGAGCACGGCATCGAGCCGATCGACCTTGTGGTGGTGAACCTCTACCCCTTCGAGGAGATGAGCGCGACGGGGCTCTCCCTTGAGGAGATGATCGAGTACATCGATATCGGCGGCCCGGCGATGGTGCGGGCGGCGGCGAAGAACCATAAGTACGTCGCGGTCGTGGTGGAGAGCGCCGACTACGGGACGGCGGCGGAAGCCGTCCGGCGGGGCGGCTTTGCGCCCGAAGAGCGGCTGAACCTCGCTGCAAAGGCGTTTGCACGGACCGCGGCTTACGATGCCGCGATCACGAACTACCTCACCGGCATCGACCGGCCGTTCCCCGAGGTCCTCACGGTCCAGTTCCGGAACGGGAGATCGCTCCGGTACGGTGAGAACCCGCACCAGGCGGCCGCCGTTTACGGCGATACCGGCATCGCCGCAGAGCAGCCGCTCCAGGGGAAGTCGATGTCCTACAACAACTACCTCGACGTCCACGCGGCGGTCGGCCTGCTCCGGGAGTTCGACGACTGCGCCGTGGTCATCGTCAAGCACAACAACCCCTGCGGCGTGGCGACGGGCGACGCCCCCCTTCCGACCTACATCGCCGCCCGGGATGTCGACCCGGTCTCGGCCTACGGCTCGATCGTCGCCCTGAACCGCGAGGTGACGGAGGACGTCGCCCGGGAGTTTGTCGGGACGTTCGTCGAAGTCGTGGTCGCCCCGTCCTACACCCCGGGAGCGCTTGAGATCATGAAGGCAAAGGAGAACATGCGGGTGCTCCGGCTGCCGAAGCCCGTGGTGCAGGACGAGATCCGGACCATCGACGGCGGCGTCCTGATCCAGCGCACGGAGCCCTGCCGCGAGGACTGGCGGGTCGTGAGCGAGCGGGAGCCCGACGCCCACGAGATGCGGGCGATGCAACTTGCCCTGAAGGTCTGCAAGCACACGAAGAGCAACGCCATCATATTTGCCGACGAGAAAGCGGTCATCGGTATCGGTGCCGGGCAGATGAACCGGGTCGAGTCCGCAGAGATCGCGGTCAGGAAGGCCAGGAAGCCCCTTGCCGGCTCGGCGGTCGCCTCGGACGCCTTCCTGCCGTTCCCCGACACCCTGGAGGTCGCGGCGGCGGCGGGCGCGACGGCGCTCGTCCAGCCGGGCGGCTCCATCCGCGATGCGGAGGTCATCGAGGCGGCGAACCGGCTCAACATCGCGATGGTCTTTACCGGCGTGCGGCACTTCCGGCACTGAGAGGCCGGCCGGAGATCTCTTTTTTCGTAAGTCCGCATTCCAGCCGGGTCTGCCATGAATCTTCGAGCACTACAGGGATAAGTGCCGCGTTATGGTCGTCGGCACGGGAGTTCGTCCCCGTAGTCTCCGGTTCTATGAGCGCTGCGGGTTTGCCGTATCTCATCGCGTCGAGAACTTCTTTGTCGATAATTACGACCACCCGATCTTCGACTGCGGCGAAGAGCTCGTCGAGATGGTCTACCTGAGAAAGGAGTTGTGACAATCCGGGAGTTCTGCCGGATCCCGATTTTTGAGCCGGAAGGCCGCCGACACGGCGAACCGGCTCAAGAACGCGACGGTCTTTTCCGGGTGCTACCTCTATGACAGCCCTGTGAGATCGCGTCCAAACTGTTATATCCCCCGCCCCCTCTCCACGGCCGAAGGTGGTAGTGATATGGACTACGGTAATCTTGTCTCCGGCTCGGTCGGTTACACGAAGGAGGCTCTCTGGGGCGAATGGGGACGGTGGGTGCTCCTGGTCATCCTCTCGCTCATCCAGACGTTCACGCTCTTTTTAGTCCCGCTTTTTAACGGCTACATCGTCCGGGTGCTCTCCGGCACGAAGCCCGCCCCCGACGTCAACGAATGGGGCAGGCTCTTCGTCGACGGGTGGAAGTGGAACATCATCAACCTGATCTACATGATCCCGGTGATCCTGATCCTGGCCTACTTCGGGGGGGTTGCAGTCATCTCCACCATAGCGGCGTATGGGGTGGACAACCCCGACGTATGGGCCCCGGCCGTTGCCGCCGCGATCTCCGGGCTCCTGATTGCGGTCGTCGTCGGGATCATCATATCGTTCATCTCTCTCTTCGCGGTCGTGCGGTTCGCCCACACGGACAGCCTCGGCCAGGCGTTCAACTTCGGTGCGATCTTTTCGCATATCGGACGGATCGGGTGGGGTTCCTGGATCGTCGCGATCATCGTCCTCCTCCTCATCGGTCTCGTGTATGCGGTCGTGCTCGGCCTCATCGCCTCGATCCCGATCCTCGGCTGGATCATCAACCTCTTCCTCGGGGTGGCGTTCGGCATCTTCCACGCCCACTACCTCGCCCGGGCCTACGAGAGCGCTCCGGCACCGGCGTAAAACCCCACGCCCCTTTTCTGGTGCCCCTCTTCGGGCACACACCCTTCACCGTTATCAAGACCGGGTGTTTGTATCCTGAATAGATAGAATTTACACCTTACATGCGAGATTTCTCGCCACTATCTCCCCCTTGTGTCTTAAAATATTAATTAGAGAGGGGAAAGGCTTATTTTGTTGTATGTTGTAATACAACTCACATGGTATATATCAAACGCATCAAGAAAGGAAATCGAGTGTATCTCTACAAATATGAGAGTTATCGGGAAAATGGGAAAGTACAAACCAGATATCTTCAATATCTCCGAGTTGAAAGTGATGAACGCGGCGTACCGAAACCAAAGAAATCCCGGACAAAGACAAAACCAATGTACCCC
>DASQ01000147.1 GCA_002503885.1 Methanoculleus marisnigri | reverse complement strand
GTTTTGACATTCGTCATGGAATACACCTCTTGACTTCCTCCTCACCGCGATGCGTATGAGGAGGAGTTTGGTCATGGGTGGGCAAAAACGAATGAGCCTTTCTTTATATACTCTGGTCAAAAAGGAGTGGGCGTATACATTCCGATATATCGCCCGTCATGCCATCTGCAACGCTCATATAATCCGTGAATTGAAGGGTATATCGGAAAACTATGGTCAAAAATGGAGCGATCGCATGCATGACCTCATCTATGAGATCAAGGAGGCGGTAGACACCGCCCGGCTTACCGCGAGCTCGTTGAGTCATCAACAGAGAGCTGCCTTCGAGGAGCGATACTCCCAAATTATCGAAGCAGGTAGGGAAGAGAATCCCTCAATGCCTCTGTCGGAACCGATCGCAAAAAGAGGCAGAAAGAAGCAGTCTAAAGCGAAGAATCTTCTCGATCGGTGCCAGAAATACCGGAATGAAATCTTGTCGTTCATGAACGATTTCACGATCCCCTTCTCCAACAATCAGGCAGAGCGCGATATCAGGATGGTGAAATTACAGCAGAAAATATCCGGTACATTCAGAAGTGAGGATGGCGCTGCCAACTTCTGCAGGGTGAGAGGATATATCTCAACAGTGAAGAAGCATGACATCCCAGTCCTGGCTTCTCTTGTGGGGGCATTCAAGAGGGAACCATTCATCCCATCCGCCGCTCACAGATCACACTGAACAGTTACATTCAGCATAGACAGCGGTCCGGACGGGTCCACGGGGAAGAAAAAAAGATATCGGCCGACTTCAGAAGTCGGTCATTATTCTGAACTGGTCGATCTCTTCGGTGTTGAGCTCCTCGAGGAACTCCTCGGCCGCGTGCTGGATGTTCTTGCTCGCGGTGATGGCCCGGCCGACGACCAGGATATCGGCGCCTGCCTTGAGCGCGTCCTTCACGACGTGCTGCCTGACGCCGCCTGCCGTCGCGACCAGCAGCCTTTTACCGCCGGCCTTCTTGATCGCCGCGATGTCTCCCCAGGCGTACGCGGTCTCCTCGACATCGATGCCCCGGTGGAGTTCAACGACGTCCGGCTTCACCTTGAGCTGCTCGATGACGGCCCGCGGGTCTTCGACGTTGAGCATGTCCACAACCGTGTAGATGCCGGTCTTCCGGGTGTCCTCGATCGCCTTCTCGATGGTCGAGAGGGGCGCGAGACCGGAGATCACGACGGCATCGGCGCCGGCGTCGGCGGTCATCCGGGCTTCGAGGTTCCCGGTGTCGAGCGTCTTTAAGTCGGCGACGATGAACGCGTTCGGGCGGAGTTCGCGGATCTCGGCGATGATCGAGAGGCCAAACTTCTTGATCAGGGGCGTGCCCGCCTCGATGATCAGGTGGTCGTTTGCGGGCAGCGACTCAAGGACCTTACGCATATGGTTCTTGTCGACGAGGTCCATGGCGACCTGCAGGTACGGCGGGTTCCAGAGGCGCTGCACCTTGAATCCCATGACCGCATGAGCCGCCCGGTCTTTCTCGCGCATGAGCGTGTCGACGTCGGGGAACCGGTCGAGAGCCCGGCGGAGTGCGAGTTTCATCGCGCCGTAGTTGAACCGGTAGATCTTGTTGTAGTCCTCTGCGGTGGGGGCGACGAAGACGCTCGCCATGATGACGATATCCTCGATGTCCATTCCCTCAAAGACGCCCTCCTCGACCGAGTCGGCGACGGCCTTTGCGACCGCTGCCTGGACGGGCCCGAACATCTGGTTCACCTGGTACTCCTTCTTTAAGGTGACCTTCGGGATGACAAGCGTCGAGGGCTTCGTCGGCAGGTTCGGCCTGATAACCGCGAGGAGCGGCGTGTGTCCCTTCGAGAGCTGCGACAGGGAGTTCGCAAACGCCTGTCCTACCGCTCCCTCTTTGTCTCCTATTAACAGATCGATATGCGCAAGTTCTGCGCCGTCTCCAACCAATGCTTCACCGATGAGATACATACAAATGCCCTCAGATAGTGCACAAATATTGGTGAGACATCTATTAAAGGTCTCCCGGGTTGACCCGTAACACCGCCCGGGAAGTGGACTTTTTCAAGGAGAGCGGGAAAATAGGGGCAATTCTGCTCCGGCCGGGCACGGTCGTGCACATCTCCCCTCGGGGCCGCCGGCGCTTGCGCCGTCCCGAACCGGAACGCCTGTCGCGCAGGGCCTTTTGCGGATGACGAAAGATATTTTCGGCCCGGGTATATCTCTTGCTCAATGTCGGACCTCTTCATCCTCCAGGCGCCGCTCCCTGAACTCATCCTCCGGGCGGCGGCGGCCGCAAGACGAAATGACCCCAGATACCCTGCAGTCTGCGAAAGATATCAGCAAAAGAGCCGGTTAAACGAGAATGTGGGGTCGGTGAGATTTGAACTCACGATCGACGGGTCTCTCCGACATGCATCAGTGCTCCAACGGGTCATCATCTCTCTATCAGGAGACCCATTGTTCATCACGTGCAAAGACCGCTGGAGCCCGTCGCCATTCCGGACTAGGCCACGACCCCTTGCCCTCTATATCTTTGACGGCCATGCAGTATAAGGGTTACGCTGGGAAAAAACCAGTAATCATATAACCGTACCGGCACCCATTTATATAGAATGGTTGAGGGCAGTTACGCGTGTGGGAACTCGCAAAAACCCCTGCTTGGCATCACCATCGGTGAAATGCTGAACCGAATAGCAGCGGCGCACCCGGATAGCGAAGCACTTGTTTCCGTCCACCAGGGTATCCGGTGGACCTACGCGGAGTTTCTTGAGCGCGTCGACACCCTGGCGCGTGCCCTCATGGCGCTCGACGTGGAGCGCGGGGACCGGGTCGCCATATGGGCGCTGAATTACGCGGAATGGGTGCTGGTCCAGTTCGCCACCGCAAAGATCGGCGCCATCATGGTGAACATCAACCCGGCATACCGGACCTACGAGTTCGAGTACGCCATGAAGCAGTCCGAGGTGCAGACGCTCCTCATCCAGGGGCGGTTCAAGACCTCCGACTACGTCGGCATGTTCTACGAGTCCTGCCCCGAGGCGTTCGAGGCGAAGCCGGGCCGGATCAACAGCGACAGGTTCCCGTTCTTAAAAACCGTCGTCTTCCTCGGCGACATCCCCTACAACGGCATGTACACCTGGGACGACCTCCTTTCGAAGGCCGAACTCGTTCGTCCCGAAGAGCTCCGGGAGCGGGAGGAGTCGCTCAGCTTCGACGACGCGGTCAACATCCAGTACACCAGCGGGACCACGGGGTTCCCGAAAGGCGTCGTCCTGACCCACCACAATATCTTGAACAACGGCTACATCATCGGCGAAGGGATGAAGTTCACTCACGAGGACCGGCTCTGCATCCCGGTGCCGTTCTACCACTGTTTCGGCATGGTCATCTCGAACATGGCCGCCGTCACGCACGGCACCGCGATGGTCCTGCCGGCACCGGTCTTCAGCCCCGAAGCGGTCCTCAAAGCCGTCCAGGACGAGAAGTGCACGGCGCTCCACGGCGTACCGACGATGTTCATCGCCGAACTCTCCCACCCGGACTTCGCGAAATACCGGCTTGACTCGCTCCGCACCGGGATCATGGCCGGGTCGCCCTGTCCGACCGAGGTGATGCGGGAGGTCAACAAGAAGGTCAACTACCCCCGGTTAAAACCGGGGGCTTGCAGCGGGGGCCCTTGTGGGGCACAGGGCTGCAATTTAATCGGTGCGAAGGTTGACGGTTCAAAAGACGTCCTTATTCGCACGGGCCGGTTGACGCGGCCCCTACCGATTATCCGTGGAACCACGGAATCACCGGCTACCTTTCGTAAATGGTTCAGAGCGCCGTTGACATCGGCGTTGATCAGGGTGCCCAGAGCACTCCGGTACAGTCCTCGCTTGATCCGCCGCTTCCTCCCATAGGGCGGTTTTCGGATCGGGTCGAGCGCGAGAGCGTCCACCTGCGAGGTGTATGCCTCGGAGTGCGAGTCATCGAACCGGATACCATACCCCTCGCACTTGCTCTTCAGCTTCTGCCGGAACTTGTGGAAGGG
>DASQ01000018.1 GCA_002503885.1 Methanoculleus marisnigri | reverse complement strand
GCCGCACGAGCAGGAGTGCCGGTGGTCTTAGTTGATCCGGCATACACGAGCCAGGGATGCTCGGTCTGTGGATATGTTGACCGGAAAAACCGGAAAACCAGAAACCTCTTTTGGTGTAGGGCGTGCGGCCACACCGAACCTGCTGACACAAATGCTGCGAAAAACATTGCCTTCAGGGCTGCCGCCAACCAGCCTATGGTAGCAGAAGCATCTCCGATGATTCTAGCTGCAAGCCCCCGGTTTTAACCGGGGGTAGTTGACTTGTCGGCGCAGACCCGCTTGAATCTTTGCCTGCCCCCCGCCACTCCTTTTATCTGGTCCTGCACCGACCACTCTTACAATGGATGTAGAAGAGATCAGCCGCCGGTACCTCGCTGCCGGCGCTCCTGACGATGAAATCGTGCGCATCCTTGCCCGGGATGTGCTCTCCATAAAACACCGCCGCGTGACCCCTGCCTACGCCGAGGCATTCGCCCGGGCGGTCCTTACCGAAGCGAAGAACTCGACCGGGCTTGCCGGCGACCTCTTCGCCTTCGAGTCCTCCGGCTCGACGATGGGTGAGTTCGGCGTCGGGTCGCGGGGGTCCGGGGACTTCTTCGCCCACCGGCAGCTCGCCCGGATCATCGGCAGGACGGATGCTGCGGTCGGCGTCGACGAGATGGACGATGCCGGCGCCGTCCGTGCCCAAGGTGACTACATCATCACCACCGTCGACGGGATGCACTCCCGCCTCTCCGACTTCCCCTTCCTTGCCGGGTTCCACGTCACCCGGGCGACGCTCCGCGACGTCTACGTGATGGGCGCAAAACCCGTCGCCCTCCTCTCCGATATCCACGTCGCCGACGACGGCGACGTCGCGAAGATCTTCGACTACACCGCTGGAGTCTCGGCCGTCGGCGAGGCCATGGGTGTTCCCCTCGTCACCGGCTCCACCCTCCGCATCGGCGGGGACATGGTGCTCGGCTCCCGGATGACCGGCTGCGTCGGCGCCGTTGGCGTCGCCAGCCACCTCACCGCCAGGAAACAGATCGCCCCCGGCGACGTCCTCCTCATGACCGAAGGAGCCGGCGGCGGGACCATCGCCACCGCCGCGATCTACTCCGGGTTCCCCGACGTCGTCGAGGAGACGATCAACCTCCACTTCCTCAAGGCCTGCGAGGCGCTCCTTGCAAGCGACGTCCTCCCCGCCATCCACGCCATGACCGACGTCACGAACGGCGGGCTCCGGGGCGACGCCTACGAGATGGCCGAGACCGCCGGCTGCCGGATCGTCGTCGTCGAGGACGAACTCCGCACGCTCGTGCAGCCCAACGTCCTCAAGATGCTCGACGCGCTCCAGATCGACTACCTCGGCGTATCGCTCGACGCCCTCCTGGTCGTCGCCCCGCCGGAGGTCGCGCCCGAGATCCGGCGGGTCGTGGAGTCTGCAGGCGTCGCGATGAAAGAGGTCGGCTACGTCGAGGAAGGAGTGCCCGAATCGGTCCTCTCGGTCGGCGGCGAGATCCGGGACTTCACGCCCCGGTTCCGGGAGTCGGCCTACACCCCGGTCAAGAAGGTCGTGGACGAGGACAAAAGGGATTTTGAAGAGATGAAGATCGGGGTCGCACGGGCGGCGGAGGCGGCGCTTGCAAAGAAGCTCCGGATCCTCTCCCGGCTCCGGTCCTCGTGAGGAGAATGGTGTATTCTCGAACACAGCATCTTTGCGACTCTTGTCAGCGGCCTTTCCCGCACCCCGCCCGTGCTCCGGTCTCCTGCAGGGGCATGCCGGTCGGTTGAGAGGGTGTCTGCCCGACGCTATCGGGGAGGGCAGGACGGCCGTTCCCATAGTGAGGGCTTGCCCTGCCGGAGGTTTTTTTGACGATGCGGTCATCGGGGGCAAATTTATATCTCCAGCTCCCGATAGGAGATATTGAACAGCAATGCCCGTCACACAGGATCTGATCCGGGAGAAGCGGTCCAGGATTCTCGCAATAGCCAGGCGGCACGGTGCCAGGAATCTGCGGGTCTTCGGGTCGGTCGCCCGGGACGAGGCGGGCCCGGAGAGCGATCTCGACCTTCTGGTGGAACTGGAGCAGGGCAGGAGCCTCCTCGACCATATCGCGCTCATCCAGGACCTGGAGGAGGCCCTTGGGTGCCGGGTGGACGTGGTGACGGAAACGGCGCTCAAGGAGCGGTACAAAAAGCGGATCCTCAAAGAGGCAGTACCGTTATGAGGGACGGGATCGACCGGCTCCTCGATATCCTGGAAGCGATCGAGGAGATTGAGCGGTATACGGTCCGGGGCAGAGATGCTTTTTTGCAAGATGAACTGGTGCAGGTCTGGATGGTGCATCACCTCCAGATCATCGGGGAAGCAGCCTCACGTCTCCCCTGGGACATGCGAAGCACTTCTCCCGGGGTTCCCTGGAAACAGTTGACACTCTCCCCGGCTAAAGCCGGGAGATTCTTGTTTCGTTGACCGGGACTTGCACCGCCGGGCTTGGCGGTGTAGCGGTCCCGATCTCCACAAGCGTAGATTCGGGTGTGCCCCACCCTACGGATGCTCGTTTCAGGATATTTTGTGCGGCGTTTAGATCCCGGGGTACCGTGTAGCCGCAGACCGGGCAGGCATGGGTTCGCTGCCAGAGATCTTTCTTCTCCCGGTGCCCGCAAAGGAAACAGTCCTGCGTCGTGTAGGCCGGATCGATCAGGTGGGCATACTTACCAGCATTCGCAGCTTTGTAGCGTATGAACTCTCTTGCCTTGTACCACGCAGCATCGAGAATAGACTTGGATCTGCCGCGGAGTTTTGCATCCAGCGATTCGACCATCGGTTTGATGTTCAGGTGTTCCAGAGCGATAAGATCATAGCGATCAACATAATACCGGCTCCACTTGTGCAGGAAGTCGTTCCTCCGGTTCTCGGCCTGCTCGTGGATCCGGGCTACCCGGACCCGCTGCTTCCGGCGGTTCCGGCTCCCGTCCGCGGCCCGGGAGAGTTTTCTCTGGGCCCGGCGGAGCCTTTTTGCGGCCGTCCTGACGTTGTGGGGGTGCGGGAAGACCCTGCCGTCGGTGTCGGTGGAGAAGTTCTCCAGGTTCAGGTCGATCCCGACCGCCCGGGTGCCGGTCGTCGGTACCGGGGTATCGGGCGTCTCGGAGATGACCGCCACGAACCATTTGTGGGCCGGGGTGTGCTTGACCACGATCTGCTTGACCCTCCCCGGTACCGGCCGGCTGAGCTCGATCCGCATCTCCCCGATCTTGCTCAGCCAGAGCCGGTTGCCGGTGAGTTTGAACCCCGTCTGCTCGTAGATCATCGAGTGAACCCACTTCTTCCGGAGTTTGCCGACCTTCCTCCCTTTTTCCTTCAGTTTTCTGAGAGCGCGGAGGTTGTGGACGATCTGCTGAACCACATTCTGCAGCACCTTGCTGTGGACTTCCTTCAACTCGGGGTAATCGGCTTTCAGTTTCGGGAGACAGGAGTCCCGGTACACCCTGTTCTCAAGACACCAGTTCCGGACAAAGGCGCACCTCGCAAAGCCGGTGAACAGTCGCTGCTCAACGGTGTGAGAGGGGTATGCTCGGTACCGGGTGACGTGCCGCATTCCAGACTCCAGAGATCCGTGAGTGCTCATCCGGCTATAATCTATCCCGGGCGGGGTGAAAGTGAACGGACCAAGGGGTGCAATTCATCCCCACGGCTAAAGCCGGGGGCTTTCTTGCACCCCTTGAACCCCGGATCTGTAATCGGTCTTCGAAATATCCTGGTTCACGCATACTTCCGCGTGGACCCTGAGGAGGTCTGGGCGGTCGTGGACCACGATATCCCCGCACTCAGGGCGGAGGTCGTGGCGCTCCTCTCTTTGCTCGGCGGCACAGAAGACGCCGGGTAGAACGCCCCTCCCTCCTCCGGTATCCGTTGACGACGGAGGGGAACAGCCCCCTTCACGTGCCTTTGGGGTTGACAACCCTCCCTATGAAGAGGATCGCGCCGGAGTCCTTCTCAACGATGAGGAAGACGAACGGGTGATCCGCACGGAAGACGGGTGTGGCACCTCCCCCCACCACAACGCCGGTCGCGGCCGCAGCCTCGGTACCCTCCTCGTTCACGTCGACGAACGCCTTGTGGAAGACCCCGGTGACGAAGAGGTCTCTCGTGCCGTCCATCCCGGAGAGGTCGGCATCGTCGGCAAACGCCGTCGGCATCCCCATCGCCGCAAGCACTCCCGGAAGAGGATACCCCGTCTCCAGCGTGAACTTCGGGAAGAAGACCCTGACCCTCTGCGAGACCAGGGACTTCTGAAGATCCGCGAGTCGCCCGGCGTCCAGGGCCTCCTCCGCAACCGTCAGGTTGTCTTCCTTCGGGAGGAAGACGAGCATCGTAAGTTCGGTCTCGTTTCCGTGCGCATACGGCATCTCGAGCACCCGGAGGGTCTCAGTCTCTGCGTACGGATAGACGGCATTCCCGTGCATCATCGGGACAGTCACCGTCTGGTTCGGTGCAACCCGGAACTCCTCCTCCGTCGTCTTGTTCGGGTCAAACAGTTCGGCCCAGGTGCCCTTGAAGTAGATAGCGTTCGTGATCACGAGCCGGGTCAGGGGGTCGATTGAACCCGGCGGCAGGAGGTCGCGGATTTTATCCTCCGTCTGCTCTTCCACCCACCGGTTGATCGTCTCCCGCGACCCCTCGGGGTCATTGATGAAGTCGAGGTTCGTGACGTTTGCCCCATATCCGTGAGCAGCCACGTCGATGTAGTCCGGGAGGAACGAATAGGTCTCCTCCGCCCAGAGGGCGTTTGCGGTGTGGAGGGTGTAGTTGCCGCTCCCGCGGTTCAGGCCGGCATCGATTGCGGCAAACCCCTCCCGCCGGAGGCTGTCGTTCTCCGGGAGATACAGCACCGCTCCGATCTCGTCGGCGGTCGTGCCGCGGGCGCCCTCGCAGGTGATCGCGAGGGCCGACGAGATGCTGTAGGGCGAGAAGAAGAGGTTGTCTCCCGCATGCGCCGGCTCGGCCGCGAGGCGCCGGTAGAGGTCGAACGCGAACCGGTTGTTCCCGGCCGCCACATTATCGACGCCGTCCGGCGTATCGGAACGGGCGGTGCCGGTATCCCCGGCTACGGGTCCGCCGGAGACCGGAGTCGTGTTCTGGGGTGCGGTGCCGGCGGCGGCCAGTCCTGCAACAATGAGCGCCAGAACCAGAATGCTTACTCCGGAGAATATCAATATCGTTCCTTTCATCGTTCTCTCCCGTGGATGGCATCTGGGGAATGGCCGGAAACCCGCAGATCGGGTATCCCCCAGGCATCCACATGGATTCTCTCTACAGGAAGACGATAATACCGACGAAACCGTTCGATCCCGGTCGAACAGGTCCGGAACATATATGAACGCGGTCTTCACTTCTCGCTGGATCGGGAACCCGCCACCACCAGGATCACTCCGGTTTGCAGACCTTTACGGATATCCCCACTGCGCGGTCCCGAAGGAGGTGAGGCGTTGTCTGATTCTCATGGGTAGCATCTCCACGAATTAAATTTCAGCCAAAAAAAGATGGGAAGAAGTCGCCGGGGAAACAGGACACTGTATCATCCCGCAATCTTCTTCATCGTAAGTTCTTCATAGATCTCGACCTGATCCATCCATGGAGCATAGCCGACATAGACTGTATCTCCGTCGTTTGCTGTGAACTCCCAGACCGGAAGCAGTGGTGATGTTGTTTGCTCGCAGGGCTTCCAGACCGGCTGTGCAGGCATGGTGTTGTCGTAGCCCCCTTCTGCGAGGATCATCCGCGCCTCCTCCAGCGTCGGGCGGATGACGGACTGTATCCTCTTGCTGGGTGCATACCCCGCACCGGGATCCGCGAGATCGCCCTTGATAGATACCTGCACGATGGCTGATATGTAGCCGTCCCGCTCGAAGGGGAACAGGTAGTAGTCATGCCATTTATCGTCCAGCGAGTGTACGAAGACCGGCTCACCTGGGACCGTGCCCTCGAATTCCTCCTTGTGCCCGAACTGCTCTATCATCATCTGCCGGACACGCACGCCGAGGTCGGCGAGATCGGTATCCTCGGTCAAAGGGATGTCATCCTCCTCGTCGGCCATCAGGGTGACGTTCTTAGCCACGGCCTCGTAGTACATCGTCATCTGGTCGTAGTAGGTCTCCCGGTCGACACTCGCGGTCGGTGTTGGACGGACCAGGGTGTCGCTCCAGACCGGGGAGCGGGTAGTGTAGGTATTCCTGGTTGTTGTTTCACCAGAATCTGAAACAATGTCAGGATATGCAATCCCGGCAGCGTCAGTGCCCCAGTAGCCCCGCACATGAGTCCAGTATCCGTCCCAGTAACTTCCTTGAACATCAACCGGAGTAAAGATGTCTGCCCAATCATCTACAGAATAGTACTGATTTTCGCCGAATAGAGGATCGTGAATCCAAAATTCGTAAACTGTGTACACACTCCCATAGTAGTCCTCATACGAAACGCCTTTCACTAGAACCCAGTGGTACCCATTCATCGGCGTCAGGTTAATTTCGAAAACCGGCTTCCCCCCGCCGCACTTATGACTGCTGTTCGTTGAAGTAACACGTTGTCTCTGAGCTCACCCACCAACCTCCAGCCTCGATCCCCGCCGACATTGGTCGGTGGCAGCAGTTCTCGTTACTTTCTCGGGGACAAAGCACATTCTCGGGCATTTTACAGAGATTTTTCCGAGAGCTCCCGCTCTCTCCGGCGGACCGCGC
>DASQ01000135.1 GCA_002503885.1 Methanoculleus marisnigri | reverse complement strand
CTTTGGTGCTCATCTGTCTATAAGATAACTCCCGCGGGGCGAACGTGTACGGGGCTTGATGCGGGCAATTCCTCCCCCCGCTTGCGCAGGGGGCCTCCTTGCCCGTCGTATATGAAGCAGGAAGCCCCCTGCGCAAGCTGGGGGTAGTTCACGATGCCCCCTCACCGGCCCGAACCTGCCTGGTCGGGTGCCGGCATGTTATCCAGTCTCCCCGCACTCCCACATCCGGGACCAGTCGGTGTGCTTGCGTCGGAAGTCTTTTTGGCAGATCTCCGCATGTGCAGGTTCACGGTCTTTTTGCGGTCGCCGCTCTCCTCTCCCTTCGGCCCGCCCGAACGCCCTGAATCTTGAGCATCTTCTCGATAGACCACCGGCCCCGGCCAAGTTCTCTTCCCACTATCGCGACGGCATTCTTCTTCGTCTCGCCGGACTCGATAAGCCCGGTGTACCGGGAGATCAGGGTTTTTTGATCGCCGTCCGTCCAGGGCTTGCCCCGGTTCTCCGGTCCCGCGCTCTGCGGGACCCTCAGCGACGGCAGTAACCATCCCTGCGCGACATCCCGCATCTCCGCCGCCTTCAGGTCGAAGACCTGCCCTGAGATCTCAAACCCGGTCGCCCGGCGGTTGAGGCCGATCGCGACCCGCGCGGTCGAGAACCCCCCAAGGAACATATCGCACACCAGGTCGCCTTCGTTGCTGCTGTACTGGATCATCTTTACGAGCAGTTCCGTCGGCAGTTCGTTCTTGTTCTTCACCTTACCCGGCTTGTACTCGCGGTTGATGATCCAGACATCTTCACGGTCCCGGTAATTCAGCGACCCGTTGTCCGGGGCTTTCTCCCCGGCCCCGTAGCGTGACTCCAGGTTGAATGTCCTCTCACCGCCAGGCTTTTCGTAGAAGAGGATGTGGTAGTGGGAGGAGACGTACTTCCGGCTGGTGTAGATCCCGAAGTTGTACTTCCAGATGATGTGGTTGACCTCGCGAAGTCCGGTCTCCCGGAGGGCAGCGAGGATGTGGTAGAGGTTCGTATACCCTGAGACGATGTAGATCGACCCGCCGGGCCGGAGGATCCGTTCGGCCTCCCGGATCCACCTCCGGCTGAACTCACCGTACCCGGCTGCGGGGACCTCGACGTAACCCTCGACGACGAACGTCTCGTCCCGGTTGTAGTGCTGGTGCAACCGGTCGCCGTTGATCCCATATGGGGGATCGGTGACGATCAGGTCGATCGAGCCATCGGGGATATACACTCTTGCCCCCGCGATGCAATCGCCGTTATAGAAGATATTGCCGTTGACCTCCTCAAACCTCATCTGTTTCTCCCCTGCGGCGGCATAATGCGGTTGCGAAACCTGCGGGCTGCAACGTAAATCACGTTGGCTGTACGAGCATAAGATACTCGTTGTGGTTGTACTCCTCTCCCGGATGGCCTTCCTTTGTGTTTCCGGGTTCGTGCGAGCCTGGAGTGCAAGACGCACTTCATACCTGCCGGGTGCCGGACCACCCCGGGGAAGAGGCGGCGTTCTCCTTCCTTCTTCCCATAGCCGGGGAGCACGGAGAAGAAAGAACGGGTGCGTGAGGGGTTCCGGGAGGGGGGAGGACCAGTCCTCCTCCGGCTGCGTGACGTAGACCCTGCCATCGTCGCTGACTGCCATGCCTCCCGCAACGCAAGTCCGGCCTGCCGCCCGACAGCGTTTTGGAAGTTGTTATATTCCGTGAACCGGTGGAGGGGAGAGCACTCAAACCTCGTCGATCACCGCCACCCGCCACTCTGTCCCGTGGAGTCCGGTCGTCGTCCAGGCGGTCTTCTTCTGCACCGCCTCTTCGCCATCGGCTGCAAACCCGTAGGTCGCGGTGCCGTAGCGCTCATCGGCGACCCGGCGGGCCACGTCGAGCAGGTCCGGGTAGTCCGCGTAGAGCGGGTCCTCGAATGTCAGCCTCCCAACCTGGGTCGGGTCGGTGTCGTAGAGCACCCGCCCGTCCGTCTGGATGATCATCACCTGGCAGGAGGTGCCGTGGTACGCCGCCGGTCCGGCGGCGACAATCGTGCCTCCCCCATCGACGGCCACGCAGTCGGCGATCGACGGATCGACGACACTCAGGTTCGCAAGGATCCCGTGGGCGGCGGTGTCGTTAAGGCCCGTCTTCCCGAGGTCGAACGCGGCGTACGCCAGACGATTGTCCATGGCCTCAACCGCTCTGGTGATATCGGACTGCAGGCGGATAAGGAGCGCCGCCGCTTCGGGGTCGGTCACCGGGGTGTCCGGCTCCGGAGCCGGCCGCTGTACATCCGCCATCCCACCAGCCCGGCCAGGATGGCGACGACGATCCCAACCAGGAGACCGATGCCGAGGGTCGGGTCCTGCCGGTAGACGTCAAGGAGGACGTCGGCGCCGAGGGCGATGATGAGGCTGGAGACGATCGACCCGATGCAGACGCACCAGAAGACCCGAAACTTCTCCAGCCCGAGCAGCCGGCCGAGGATCGCCCCGTTCATCGCCCCGGTACCCTGAAGCGGGAAGAAGATGAAGAGGATGAGCCCGATTGTCGAGAAACGCCGGAGCCAGGGCAGAGTCTCGGTGTAGTTCCGGCCCATCGTCATCCCGCTCTCGAGCACCCGCCCGACGAGCGGGATCTTCAGCGCCAGGTCGAAGTTCCAGACGACGAAGAGGGAGACGGCCACGTCAAGGAGGAAGAGCGCGAGCGTGATGAGCCACCAGGGGTAGCCCATCAGGATGGCGATGGGGATGATCGACTCCTTCCCGGCCGGGGGGACGAAGTAGGCGGCGAGCAGACCGGAGATGATGAGGAACTGCTGGTAGGGCTCGGTCAGGTAGAGCGCCGCGAAGATGGCCGGGATGATGGCGAGCGGGAGGATGAATTTTATGGAGCCGGTGAGGTAGGGATTTGCGAGAAGGGTCTTCCAGTTCTCCGGTCCGGGTGTACTGGTAGTATGGTCCGCGGTCATGGGTCGATCTCTGGATGGGGAGATACTCAGTTCAGGTTTGGGGTTTCCGGATAAATACGTTCTCTGCGCGGGTTCCAGCAGGTTCAAATTTATGCAGTGCAAGGATAGGTAGCATGACCCCTTCCCCCGTCACCAGGGCACCCCGCATCCTCCCCGCCGTCGAGAGCGGCACCCGGGAGAGCGCTTTATGCACGATCGCGAATGTCGGGACCGCGCTCGAATCCCTGCGCGAGGTGAGAAAGCATGTCCGCGGCGACCACAAGCGCCGCCTCGACGACGTCGCGGTGGTCCTCCGGGTGGTGGCGCTCGAGGCCCAGGCGACCTACGCGATCACCGACGACGAGGCCCGGGCGTTCATCCGGAACTGCCGCTCACGGTAAGGTCGCCGGGCAGCACCGGCTCTGTGAGGAGACGGTACCCCTCGCTCAGGGCCACCGGGTAGGCCTGGAACTCCTCGATGAACCGGAGACCCCCGAACCGCCCACACGCGGCCTCACGGGATATCCCGCCGTCGAGGTGCTCCCGGCTGCTTAACCGGCATGATCTGCATTCAGTCTTCCCCGGATCCTCTTGCAGAGGATTTAACCGGTTCCGCGCCAACCTCTGGAGTAATGAACGAGTCGCTCCGGCAGGTCGTCCACCTCGTCTTCGGCCTCGGGATTGCGGGTTTTATCCTCCTCTTCGACCGCGACGTTACCCTCCCCGCCCTCGTGCTCGCTCTCTTTGTGGGCTTCATACTCTCCGACGCTATCTCCCGGGGCTATACCATCCCGCTCATCTCGGCGGTCATCGCGAGCCTTGAGCGGCGGGACGCTGCCCCGGGCCGGGGGACTCTCTTCTTCGCACTCGGAGCCCTCTTCTGCCTCGTCTTCTTCCCAAGAGAGGTCGCCTTCATCGGGCTCGTGGTGCTCTCGCTCCTCGACAGCATCACCACCCTCGTCGGCGTCCGCTTTGGCAGGAACCGGATCTACAACCACAAATCCTTCGAAGGCACGTTCGCCGGGGTGGTGGTGACGGCGGCTGCCCTCTGTCTCCTCGTCCCGCCGGCGACCGCCCTCGTGACGGCCGCGGTCACGGCACTCGCCGAACTGGTGAGCCCCGTGGACGACAACCTCATCATCCCGGTCGCGGCCTGCCTCGTCCTCACGGTGCTGCTCTGAGATCGTTGAACCGCCCGGTTCAATTATTGTATAACCTAAGTTTGCCAGTTCGGGTTCCCTCACCCACTGAGATCCTCCGCTATCGTGATCGCAAGCATTCGAAATTTCGTTGGGAGAGAGACTTTGCCAGTTGGTCTTTTTACCCCCTCCCCGATCCCGACATGGCCCAATTATGCCGTAAAATCATCGTGTTAACGGCATCAAAATTGGAGTGAATGTACTTTTTTGTCTTCCTCATCCACGAATCAATGGTAACTGTCAAAGTGCGACAAGAAGCTATATCGGGGATTGCGGTTTAATCCGCCGTCCTATCTGTCTGGGATGTTCCTACCTTGGCATGCGCTCCTGGTAACGGGAGGGTGTGAAGCCCAAGGGACAACGTGGAAAAGAATGGAACCCTGATCCGTTCAATCTGCAAGGAAAAGAACGCCAAGGAGAAACATATGTTGAATCATCATCAAAGGGTCGTAATTGCCAACAGGCGAAACCAGGGTGGAAACCACGCCTGAACCAAAAGGTACGGAATCAGGTCGTCACTGAATTTGACACAGGATGACAGACAGACAAACGATTCCCGGCTCATAGATGGCTCCTACAGCGCTCATAATTATCTCTGATATGGAACTTGGAAACCCGTATACACCCCTCATTCGAGGTATGGAGGTCGTGAGGCCAACAGATGGTGTAGACGGAACAGGATATCCCAAGAAGCGAATGCCTGCCCGTAATGGACAGGATAGAGTGCTACTGCCTCGACCTGAAAGGGTGCTGACGTGGGATAGGTATTCCGAAGCAATGAAGGAAGGTGCGACAAGAGGCTATATCGGG
>DASQ01000132.1 GCA_002503885.1 Methanoculleus marisnigri | reverse complement strand
CCCTTCCACAAGTTCCGGCAGAAGCTGAAGAGCAAGTGCGAGGGGTATGGTATCCGGTTCGATGACTCGCACTCCGAGGCATACACCTCGCAGGTGGACGCTCTCGCGCTCGACCCGATCCGAAAACCGCCCTATGGGAGGAAGCGGCGGATCAAGCGAGGACTGTACCGGAGTGCTCTGGGCACCCTGATCAACGCCGATGTCAACGGCGCTCTGAACCATTTACGAAAGGTAGCCGGTGATTCCGTGGTTCCACGGATAATCGGTAGGGGCCGCGTCAACCGGCCCGTGCGAATAAGGACGTCTTTTGAACCGTCAACCTTCGCACCGATTAAATTGCAGCCCTGTGCCCCACAAGGGCCCCCGCTGCAAGCCCCCGGTTTTAACCGGGGGTAGTTGACCGATACACGAACCCGGGAGATACTGGCAAAAGGGAGTGTGCCGCCTGTAGAGATCAGGATCATCCGTTTCGATGGGCAGGATGCATTTGTAGAGAGCTCGCGGGCACTCGTCCCTCATAAGGGCAAGCCTGCATCGATACGAGTCATGCGTGACGTCACCAGACGAAAACAGGCGGAGGAAGCGCTTCTGCGCCACACCCAGGACCTCAACCGCCTCAACCGGGAACTTAAAGCGGCGCGCGATGAAGCCAACCTCTACCTGGACATCCTCACCCACGACGTCCGGAACGCCAACAACGTCTCAATGATGTATGCCGATCTCATACTCGATATGCTTGAGGGCGACCCGAAGACGTATGCGCAGAAACTGCACAACGGCATCTGGCGGAGCAACGAGATCTTACAAAATGTCGCGACCATTCGCCGGATTCATGAGGAATCGACCGACCTATCGCCCATCGACCTTGATGCCGCAATACGGACGGAGATCGGCAGCTTTCCGGCGGCGTCGATCCGGTACGAAGGTCAGCCGATCGAGGTCTATGCCGACGGTCTTCTCCCGGTGATCTTTACGAACCTGATTGGTAACGCCGTCAAATTCGGCGGACCGGACGTCGAGATCACCATCCTGGTAGAGGAACGGGACGGCGAGGTGCTGGTCTCGGTCGAGGATACCGGGCCGGGCATTCCGGATGAGATCAAGGAGAAGCTCTTCCACCGGTTCGAGCGGGGCCAGACAAAGGCGAGCGGCCAGGGCCTCGGCCTCTACATCTGCCGGACGCTCATCGAGCGCTACGGTGGCAGGATCCGGGTCGAGGACCGGGTGCCGGGCACCACGGATGCAGGGGCGGCGTTCCGGTTCACGCTTCAAAAAATTACGCAGCACGGCTGAGAAATTGTCGCGCACGGCCGTGTCTCGTTATTTGTGTGTTCTCTTGCGTTAAGAGGAGAGTGTGAACGGGAAAGAGAAACAGCCGGGTTGCAGTTCACCTGGTACTGTGGATCTACCACAGACCGCTCGTATGGAGCCCGGGTTTCTCGTCACTCCCCCCGCAATGCTCCGTCCGGACCGGGCATCGTGAAGCGTCGTTATTTCACCAAAATAGCACGGGCCAGCACCGAGGCTCGACACTCGTTTCTCAACCCCGCTTCTGGCTAACCTTCCGGGAAAGTCCCATCGCAAGAGCGATCAGTGGAATAATCTCAAGACGGCCCGCCCACATAATCATGATGAAGGCCCATTTCCCGGCCATGCTCATCTCCGGGTTGACGAACCCTGTGGACAGCCCGACATTGGAGATGGCGGAGACCACATCGAAGATCACGTCGCTCGAGTCGAATCCCGGTGAAGGATCGAGGTGGAGGAGCAGGATCGAACCAACAAAGATGGTCAGGATGAAGAGCACGATGACGAGCATGTTCTTGGAGACTTCGTACTCCGCGATAGTGAGCCCGACCCCTTTTCCGTTGTGACGGAATGGGGTGAGTACCCGGCTGCTCGTATACAACCGGCGGAACCACCATCCGAGGGTCTCGATGCCGAGGTTCACCCGGGAGAGTTTGATGCCGCCGGCGGTGCTTCCTGAGGAGCCCCCGATGAGCATGAGTGCGGAGAGGAAGAGCACCGTGACGCTGGACCAGGCGAACGGATTGGTGTTGTTAAATCCGGTGCAGGTAATGGCGCTCGTCACCATGAATAGCCCTTCCCGGAGAGCCTGGAGTGGGGCAACCTGCGTGAGGAAGACGAGATCGTAGGTGACGAGGAAGACGCCGAACGCGATCAGCAGGAAGAGCAGGCGCGCCTGCGCGTCCTCAAAGAGGTTGGTCTGCTTTCTGAAGTACATCAGGTAGTAGATCTTGAAGGGCAGAGCGCCGGCGATCATGATGGGAACGATCAGCATCTCAAGCAGCGGGTTCTGGTAGTACATGATCCCCTGCGTGTGCACCGAGAAACCGCCGGTGGCTATCGCAGTCATGGAGATGTTGACAGCATCCCAGAGCGGAATGCCGGAGAGCAGGACGAGTCCGACCCCGATCACGGTGAGGATGAGGTAGATGCGCCACATCTGGACCGCAGTCGCCACCACGCTGGGCATCAGTGTCTCGCTCCGGCCTTCCGACCGGTAGAGCCGGAAGATCGTCAGGCTGGACCTGCTCGCAAGGGCAATGCTGAAGGCGACGATACCGATGCCGCCCATCCACTGAGTGAGCGACCGCCAGAAGAGGATAGTTCGGGGCACGGAGTCGACATCGAGGATCAATGATAGACCGGTGGAGGTCCACCCGGACATTGCCTCGAAGACGGCATCGGTATACGGCATCCCTATCCCCAGGGTGAACGGGAGAGCGCCGATGAACGAGGCGACAAGCCAGATGAGGGCCACCGATCCGAGAGCGATGGAGAGCGGCGGTTCCCGTTCGAGTTTATGGATTCGGGCGAGGAGGAGCCCGAGCACGGTGAAAGCCGCCGGGGCGGACGCCATCGGCAGAAGGATTCCGTACTCCCCGTAGAAGATGCCGATGAGCAGGGGAAGGCAAGATACCAGGCCCATGAAGAGGAAGATGCGACCCAGATCAGGGGCGATGGCCAACAAGTCCGGAAACCGAGCCATGCGTGTTTAATACATGTTCAATACTGATAATTATGTTGTTCGATCCTGGATCTGAGCCAGTATGGAGGTTCTTATCCAGAAAAGGCACTAATCTGGCCTCATCAACAGCAAACAAATACTCCCGGCGCCACACGATCGCAGACGGGGGCTGGCTCTACGGTTTTGACAAGGAGGTTCTTGCCTGGTACGAGGATCAGATTTTTCTGATATCACAACCCGTGCAGGGACAACATGAGCCGAGTTAACTATATCCCGAAGCGGTAATGCGGGGGAAGGGATTCGAACCCTTGAACTCCTTCAAGACTGGACCCTAAACCTATCACATACACTTGGCGCTGTTTAAACCTTTAACCGCGCCGGGAGAATGGTTGCCAATGAATGTGATAGCGAAACTGAAGAACCTCGATCCGGTCAATAAAGCGTATATAGAAAAGTACATTCGCCACCTCAAGCTCAAGCAGCTGAAGCAGAAGACCATCGATACGAAGGTCTGGCGGGTCTACACCTTCCTCACCTGGAGCAAATTCAGCGACGCACAAGAGGTAAGCCCGGAGTGGCTGGAAGATTACTTCATCGAACGAAGAGTGACGGTCAGTCCCTTCACCCTGCAGGGCGACATCCTCGAACTGAAGCTCTTCTTCCGCTGGCTTGTCCCTGACAGAGAGAAGGAGCTCTTCTGCAACATCCGGATGAGGCGTCCGCGCAAGCATCTCCCCGTTGACCAGTTGATCACCCGCGAGGACATCGTCCGGCTCGTCGACGTCTGCGACAAGCCACGCGACCGAGCGCTGATCATGCTCATGTGGGACTCCGGCGCCCGGATCGGGGAACTCCTTAGCCTCAACATCGGCCACGTCCAGTTCGACCGCTACGGTGCGGTGGTGATCGTCAACGGCAAGACCGGGATGCGGCGGCTCCGGCTGATCAGCTCCGTGCCGGATCTGCAGACCTGGGTCAATACGCACCCGCTCCGTGCGGACGCGAACATGCCACTTTTTGTAACCTCCCGGAGGTATAGGCACGAGCCCCGGCGCATGAGTATCCGGACGGTCGAGAACAAGTTGAAGTACGTCGCCCGGAAACTTGGCATGACGAAGCCGATTTACCCGCACGCCATCCGCCACGCCAGGCTCACGGACCTGACCCGAAGCAACGGTAAGAAGCAGGGGCTCTCGGAGATGGAGCTCCGGCTCGTGGCCGGCTGGGAGAAGAACAGCGCGATGCCGGAGGTGTATATCCATCTGTCCGGTGCGGATGTCGAGCGAAAGTTTCTGGAGAACGCCGGGTTCATCGACGACGCCCCCGATCCGGCGGATGCCGTGCTCGAGCCCCGGCAGTGCCCGCGGTGCAAGAACCTGAACGCCCGCGAGGCCGGCCCACAGGCGCGCTACGAGATCCGAAAAGAGGTGGTGGCGGAGGCCGTCGTCCACCGCGACTACACCAGCACCGGCAGCGTCCAGGTGATGCTCTTTGCAGACCGCCTGGAGGTCTGGAACCCGGGCAGGCTCCCGGCGAACTCCGGCAGCTCAAGCAGGCGGGTCGGCTCAAACGAGTGGGGCCCCGAAAAGGCGGCCGCTGGGAGGTTGTCGGAGATGGGGATGAATAGTGTCGGAGGGGTGCGATGCCGCACTGGACGATAACCCTGGAGCGGGAGGGAGCCGCGATCGTCGTCCGGGGCGAGGGCACTCTTCAACCTCGCTCCGCCGGGTGGATAGGGTAGAAGAGGTTTAAGAAGAAGATGGCTCTGTCGACGAACTGCACATCCTCCTCCGGGCCGACGATCTCGGACGCCATTCAGGCCTCCTGCCCTGCCCGCTTGAGGATAAGCCGATAGTCCTCCTCGGGGATCTCGCGCATGGCTATGCGGAGGTGGCCGCTCCACCTTGTCTTGTTCGTGATGAATTTGAGGTCGGGGATCAGCGGCTTGAACTCAAGGGGTTCGACGAAGACTGCCACCGGCCGGACCTTCATACGGTAGGGGAAGACCTCGTCGCCCATCTGCGGCGGGGTGATGAAGAGGCGGGTGTGGTCTTCGTAGGGTTCGGAGATGACTTCATATGCTCCGGTTATTGCTGAAGGGAGGATTGTGTCGCCCTCTTTCTCCTGCCGGACGTACACGAGTATTGTATCCCCGGGCTTCACCCGCTGCATGAGGGTTCTGTTCCGCTTGGGTACTCCCCATATATGCTTTTGTTCGAGGATTTTCCAGTTGTCCCGGTTGGAGGAGGCGATCCAGTGGGTCATATGATAGAGTCATTAACCCCACAGAATATGAGGTTTGTTTTTGGGATCGATCCCAAACTCCTCACCCATTAGGGAA
>DASQ01000046.1 GCA_002503885.1 Methanoculleus marisnigri | reverse complement strand
CCCGAGAAGGGTACAGCCGATACTTGTAGGCCTGGAGCATACGAATACTATTGGGCCTTATAATAAGATGTAGTTTCCGGTAATCTCTCCGAGAGGGTGACGAAGGGCGGCTTCGCTTTCATCCCCACCCTGAAGGGTGGGGTCTTCCCGCTCCGCCCCCTTCACCCCCACAAGATAAAACCTAAATAAGGTTAGGGCCATACGTTGAAGCGGTCAAAATCTGGCCTTTTTGCCCTGGGGTGCAAACACGCCAGGAGTGGCACATACCGCCACCTCTGCTCTATCTCCGGCCTATCGGCGCATACGTCGTCCGGACAGTTCGTGAGATCCCGGAACCCCACTTAGCCGGGCTCTGAATGCCATTTAGCCGCGGTCTCGCGGCAAAAACTACAAGGTGATATGTATGGTTTATAAGATGAGAAGCGCACTCGCACTGACAGGTATCGTCCTGGTGCTCTGCCTCTTCTCCGCCGGTTGCACCGACACACAGGCAACCGGGCCCAAAAAGGAGATCAGCATCGGGTACGTCACCTGGGACTGCGCCATCGCCAGCACCAACGTGATGAAGCAGGTCTTTGAAGAGGCAGGCTATGACGTCACCCTGGTCGCAGTCGACGCAGGACCGCTCTTCCAGGCGCTCGCCAACGGCGACGTCGACTTCACGACGACCGGATGGCTCCCGCACACCCATGAAAGTTACTGGGAGCAGTACGGCGACCGTATCGACTACGTCAATGAGAACATCCCCGGAGCGGCACGCATCGGACTCGTCGTCCCCACCTACGTGACCATCGACTCGATCGAGGAGATGAACGGCGTCGCCGATCAGTTCGGCGGCAGGATCGTCGGCATCGAACCCGGTGCGGGCATCATGGCCCGGACCGAGCAGGCCATCGATGAGTACGGTCTCGATTACGAGCTGGTTGCCAGCAGCAGTGCTGGCATGGCGGCGGAGCTGGGCTCCTCCATCAACGATGAGGAGTGGGTCGCGGTGACCGGGTGGTCGCCACACTGGAAGTTCGGCCGCTACGACCTCAAGTTCCTTGACGACCCGAAGGGTGTCTACGGCGGGGCCGAGGACATCGTGACCCTTGCACGGCAGGGTCTCGCGACCGACGACCCGGAGGCCTACGGCATCCTGACCCGGTTCGAGTGGACCAGCGAGGATATCGCCTCGGTCATGACCGATATCGCCGGCGGCATGCCTGAAGAGGAAGCCGCGAAGGCATGGGTCGATGCCAACCCCGAGAAAGTCCAGGTCTGGCTCGGGACAGCATAATCCCCTCTTTTTTGCTCGATCTAAACGCTTCACGTATCCTGCCGGCTTGTTATCTGGTGGCACTCACTCCGCCTGGCCTTCGGCCTCCTCTCCTTCCTGAGGAGCGGGGCAGCCATGGCGATGCTGTAGGAAGCCCTATCCCGGTAGTGAGCCGGAACCCTGTTCATTTTCAGGTTTTCCCATACTGTGGACCGTGGGGTATCGCCTCGCGGGGTGGGGCTGACGGGGAGGGGGCACGCCCCCTCCCCTGTCTCTACCATGTAAGCTTCTAACTGTAGCCCCCACCCCGCGAAACCTTATGTTAATCCTCCCGCATTTACATCGCCACCGTGGCAGGGTATCTGCCCCGGTCCGGATGGCAAGGTGAGAGAGAGAGGCCGGGCGGGGTGGGGTCGATGAGGTCTGCGGATCTTCACGCGAGACAGGGGAGGGGGGCTCCCCCGCCCCGTCAGCCCCACCCCCAATGGCGATAGCCACCACGGTCCACTGCATGAGGAGATGCCCGAGAAAAAAAGGTCGTCCCGGGGACAAGCCGGGTCCGGCACCAGCTTCATCAGGGTAAGGATGAAGACCAGAATAGGGTTTCAACAGAACCCTTTTTTCACGACATCGAACAGGATCACCCCGTGGGTCCACCGGCCCGGAGCGGCGAGAAGATAACAATCGGACAAAAAAGGTTGTGTGGGACACCCGATTACGCCGGGCCGATGTAGTGGCTGAGCGGCTCGAGGGTGATCTCCTCGCGCTTGATGGCATCGATCGCCATCGCCGCGGCCCGGGCCGCCTGGAGCGTGGTGATGTAAGGGATGCCGTAATCGACGGCGGCCCGCATGATCTGGATGTGGTCCTGCCGGGACGCCTTGTCCGCCGGGGTGTTGATGATCAGCCGGATCCCGCCGGACCGCATGGCATCGATGACGTTCGGGGAGCCTTCCTGGACCTTCCTGACCAGATTTGCCTCGATGCCGTTCTGGGTGAGGAAGTCGACCGTCCCGCTCGTGCCGTAGAGCGCGAGGCCAAGTTCCCGGAGTTTCCGCGCGACGGGCAGGAGTTCCTCCTTCTGCTCGTCCGTCACCGAGATGAAGACGTTCCCGGTCGTCGGCAGGGTGTTGTCCGCCGCGGTGCATGCCTTGTAGTAGGCCCGGCCGAAGTCGTAATCGATGCCCATCACCTCGCCGGTGCTCTTCATCTCCGGCCCGAGCACGGTGTCCACGCCGGGGAGTCTGTTGAAGGGCAGGAGTACCTCCTTCACCGCTACGTGCTCGATCTCGGGCTCGGCGACGTCCATATCGGCAAGTTTCCTGCCGACCATCACCTTTGCCGCGAGTTTCGCGAGCGCGATGCCCGTTGCCTTCGCGACGAACGGGACGGTCCGGCTCGCACGCGGGTTCGCCTCCAGCACATAGACCACGTCGTTTCGGACCGCGTACTGGATGTTGATCAGCCCGACGACCCCGAGGCCGAGAGCGATCTTCTTCGTGTAGTCGCGCACCCGCGCGATCACCGAGGGCGAGAGGGACTGCGACGGGATGACGCAGGCCGAGTCGCCGGAGTGGACCCCGGCCCACTCGATATGCTCCATGATGCCGCCGATCAGAGTGTCCGTCCCGTCGCAGACCGCGTCGACGTCGATCTCAACAGCGCTCTGGAGGAACGAGTCGATCAGCACCGGGTGCTTCTTGCTCACCCGGACGGCCTCTTTGATATAACTCTCAAGTTCGGTCGCGTCGTGGACGAGCTCCATCGCCCGCCCGCCGAGGACGTAGGACGGCCTGACCAGGACCGGGTAGCCGATCGCTTCGGCCATCTTCCGCGCCTCCTCCTCCGAGTAGGCGGAACTGTTCGCCGGACTGGGTATATCGAGCCGGGTGAGGAGCCGGCTGAACCGGTCGCGGTCTTCCGCCGCATCCATGGCGTCGGGCGACGTGCCGAGGATCTTCGTTGCAAGGCCGAGACGCTTGATCTCCGCGTCCAGCGGCATGGCCAGGTTCACCGAGTTCTGGCCGCCGAACTGGACCATGACACCGTAGTACTCGTCCTTTTTGAGGATGTTTATGACGTCCTCGAGTTGCATCGGCTCAAAGAAGAGCCGGTCGGATGTATCGGCGTCGGTCGAGACCGTCTCGGGGTTGTTGTTGACGATATGGACCTCGATCCCCTCTTCCTCGCGGAGCGCCATCACCGCGTGGACGGTGCAGTAGTCGAACTCGATCCCCTGGCCGATCCGGATCGGTCCGGAACCGAGGATCAGCACCTTTCTGGCGCCGTTCCGGGTCAGTTCGCACCCGTCCTCCCAGGTGGAGTAGAAGTAGGGCGTGGTGGCCGGGAACTCGGCGGCGCAGGTGTCCACCATCTTGTAAGTCGGACTCCCGGCCAGGGCCCCGATCTCATCGACGGTCTTTCCCGTAAGCGCCTGCAACTCCTCGTCCGAGAAGCCGTAACGCTTCGCGCCCCTGACATCCTCGGGTGCAAAAGCGGTCTCGAGTTTCCGTTCGAGGTCCACGATATTCTTGATCTTCTCAAGGAAGAACGGCGTGATGGCAGTGAGGTCTGCAACCTCCCTGACCGTGAATCCCTCGCGGAAGGCATCGAAGAGGCACCCGAACCGCTCGTCCGTCGGAGACGTAAGGATCATCCGGATCTCGCTTGGGCTCGTGTGCCGCTGCATATCGTTATCGAGCGACCGGAGCGCCTTCTTGAACGCCTCCTCAACCGTCCGCCCGATCGCCATCACCTCGCCGGTGCTCTTCATCGCCGTGGTGAGCGTCCGGTCTGCGGACTTGAACTTGTCAAAGGGCCACCGCGGCACCTTCACCACCACGTAGTCGATGGCGGGCTCGAAGGATGCCGGGGTGACGCCGGTCACGGGGTTCATGATCTCGTCGAGCCGGAGGCCAATGGCGATCTTGGCCGCCACCCGGGCGATCGGGTATCCGGTCGCCTTGGACGCGAGCGCAGACGAACGCGAGACCCGGGGGTTCACCTCGATGACCCGGTAGTCGCCGTCTTTATAGGCGAACTGGATGTTGCACCCGCCCTGTACGTCAAGCGCCCGGATGATCCGGATAGCGGCGGTCCGGAGCGTCTGGAACTCGTCGTCCCGCAGGGTGAGGATAGGCGCAACGACCACGCTCTCGCCGGTGTGGATACCCATCGGGTCGACATTCTCCATGCCGCAGACGATGATACAGGTATCGGATGCGTCCCGCATCACCTCGAACTCGATCTCCTTCCACCCGGCGACGCTCTCTTCCACCAGGACCTGGTGGATCCGGGAACGGTTGAGGCCGATCTCGATGATCCGCCGCATCTCTTCGGGCGTGTGCGCCACGCCGCCGCCGGAACCGCCCAGGGTATACGCCGGCCTGATGATCACGGGGAGACCGACCTCCCGGATTGCCTCGTCGATCTGGTTCATGTTCTCGAGGATCATGCTCCGGGGGACAGGTTCGCCGATGACATTCATCAGGTCCCGGAACTGCTCCCGGTCTTCTCCCCGGTAGATCGCCTCAAGCGGCGTCCCGAGGATCTCCACGCCCTCGAGCGCACCCATCTCCGCGAGTTCCGCCGTCATGTTCAGGCCGGTCTGGCCGCCCATGCCGCTCAGGATCCCGTCCGGCTTCTCCTTCTTGATGATCTTTGCTATGATATCGGCCTTCAGGGGCTCGATGTAGATGACGTCCGCGGTATCGGGGTCGGTCTGAATCGTCGCCGGGTTCGAGTTCACGAGGACGACCTTGACGCCCTCTTCCCGGAGCGCGCGGCAGGCCTGCGACCCCGAGAAATCAAACTCCGCAGCCTGTCCGATCTGGATAGGCCCGGAACCAATGATGAGGACTTTCTTGATGTGTGACTTCTTCGGCATTATGGAATCTCCTTATAGATGCGGTCAAAGAAGTGTATCTCCGTATCCCGGGGCCCGCCGTGCGCCTCCGGGTGGAACTGGACGCAGGTGATATTGAGGTCGGCGTTCTCGAACCCCTCGACCGTGCCGTCGTTCACGTTCCGGTACGAGACAGCGCATCCCTCAGGCAGGGTCTCTTCATCCACCGCAAAACCGTGGTTCTGCGTGGTGATGTAGATGCACCCGTCCTGGTAGCGGACCGGCTGGTTTGTTCCCCGGTGACCGAACTTCATCTTGTAGGTCTCGGCACCGAGAGCCAGGGCAGCCACCTGGATGCCCATGCAGATGCCGATGACCGGCAATTCACCGGTCAGGTCCCGGATGCACCGGATGGCGTGCGTTGCCCTCCTCGGGTCGCCGGGGCCGTTGGTGATGAAGAGTGCGTCGGGTTCTGCCGCCATCACCTCGTCCGGTGTAGCGGTGTGCGAAAAGACGTGGATGTCGGCGCCGCGGGAGTTGAGGCTTGCAAGGATATGCCGTTTTACTCCGAGGTCGATGACGGCGATCCGTTTTCCGGGTCCGCTGATCCGGTACGGCTCGGGGCAGGAGACGCTCCCGATGAGGTCGACGTCGCTGATCGGGGAGACGGCCCGGGCGCGCCGGACCGCTTCTTCTCCATCCTCACTGCCGACGATGAGAGATGCCCGGAGGGTGCCGGACGTCCGGGTCTTTATCGTCAGACTGCGGGTATCGACGCCCGATATCCCGAGAAGGCCGTTTTCTTCAAAATATTCCGCAACCGAGGGTTCTGCCGCGGGCGCCGCGGCGATCTCACGTGCGATGCAGCCGCGCGCGTGAACCCGCGGACTCTCAAAATTCTGGAGATCGACCCCGTAATTCCCGATGAGGGGATATGTAAACATTAAAAGTTGCCCGGCATAACTGGGGTCAGTCAATGCCTCCATGTAACCGGTCATCTGCGTCGTGAAGACGAGTTCACCGGAACATGCCCCCTCAACGCCAAAACCATTCCCTACAACAAATGTTCCGTCTTCAAGACCCAGAACCGCCTTCATGAATTACCATACCATGTGGATCAGATTCCTTATTAACGGTAATGACGGATCGAACGCCCGCCTCTGCACCCCTTCTGGAAACCCGAAACAGCGGGCTCCCGGCTACCCGAAACATTGAAGGCGGTTGAACGCCAGGAGCACATGATGGTCGAGAGCGCGGCGGAGAAGATCCAATCCATCGAGACGCCTGAGGGGACGTTTACCGTCAGGCTCCTCCTCGATGACTTAGGCAGCATCTATCCGGGCATGATCCGGTATACCGTCGAGGTCCTCCGCGGCACCGAGACGGTCTACACCTACGCGATCAACTCCTACGAGGCGCCGCCGGGCTCCCTCTTCGATACCCGGGAGGTGGCGGAGATCGTCTTCTCCCGGCTCGCGCACGACGTTGCGTCCCGCCCCCACATCTACACCCATCCCCGTCTCTTCACCCGCCCGCTCCCGGGCGGCGGCACGGCCGACGTCGTCATCCTGCAGGGGAGCCCGCGCCGGTTTGGGAACTCCGCGAAGATTGCGTCGTGGTGCGACGACGAGGCCGGCCGGGCGGGCCTCTCTTCCCGGGTCTTTTACCTGCAGGATATGAACATCAGGGCATGCACCGGCTGCTACACCTGCTACGACTACGGCTACTGCCCGGTCGACGACGATATGCCCCGGATCATCCGCGCTCTCGAATCCGCCTCCGTCATAATCGTATGCACCCCCGTCTACACCAGCACCGTCCCGGCGACCCTCAAAGCGATGATGGACCGCTGCCAGTGGCTCCACGCCCGGGAGAAGGTACTGGGGAGCGAGGTCCACGCCCGGGGTCTGCTCATCGCCGTCGCGGGACGACGGGGGGCCGAACCGTTTGTCTGCGTAACCCGCGTGGTCGACGCGTTCATGGAGAACCTGGGCATCCGCCCCGCCGCGCCGGTGCTGATCGGCGACCTCGACCGCGTCCGGGATGTCGGGCAGATCGAGGGGCTTGAAGGCGACGTCAGGGCGGCATTGCGCCCGCTGCTCGCTCCCCGAGACGAAGAATAATATATCCCGGGTCCCCCACCGATGATGCATGGCAGAAGTGACTGTTGAAATTGTTGGCTTTGCGGAATCCGAATGCGGTCCGTTTCCCTGCGACGAGACCAGATCGTGCGGCCTTGAGACCTGTTACCCGTCGAATAGCCTGATGGACGCCATCAGTGCCCTGCGCGACGAACTTCTCGCCGGATACGGTGAGAAGGTCGAGGTGAAGACGACGCTGCTCGACGAGGAGATGCCCGATCACATCAGGAAGATCATCGAGGAGCGCCAACCTCCTATCCCGATCGTCCTCGTCAACGGTCGGCTCACGTCGATCGGAAGGGTCTCGCTCGATCTGATAAAAGAAGAGATTGATTATGCCCTTGAGGAGTCTTAGAAGATCTTCTTCAACTCTCCGGTCGCAAGGTCGAAGTACAGGCCGTGAAGCCGGACCCGCCCTTCTTTTTCCGCAGCCTTGACCGGCGGATAGGTACGAAGGTGCTCAAGCTGCAGGCCGACGTTCTCGATCTCGATCAGCCTTAGCCGGATCTTCTCTTCTTCGGGGTTCTTCGGCACCTGCATTCTGCCGTCGACACGGCGTTTCGCCTCCATCGCGTTGTTGAGCCAGAGCGGGATGTATGCATCCGTGCTCTCGTGGTCGAGCCCCTTTATAGCGCCGCAGTCCGAGTGCCCGCAGATGACGATATCCCCGACCTTGAGGTGGTTGAGCGCGTACTCAAGCACGGTCGCGAAGTTCCAGTCGTGGACCGGGACAATGTTGCCGATGTTCCTCTGTACAAAGACTTCCCCGGCCTTCGCACCGGTGATGCGCTCGGGATTTACTCTCGAGTCGGAGCACCCTATCCAGAGGACCGTCGGGTGCTGGCTTGACGCCAGCGGGCCGTAATGTTCGGGGTCTTTTGCGAAATCTTCTTCCAGGAACCGCTTGTTACCGTCAAGAAACTTCTCTATCATCTGTGTGTACTCCTGAGTGATTGTGGGCAACCGTCTCGGACAGGTACGCCTGAAGAGGGGGTTACTTCCCGGGCTTAAAAATGTATATGGCTGGATATTGCGGGGAGCAGGGCTGCGCAGAAGCCGGGCAAGCGGGCCGCACTCCGGCTCGCGATGGCGCCTGGCACGTCGGAGCACCCCTGTGCATCAATGTCCTGATCGAGGGTGCAGGGTACCGAATGCACCACGGCACCGGGAGAAACCATTTTAACCAGTCCGATTTGTTAATGAAAAGTGCCACTCTACAGAGTCACAGTGCCAGCGAGGAGTGTGCGCTCCCCCGTGAGAGGGGTATGAACTCTGCCGAAACCATCTGTTCGACAGGTCAACCGCGCTCCGCGACGCGATTCTTCCCCTGCCCGGCAAAAAAAGAGGTTACCTCTGGACGGCGCCGAGGTTCGCCTGCTCGACGGTCCGCGCGTACCGGGCGAGCACGCCCGTAAGGCACCGTGCCGGCGGTTTCCAGGCCCGCCTGCGCTCCTCAAGGGTTGCTGCATCGACAGCGAGGTCGAGGCGCTTTTCGTAGAGGTCGATCACGATCTCGTCGCCGTCCTCCACAAGCGCGATCGGCCCGCCGACCGCGGCCTCGGGGGCGATATGCCCGATGCACGGCCCCCGGGTGCCTCCCGAGAAGCGTCCGTCCGTCACCAGGGCGACCCGGGCGTAGCCGAGGCCCATCATCGCCGAGGTCGGCGAGAGCATCTCGGGCATCCCGGGCCCTCCACGGGGTCCTTCGTACCGGATCACGACGACGTCGCCCTCCATAATCTCGCGGTGGAGGATCGCCTCCATTGCTGCCGCTTCACCGTCAAAGACCCGTGCCGGCCCCTGATGCCGCCACATCGCCGCCGGGACGGCGGCGCACTTGACGACGGCGCCGTCGGGGGCAAGCGATCCCCGCACGATCTTCAGGCCGCCGGCAGGGCTGACCGGGGCGTCGGCCGTCCGGATCACCTCCGGGTCGGCGACCCGGGCGTTCTTCGCGATCTCGAGGATCGAGCGGCCCGCAACCGTCGGAGCGTCGTCGAGGTAGCGCTCGAGCATCTTCAAGACCGCAGGGATGCCTCCCGCCCGGTGGAGGGCGAGCATGGAGTGCGGTCCGCCGGGCTGCATGTGGCAGATGTGCGGGGTCGCCTCGGCGACGGTGTTGAAGGTCTCGAGGTCGAGGGGGACGCCTGCTTCCAGGGCGATGGCCATCAGGTGGAGCACCGTGTTCGACGACCCCCCGAGCGCCATGTCCACCCGGATGGCGTTTTTCAGGCTCGTCTCGGTGACGATATCCCGCGGGCGGATGCCCTCCCGGACGAGGCCGACCGCTCGCTCACCGCTCTCCCGGGCTATGCGGAGCTTTGCCGCATCGACCGCAGGGATGGCCGCACACCCGGGGAGGGAGAGGCCCAGCGCCTCGGTCACGCACGCCATGGTGTTTGCGGTGTAGAGCCCCTGGCAGCTGCCGCACCCGGGCATCGCCGCGCACTCGAGCTCCCCGAGTTCCTCTTCGCTCATCGTGCCGGCGGCGACGCGGCCCACGCCCTCGAAGATGTCGATCAGGGAGAGTTCGCGGCCCGCCGCGTAGCCGGGGAGCATCGGGCCGCCGGTGACGATGATCGTCGGGACGTTGCACCGCGCCGCCGCCATGAGCATGCCCGGGACGATCTTGTCGCAGGTGCCGACGCAGATCAGGCCGTCGAACCGGTGCGCCTCGACCATCAACTCGACGGCATCGGCGATGTTCTCCCGTGAGGGAAGGGAATACCGCATCCCCTCGTGGCCCATGGCGATCCCGTCGCAGATGCCGATGGTCCCGAACTCGAATGCCACGCCGCCCGCGGCCGCCACGCCCTCCTGCACCTTCTGCGAGAGGGACCGGAGGTGGGTGTGCCCGGGGACGATCGTGTTGTACGCGTTTGCTATCCCGATGAAGGGCTGGTCCATCTCCCGGTCGGTCACGCCGAGCGACCTGAGCAGCGCCCGGTTCGGGGCACGCTGGTAGCCTTTCTTAACCGTCTCACTCCGCATGATGATCCTCGTATAAGAGTAAACGCATGGGGAGAAAAGAGTATTCCGGCTGTCGGGTGTGGTGCAGGGGGAGGAAGGAATTTTTCCCGCACGACGGGGGCGAGCGATATCCCATGTTTGAGAACGCTTTCGTTACACACCCTTCAAATGCTCGTATCCTACGGTCAAGCGGACCCGGACACGGATTTCTGGCGGATATCGCCACGCACTGCCCCCGCCCTAGGGGGCGGGGGAGGAGCGCGAAGCGCGGGTGGGGTGGGGGTTATAGAGTTCCCAGATTGGTGGAGACGGGGGAGGGGGGATGCTCCCCCCTCCCCGTCAGCCCCTCCCCCAAGGGCGATACCCCCACGGTCCAGTGTACGAGGTTCTATCAGAGTTTACCAGTTCTGTGTTTCGGGGCTACGCTTACACTCTGGTGCTCATGTTGCTGCAAAACCGCATGAAACCGGGAACGATCAGCGCAAAAAAAGACGGTAATTATATCGGCAAGGGGAGCCGCCCCCTCACCCCTCAACCCCATCATACAGGTTCACGACGCCGCCGATGACGATCACCGCCGGGGGCCGGACGCCTGCGGCACGGGCTTTTTCGGCGATATCCGCGAGGGTCCCGACCGTCACGCGCTGGTCCGGCCGTAGACCCCGCTCGATGATTGCCACCGGGGTTGCAGGGTCCTTGCCGTTCGCCGTGAGGGCCTCTGCGATGGCGGGGAGGTTCTTTACGCCCATCAGGATGACGAGGGTCCCCTTCAGGCGTGAGAGGACCTCCCAGTCAAGGGCAGACTCGGGCTTCGTGGGGTCCTCGTGGCCGGTGATGAACGTCACCTGCGACGCATACTTCCGGTGGGTGACCGGGATGCCGACCATCTCCGGGACGGCGATGGCGCTCGTGACCCCCGGCACCACCTCGACCCTGATGCCGTGCTCCCTGAGCGTCTCGATCTCCTCTCCGCCGCGGCCGAAGAGGAAGGGGTCGCCCCCTTTCAGGCGCACGACCACTTTACCCGCCTTCACCCTCTCGACCATCAGCGCCTCGATCTCGTGCTGCTCCAGGGTGTGGCTGCCGCCGTACTTTCCGCAATCGATCCGCTCGGCGTCCCGCGGGAGCGTCGCGAGGATCTCCTCGCCGGGGAGCTGGTCGTAGAGGACGACATCCGCTCTGTCGATCACCTCGCGGGCCCGTATCGTCAGGAGGCCGAGCCCGCCCGGGCCTGACCCCACAAGATACGCTTTTCCAGTCATGGTTTCACCCCGAGAGCCGTATAGGCCTCCCGGATCAGGTCGGCCGCCTGCCTGTGCAGCGCCCGTCCGCACTCCCGGGCTTCGCCGACGGTCGCGACGTGCCGCTCGATCCGCTCCCACCGGGAGCCGTCGAGCGCGAGCACCTCGGCGATCAGGTCTCCGTCCCGGCAGTAGATCCCCTGCGGCGTGAAGCACCCGCCGCCGACCTCCTCCATGACGGCGCGTTCGATCTCCACGTCGAGGCGGGTGGGGGCATGGTCGAGCGCCGCGAAGGCCCCGGCGACGGCCGGGTCGTCCCGGCAGACGACCGCGACGGTGCCCTGGTTTGGGGACGGAACGAACCTGTCCGTGGGGAGGGGCTCGCCCGGCAGCGTGAGCCCGAGCCGCTGGAGGCCCGCCTCCGCGAGCACGATGGCATCGTACTGCCCCTCGCGAAGCTTCCGTATCCGGGTATCGACGTTTCCCCGGAGCTGCTCCACCGCTAGCGACGGGTCGTCGCGGAGGAGCTGGGCGCGGCGCCGGGTGCTTGAGGATCCGATGACGTGCACCGCGGCGAGGGGGCCCTCGTGCGCAAGGAAGTCGGCGGGAGAGTCCCGCTCGAGGACCGCGCAGCAGGTGAGCCCTGCCGGCCGCGCTGCCGGGATGTCCTTCATGCTGTGCACCGCGCCGTCGATCTCGCCGCGGAGGATCGCGTCGTCGAGCGCCCGCACGAAGACCCCCTGCCCGCCGATGGCGTGGAGCGGGACGTTCGTCGCGGTGTCGCCCTCGGTCGCGATCGTGACGACCTCCGCCTCGATACCCCGGTCGGCGAGCATGCCGACCACCTTGTTCGTCTGCGCAAGCGCGAGAGCGCTTCCCCGTGTGCCTATGCGAAGAGACATGATCCGTATGCGTCCGTTATCTGTTCGATATCCTGCGTTGTGTGCGCTGTGGAGAGGAAGTTCGTCTCGAACTGCGACGGCGGAAGGAAGACCCCGGCATCGAGCATCCCTTTCCAGAACCGCGAGAACGCCTCTGTGTCGCACTCCTTGACCTCCCGGTAGTTCTGCGGCGGCGCGGCCCGGAAGAAGTGCTTGAAGAGCGAGCCTATCCTGACAAACGAGCCCTTCCCTGCATCCGCGGCGACCTCCCCGATCGCCCGCGTGGCGTCGTCGAGCCGCCGGTAGATCTCCGGGTGCTCGTGGAGGTGGCGGAGGGTCGCAGACCCGGCGGCGAGGCTCGCCGGGTTGCCGCTGAATGTGCCTGCCTGGTAGACCGGGCCGGAGGGGGCGATCAGTTCCATGATATCGCGCCGCCCCCCGAAGGCGCCGATGGGAAGGCCGCCGCCGATGATCTTGCCGAACGTTGCAAGGTCCGGCTTGACCCTGTAGAGCACCTCTGCACCGCCGATCCCGACCCGGTAGCCGGTGATCACCTCATCGAGGATGAGAAGGACGTCGTAGGCTGCGGTGATCTCCCGGACGTCGGCGAGGTAGCCGTCGTCGGGGAGGACCGGGCCGATGTTCCCCATGATCGGCTCGATGATGAACGCCGCGACGTCGTCATTCCCGGCAAGAAGCGTTTCCAGTGCCTCGGGGTCGTTGTACGGGACCTGCCGGGTGTGCGCCACGAGGTCCGCGAGGACGCCTGCGGAGTCGGGAACCCCGAGGGTCGTCGCCCCCGACCCGGCCTTGACGAGAACCGCGTCATGGGCGCCGTGGAACCCTCCTTCGACCTTGATGATGTCCTGCTTCCCCGTGTAGCCGCGGGCGAGCCGGATCGCGGCCATCGTCGCCTCCGAGCCCGACGAGACGAACCGGACCATGTCGACTGCGGGATGGTCGCCGGTGATGATTTCAGCAAGGTCGATCTCGAGCGGCGACGGCGTGCCGTAGAGCCACCCCTTCTCAAGCTGGCGCTCGATCGCCTCCCGGATAGCCGGATGGGCGTGGCCGAGGATGAGGGGGCCGTAGCCAAGGCAGCAATCGATGAGATCGGCACCGTCGACGGTCGTAAGGTGCGAGCCCGACGCGTGCTCCACGTAGAACGGGTAGGGCTTGATCGCCCGGACGGGGCTGCTGACGCCGCCCGGCATCAGGGTCTTTGCGCGGGCAAAGAGGTCACTGCTCTTCATCAAGCCACCTCGCCGCGTCTTCTGCAAAGTAAGTGATGATCAGGTCGGCCCCGGCGCGCTTGATGGCGGTGAGGCTCTCGAGGGCGACAGCCCGCTCGTCAAGCCACCCGCGCTCTGCGGCCGCCTTGATCATCGCGTACTCGCCGCTGACCTGGTAGGCAGCGACAGGCAGCCCGAACTGGGTGAGTGACGAGAGAACGTCGAGATAGAGCCCGGCCGGCTTGACCATCAGGATATCCGCTCCTTCGGCAGCATCCAGTTCCGACTCCATCACCGCCTCCCGCGCGTTGCCCGGGTTGATCTGGTAGGTCGTCCGGTCCCCAAAGGCGAACCCCGAGTCCGCAGCGTCACGGAACGGCCCGTAGAGAGCGCTCGCGAACTTCGAGGAGTAGGAGACGATCAGGACGTCCTGGTAGCCGGCGGCGTCGAGCGCCTGCCGGATCGCCTGCACCATCCCGTCGAGCATGCACGACGGCGCGACGATGTCGGCACCGCTCTGTGCGTGGGAGACGGCTATTTGCGCCATCAGCGCAAGCGACGGGTCATTGAGGAGGTCGGGGCCGTCGACCGTTTCTCCAACAATGCCGCAGTGGCCGTGGTCGGTGTACTCGCAGGCGCAGACGTCGGTCATGACCACCATCTGCGCCAATCGCTCCTTGATCTTTCGGACGGCCCGCTGGACGACACCGTCAGCCGCGTAGGCTTCGGTTGCCTCGCTGTCTTTTGTGCCCGGGACCCCAAAGAGGAGGACCGCACTGATACCGGCGTTTCCGAGGCGCTCGCAGTAGTCGGCGACGCCGTCCACCGGGTGGCGGAACTGCCCGGGCATCGAGGCGATGGGTAGCGGTGTGCTGATCGATTCGTCCAGGAAGACCGGCGCTATCAGGTCGGTCTTTCTGAGTTCTGTCTCACGGAGGAGCGGCTGGATGATCCGCCGCCGTATCCGTCTCATTCGTCGTTCTGGAAACATTGTTCTCCCCGGGTAATCGCCCTCATCAGGGCCTCTGCTTTCGCTATATCGCCGCACTCCGCGCTCGCGCGTATGGCTGTCGTCGCGTCGGAGAGGAGCTTTTTGGTGAGCGCCCGCGTCAGGTCGTCGACGACCTCTGCCGTGCGGCCGTCCCCCCCACCCAGGCGGGCGAGTGCCCGGTCGCGTTCACGCGCCCGGATCGACTCCGCCCAGGTATAGAGGAGGGCGAGCGTCTCGTCGGCCGCCGTCCGCCGGAGGAGCCGGATGAAGTGGTCGAGTTCCTCGTCGATGATCCCCCGTGCCCGATCCACCTCGCTCCTCCGGGAGTCCATAGCAGCGTCGTTGACGATTCTGAGGTCGTCGATGGTGAAGAGGTGCACGCCTTCGATCGACCGCACCCCCTCCTCGACGTCGCGGGGCTGGGCGATGTCGATGAGGACCAGGTGGCGGGGGTGCCGGTCGAGCGGCCAGAGGCGCTCCTCCATCACCTCCCGGATATCCCCGGTCCGGATGACCGGGTGCGGCGCGGCGGTGCAGGAGATGACGACGTCGGAGAGCGCGATGTAGCGGTAGAGGTCCTTGAAATTGACCGCGCGTCCCCCGATCTTATCCGCAAGCATCACCGCGCGCTCGTAGGTCCTGTTGGCGACGTAGATGGCCGTGAGACCCCTGGCGGCGAGCGCCTGCGCCACCAGAACGCCCATCTCCCCGCTCCCGACGACCAGGATGTGCCGGTCGCGCAGGGTGCCGAGGAGTTTTTCTGCAAGCGTCACGGCCGCAGAACCGACGGAGACCGCCCCCCGGTTGATCTGCGTCTGGCGCCGGATCCTGACCCCCACGTGCACCGCCTTGTTGATGCAGAGCCCGATGACGCTGTTCGCGGTCCCCGCCTCCTCCGCGGTCGCGAGCGCTCGTTTGAGTTGCCCGAGGATCTGGTCCTCGCCGACGACCAGGGAGTCGATGCCTGCGGCCAGTTCCAGGAGGTGGCGGGGCACGGCCTCGCCTTCGATGACCATGAAGTCGTGTCTGCCCTGCTCCTGCAGGAACGCTTCCAGGCTCCGTGCGTCGCCCTGCACCAGGACCTCGACGCGGTTGCAGGTCTGCAGCAGGAGGACGCCCCTGAACCGCTCCCGTGCCTCGCAGAGGAACGCCGCCTCGTCAGGGAACCGGAACGCCTCGAGCGTGGCGATGTCCGCGGTGTGGTGGTTCATGCCCGCGAGCGCGAGCGGTGTCGTGACCAACTCAGGCATGCAGGTACCTCTCGATCGCCAGTCCGCGTGCCCGGTCGTAGTCGGAGGCAAGCGCCGCCCGGATCTCTTCGTCCGCAAGGATGCTCCAGAGGATCCGGGACCGCTCTGCCTGCGCCGGCTCGGTCTCCTGGAGCATCGAGCGCATCTCCTCCTGCAGGTCGATCATCCTGTCGAGGTCCGCGTAATCCGCCTCCAGCCTCATGCGGAGGTACCTTGACACGGCGGGGCTCTTCCCGCGGGTGCTGATCGCGACCAGGTAGCGGCTGCCCCGGACGACCGAAGGGACGATGACATCCCCGGGAACGCCTGCGGCGTTGTTGAAGAGGACGCCGGTTCCGGCGCATACTCTCCCGATACGGTCGTTGAGTTCCGGGTCCGGTGTCGCGGCTACCGCGAGGAACGCACCCTCGAGGAGGTCCCGGAGCGCCTCGTCCGGGAGGGCCGAGAGGTCGGCTTCCTGCCGGTGAATCGCGAGGCCCTCAAGGTCCGGCGAGAAAGAACGGCTGATCACCGTCACCTCCGCCTCATGCACAAAGTACGCAGCCTTCCGGGCACCGACATCGCCTCCGCCGAAGATGAGCACCCTCCTGCCCGTCAGGTCAAGCATGAGAGGGATCATTCGTTCTATAGTGTGGTGAACGGACTACATTAAGGTGTTGAAAAACCTGATTCCCCGAAAACCCGCGGGCATATGCCCGGAAGCCGGGATACTGGAACCGGTTCGTCCAAAGAAGGTTTTAATGGCAGAAACGCCCTTTTCTCCGTGACTGATATGGCTGAAGAGATGTATGCGTTCAGCAGGCTGGAAGGCGCCTTCCAGCGCACGAAAAGCCTGCTCTGGCCACCTCAGTGGGGCATCTGGCTCCGCCTGGCCGTGATCGCGCTCTTTGTGGGAGGGGGCGCAAGCTTCCCGAATGTCTTCCAATACGACTACGGGGGGCGACCTCCCGCCCGGCGCTGCGGAGTCCCTCCCCGAGATCGCGCCGCTGATCGTGGCGTTCATCGTCGTCGTGCTGGCGGTCGCCCTCCTCTGGATGCTCGTCGGCGCGGCGATGCAGTTCGTCTTCGTCGATATGCTCCGGACCGGAGATATCCATATCAGACGCTTCCTCGGTGAGCGGTTTGGAAAAGGAGTGCGCCTCTTCCTCTTCCAGGTCGCCCTCACGCTGATCCTGGTCCTCGGCGTTGCTGCGCTCGCCTTCATGCTCTTTGGCCTTTCGGGGGCGGGTGTCGGCGTTGCCGCGCCGCTCCTGCTCCTCGCGCTCATCCCGGTCATCCTGGTCATGGCCCTGCTCTTTGGAGTCGTCTTCCTCCTGACCACCGACTTCGTCGTCCCCATCATGATCCATGAGGACTGCGGCGTCATCGAGGGCTGGCGGAGGCTTATCGGGGCAATATCGGCCGGGTTCTGGCAGACCGTCGTCTACGTCCTCGCCGGGCTCGTGCTGGGCCTCATTGCCGCGATCGTGCAGGCGATCCTGGTCATCCTTGCGCTGGTGGTGATAGCGATACCGTTCATCCTCATCGGGATCGTCCTCCTCGCCGCAGTCCAGGCGAACTACGTGCTGCTCCTGGTCCTCCTCATCGCCATCCCGGTCGCGCTCCTGATTGCGGTGCCGTTCGTCACGTTCTTCCGGTACTACGGGCTGCTGGTGCTCGAGGGGCTCGCCCCGGAGTACCGCCTCCTCCCCGAGTAACCCCTTTCTGGTCCTTGACCGGGAAACAGCGTTTGCGATCCTGCTAGGGGCTACCTTGCGAGGCAGCCTGTTGAAGAGAAAGGCTCTTCCGGTATGCAACCATGAATCACGATCAACATGGTTGACGGTGAGCCGCTGGTGATCCTTGCCCTGGCGCTGGCACCGGGGATATTCTGGGCGTGGTATTTCTACCGCAGGGATAAATTCGACCCCGAGCCGGCGGCCCTGATTGTGAAACTCTTCCTCCTCGGCGTCCTCGTCACGTTTCCCGTGGCCTTCGTCGAGGGATTCTTCGGCCTCTTTGTCTTATCACCGCTGATCATGGGCGCTGTTGTCGCGCCGATCGTCGAGGAGTACGGCAAGTTCGCGGTCGTGCGCCGGTTCGCCTACCGGAACGCCGAGTTCGACGAACCGATGGACGGCATCGTCTACGCCGCTGCCGCCGCCCTCGGGCTTGCATCGCTCGAAAACGTCCTCTATGTCTTTACGGCATACGTGACGTCGCCGTCGCTTGCCCTCGGCACGATCGTCGTCCGGGCGATCTTCTCCGTCCCCGGGCACGCGCTCTTCTCCAGCGTATGGGGCTATGCCCTCGGCCGGGCCAAGTTCGCGGCCCCCGAGCGGCGGGCGGGGATCATCTTCCGGGGTCTCGCTCTCGCCATGGTGCTGCACGGCATCTTCAACTTCCTGCTCTTCTCCGCTGAGATCGTTGCCTACGCCATGGCCATCTTCATCCTGGTCCTGACGCCGGGGCTCTGGATACTTGCGAACCGGAATATCCGGAGTGCGCTCGACCACGGACGCCGGTAGGTGCGCGGCGGCGATCGCATCGCCGTTTCGAAGACGCTCCTACCTCAAAGACTCCGACCGGATCCGTCGAACCTGCGGGGACGGCACCACAGGGTCAGGACCGTGATTCGAAAGGCTTATTAGCCAGCAAGTGCCACATTGTAAGGCACACAGGTGTGAGAACACAAGCGTGCGCCGATAGTGTAGTGGTTATCACTAGGCGTTGCCAACGCCTAAACCCGGGTTCGAGTCCCGGTCGGCGCATCTGTCCACCAGGTCTGGTGCGTTCTTTTTCCAGGATTTCTCGCACAGTGACGACTCTCTCGCGGATGAGGGCGTGTTCACCCCCGGGATGCGCTTACGGTCAGGCGCCCCTGCAGCCCTTCTAACCTGCAGAGGGTGCCCGGCACTCCACCCTCTGCTGCGGCATGGAACCTCCGACGCTTCCCAAACCATACCCTTATATTTCCCGCTCCGTATTATAGTCAAAATGCAACTGTCTCCACAGTTGTGTCTTCTCAACCCATGCTTACCGCATCCGCCCGGAGAGATGGGCGCGTTAAGCAGCATACCAGACATTTGGGAGGCTGTCGTGGACTCGATCAGAATTGCAATCGTGGGTGTCGGAAACTGTGCCAGTTCGCTGCTTCAGGGGATCGAATACTACCGGGGGAAGAGCGAGGAGGACGCAACCGGGCTGATGCACTGGGACCTCTGCGGCTACCGGCCATCCGACATCGAAGTGGTCGCAGCGTTCGATATCGATGCGAGGAAGGTAGGAAAGGACGTCTCGGAAGCCATTTTTGCCCCCCCGAACTGCACCACGGCCTTCTGCCCCGATATGCCAAGGACCGGCGTGGCCGTCCGGATGGGGCGGGTGCTGGACGGCTTTCCCGAGCACATGCAGGCCCATAAAGAAAAGTACAGATTCGTCCTCGCCGACGAGAAGGAGGCGTCACGCGAGGAGATCGTCCTGGCGCTCGAGGAGTCGGGTGCCGAGATGCTCCTCAACTACCTCCCCGTAGGGTCCGAAGAGGCCGCACGGTTCTATGCCGGGTGTGCGCTGGAGGCGGGCATCGGCCTCGTCAACAATATGCCCGTCTTCATCGCGAGCGACCCGGCATGGGCAGCGAAGTTTCGCGAACGTGGCCTTCCGATCATCGGCGACGACGTCAAGGCCCAGCTCGGCGCAACGATCACCCACCGGGTCCTCGCCAACCTCTTCCAGCAACGGGGAGTAAAACTGGACCGGACCTACCAGTTGAACACCGGCGGCAACACGGACTTTTTGAATATGCTCAACCGTGACCGCCTCGCCTCGAAGAGGGTATCGAAGACCGAAGCGGTGCAGTCTGTCCTCAAAGAACCTCTCGATGACGACGATATCCACATCGGCCCGAGCGACTACGTCCGCTGGCAGAAGGACAACAAGGTCTGCTTCCTCAGGATGGAGGGGAGGCTCTTTGGGGACGTCCCCATGCAGATCGACCTCCGCCTCTCCGTCGAGGACTCGCCCAACTCCGCAGGGATCGTCATCGACGCCATCCGGTGCTGCAGGGTAGCCCTCGACCGGGGCATCGGCGGTGCGCTCGTATCCCCATCCGCTTACTTCATGAAGCACCCGCCGGTGCAGGTCAGGGACGACGACGCCGCCCGCATGACCGATGAGTTCATCCGGGGCCTGCGCGACGACTGAGGGCCGGCGGGTCACTCGATGAGAACGAGCCCTATCGAGGTGATGTTGCCGTGCTCGATTTTTCCATACTCGAGGTCCCTGGAGGGGACGACGTGCAGGTCCCACCCGACCTTCCGGGCGGTGGAAAAGACGTCGATCCCGGCACCCTCCATCGTCGGGCGGACGAGGTCCATGTGCCGACACAGCCTGCGGATGCTCTCGTCGACAACCCCTTCGTGCTCTTCGGCGACGCAGTGCCGGTGCTCGCAGTATATGCAGGGATATCCGCCGAACCCGAACGCTTTTGGGTAATCGTCGTAGAAGGCGGTCTTTTCGAGGAGGTGGACCGTCGAGTTCACCCAGAGGACGAGGTCGCGGAAGAACGGGTGGAAGTCGAGCGGTATCTCTTCGGGTTTCAGGTCGGGGTGCCCCGGCACGCCCTCGAACCGGAGGAGGAGGGCGGTGCTGTACTCGGCGAGGAGCCGCCGGGTATCGGCAGGAGCGGGGGCATACGGCGGGCAGGACATGTGTTTCCCGTAGCCCTTGCACCCGAACCGGCACTTGAACCGCACCCACTCCGCGACGACGACGTCGTGGGCCGCTATCCGCCGCGCTTCCGCGCCGCGCTCCCGGGCGAGGGAGGAGAGTCTCGCGATCTCGCTCTCAAGTTCGTTTCTCACTGCGCTTCGCCTCAGTGAGGGATATCTGCCGTATTCGGGTATTTATCTCCGCGGGGCTCGCGGGGCAGAGCGGGAAGACCCCCTGCGCAAGCTGGGGGATGGGAGCGGAACCCCTTCGTCCGGCGATCCCCATGCCCCCACATTCCATATCTCTATGATAGAGGACCGCCTATCCTGAATGAGAGAACCTGCAGGAGAGTTTTCAGATGC
>DASQ01000082.1 GCA_002503885.1 Methanoculleus marisnigri | reverse complement strand
GAGGCCGGGTGGGGTGGGGGTTACACGCTTCCTTAAGGGATGGAGACAGGGGAGGGGGGATGCTCCCCCCCCGTCAGCCCCTCCCCCTAATGGCGATATCCCCTCGAAATCCGTGTTAAGGAGGCGAGCGAGGTCTTCCCTTCAAACTTCTCATTTTCCCCAGTTGCATCTCACAGCCTTCGAGTATTCAAACTCCCGCCGAGTAAACAGGTATTCTCTGGACCTTCGCCACCTGATCTCCGGTGTCAGAAAAACTCCGGATGGATAATTATATATCCGGCCGCCCGCACATTCCCATTAACCATGTACCTCGTCATCCGCTGCCCGGGCTGCTGGACCTTCAACTACGTGGACCGCTACCAGCGTTGGAGGCTCTGTCCCATGTGCGGCGAGGCGATCAACGTCGAGCGTGCGCCGGTCTACCTGGAAGCCGATGACTTCCTGGATGCAGAACGAGTGGTGGCGCAGCTGGAGTCGTACCTGCACCAGACCGGGAAAACAGACCTCACAGAGCAGGACATCCAGCAGTTACGGGCCCAGTATGCCGAGTGGGTGAAAAACCGGGTCTGATCACCAGAGACGCCCGCAGCCCGGACAGAGCATGCTCACTCGCCTTCCGCAGTGCGGGCAGAACAATCCCGTACGTTCGTTGCTGGATAGCGGTCTCCCGCATCGCTTACAGTGAATCGGGGCATCGAACCCACACTCGTGCCTGACCATCAGTCCAGATATTCGTAGTCCTTCACAAAAAGATTTCCTTTTCCCCGGTTCGCGATATCCCCGGTAAAACGGATAAGCGTGCGACCCTCGTGCTGAACCGTCCCGATCTTTCTGAAGGTGGGGAGCATCCCCTGCGCGGTCCCGTAGACGTAGCAGGAGCCCCCTTTCATGTTCGCACCCGGGCGGCGGCAGTCCCCGTGAACGGTGAGCGTGCCGCCGTGCATCTCCGCCCCGGCCATATCCCCGGCATCGCCGTGCACCGTCACGGTGCCGCCGGCGATGCTCTCCGCCAGGAAATCGCCGGCGCGGCCGAAGACCTCCACGGTGCCGCCGGTCATGCCCTTCCTGCCGCCGCGGTATCCCGACGCACAGTAGTCGGCGACGTCGCCCCTGCAGAGGATGGTCCCCCCGGCCATCTCCCTCCCGAGCCAGCCGTCGGCGTTGCCGTGAACCTCGATGGTCCCGCCGCTCATGAAGTTGCCGCAGTGCATCCCGATATCCCCGAGGACGGTGATCTTTCCGCCGTCCATGTACTCCCCGACCCTCTTCAACCGGAACGTATCCCCCGAGAGGACGACCTCGACATCCTCCGTCCTGCTGGCATCGCCCTCGATTGAGACCGAGAAGACCTCGTCGAGCCTGAGCTCCCGGTTCCCCCGCCAGACTAAAAGATCGGCGCCGGCAAGGAAGTTCTTCGGGACGATCGACTCCGCCTCGATGGGAATAAACGATTTCGCGGCGGGTTTCATGGCGAGCGTGACCTTCATAACTCCGCCTCCGTCTCGATGCACCGGTTCCGGTTCAGGTACTCATCCTGCACCGGGTAGTTCCTCATCCGGACCGTGTAGTAGCGGTCGAACTTCTCGATGAAGTCAGGATCTTTCCCCATATCATAAGCCTCCGAGACCTTCGGGCTGACCCAGAACGTGGCGTTGCTCCCGTCGACCAGGCACTCGCCCCTCCGGGCGACGACCCGGCCCCGCTTGATCGTGTACTCGGTCCGGCTGAACGCATCGACCACCTTCTGATAGTCAGTCGACGGGTCGACCTCGTCGATCCGGAGCGGGTAGATGGCGACGTCCGCATCGGCGCCCGGCCCGAGATGGCCTTTCCCGAACTCCTGGATCCCGAGCGCCCTCGCCTGGCCGGCCCGGGTCATCACCGCGATCTCGTACCAGTCCAGTTCCCGCTCGATCGCCGGGAGGGGCACCCGTGACGCGGTATCGGGGTGGACCGTGGCGAACTCGGCGTCGCGGTACTTCTTGCTCATCAAAAGGCCGATGATCTCGGGGTATTTGACGAACGGCGCACCGTTCGGATTATCCGTCGTGAGCAGGCACTGCCAGGGGCTCTTCGTGAGGAGCGCGAGTTCTAACCCAATCGCCCACATGATCGAGTTGACCAGGTTCTTGCGCCGGTAGATGACCGGAATGATCCCCGAGCCGGTCTCGAGCTCCACGTCGTGGTTGCTCCACTTCTCGTGGTGGAGGCGGTAGAGGTTGAACTCCATCGGCCCGTCGGCGGTCATCGTCGTCGTCCGACCAAACATCACCTGTCCCATGTCCATGACGATCTGCGGGCGCATGTTGACGAAGTTTGCAATCGGCTCGCTCTTCGAGGAGATATCCCTCCAATCCGACCCGCCGTAGGCGTGGAACTGGACGTGGGTGGCATACAGCGTCTGCCGCTTCCGGTTCAGGTCCGGTATGAGGCCGAGGGACCCGAGCGTGCAGGTGTAGTTCCCCGGCGTCCCCAGGTTGTTGCAGTGGAGGTGGACGGAGTGCGGGAGGTGAAGGAGCTCGTTCGCCTCGACCATCGACCGGATGATCTCCGCGGGCGTCACCTCGAAGTAGGGCACCGGGTCCCTGATGCACGAGACGTTCTTGCCCCACTGCCAGGCCTCGGTGCCGCCGGGGTTCGTGAGTTTTATGGCAAACCCTTTCACCGCCCGGAGCGTCCAGGCGATGATGGCCGCAACCCTCTTTGTGTCGCCGTCGCGGATCGCCTCCATGATCCCCCAGTTCCCGTCGAAGAGGACGTTTGCCATCGTGTCCTGGAGCGGGGTGTAGAGGAACTCCTCGTGGGTGTGGCGGGCCTCGAGCGGCGCCATCGCGCCCTCGAGCAGGGTGGTGTAGCCCATCACGCTGTAGCGGTAGCTGTTGCCGTAGGTGGTCGGGACGCTGTAGCCTGACGTGGCGTGCAGCGGCCCGCGCCGGGGCGTCCTCCCCGCCCGCATATCCTCGGGGCTCATGTACCGCCCGAAGTTCACCTTCGTCCCGCAGATGTGGGTGTGCGAATCGACCCCACCCGGCAGGGTGAGCATGCCATGGGCGTCGATCACCTCCGCTGCATCGCTCACCTCCTCGACGATCCTGCCGTCAAGGATGGCGATATCCATCGTCTCGGCGTTGATGCCCCGGAGGGGGTCGATCACGCAGGCGTTCTTGATTCGGAGTTCGTTCATCGCTCTTGCGCCTCCTTCATCAGTGCGTACATCCGTAAGAGGATCTCCCGATCGGACGGGTAGTCGGTGGAGAGGACCTTCCTTGTCCGGATAGGCACCCCGTCCATCCGGTAGGCCGTCCCCTCCGCATCGATCCCGGTCACCGCCACCGGGATCTGGACGTTGCAGAACGCGGTGGTGGCGTTCGGGTAAGGATCGAGCTGGACCACCGGGATATCGGCGAGGTGTTCCAGGCACCGGCGCGGGAAGTGGGCGGCCGGGTCGCTCCCGACGATCAGCGCCGCGTCGCACTCCTTCCGGGCCAGGATATCCACCGCCGTCGTCTCCCCGGGGTTGTAGAAGGCGATCCCCCGGGAGAAATCGATCCCGAAGGGGTAGCCGGTCATCCAGGTGTTCACTTCGTTGGACCCGTAGACGTTGTAGTGGCCCCGCATCGCCGAGATGGTGAACTTCGTGTGCCGGCTCAGCTCGGAGACGAGTTCGATGGCGTTTCGGATGTTCTTGTACTTCCCCCGGGTCATCGTGAGCCCGAGCCCGAAGTAGACCGCCCCGAACTTTGCACTTTTACAGAGGTTTGCCACCCGGACGAGCTGCTCCCGGGTGACGCCCGCGACCGTCCGCGGGATCGTCTCGGTCTTCCCCTGGACGATAGCGCGGAGCGCGGAGAGGACCGCGTAGTCCCCGCCGGGTTTGATCTGCACGAACTCGTCGGCGATGTTCGCGGTCTCGGTCTTCCTGACGTCGACGACGATCACCTTCCGGTCGCGGAAGGCGTTCTCGAGGAAGAACCCTTCCGCATAGCGCGTGTAGCGCGAGAGGTGACGGGGGTGGGCGTCGATCGGGTTCGACCCCCAGTAGATCACGAGGTCCGCCCGGTTCTTCACCACGCCAAGCGTGCACCCCGGGTGCCCGACCTCCTGGATGGCGAGGATCGAGGGGCCGTGGCAGACCGAGGAGGTGTTGTCGATGACGCCCCGCACGAGCTCGGCCATATGCACCCCTACGCACTGGGCCTCCCCGTGAGTGCCGCTCCACCCGTAGAGAAGCGGGCGCTCGGCGGAGAGGAGCATATCGGCGGCATACCGGATCGCCGTATCGTAGGTGATATCCTTCCACTCATTCCCATCGCGCAGGATCGGGTTCTTCAGCCTTTTTTCGCCCGTGAACTTCTTCGTCCCGAGTTCGCAGGCGTTCGTCACGGCGACCACCCTGCCCTCCTCGACTTCCACCTCGATGTCGTCGCAGAGGCATCCGCAGAAGGGGCAGACCGCATCCTTAACGATCATAAGCAAGACCTCCCAGGTCTTCCATCAACTCGTGAACCCTCTTTGGTTCTTCGTCCGTCGGTTCGATCTCCACCCTGTGCGACTTGAAGTCCGGCATCCCGGTGGAGTGGGTATCGGCAGCGACGATGTGGTTTGCATACGGCCCGTAGGGGACAAAAACGGTGCCCATCTCCACCTCAACCGATACGGACGCCCGCATGACGACCTCCCCGCAGGGCCCGGTCACCCTGACGGCGTCGCGGTCGGCAAGCCCGAGCTCCATCATGTCGAACTCGTGCATGAAGCAGGTCGAGGTCTCTTCCGCATAGGCGGCAGAGGTCTTGTTCTCAACGGTCACACCCTGATTCACCGTCCGTCCGGTATTCATGAGAAACGTCATGCCTCCGCCTCCCCGCCCTGGACCCCTTCCACCATGCGGGCGACCCTGATGGCGCGGTTCGGGCAGTTGGTCTCGCAGGTCTTGCACCCCGTGCACTTCTCCTCGTGGAGTATCTTCACCCGGCCGCCCTCGATCCGCATGATCACCTCGTCGCTTGCGGACGTCCCGGTCCCTGCAAGCTGAGGGTCCACCTGCCGGTTGACCGGGCACGAGACGCAGCAGTTCCCGCACCGCATGCAGAGGTTGTCGTCGACCTCTAAGCGGTACCACGAGGAGAACGCCGTCCCGTCACGCCGGGTGACTTCCAGGATCCGCCCGCTCGTAAGAACGCCCTCGGGGCATGCCTCGACGCAGAGGCCGCACCTGATGCAGTGGCCCGGATAGACCTCCGGTGCCCACCGGTCCTTATGCCGGAGGACCGCGATGGCGCCGGGCGCCGGACAGATCATCATGCAGGTGAGGCATTGCGTGCACTCCTTATCGGTCAGGGTCGGGTAGTCCTTGAAGTATGAGGGGGTTGTGAGCGGCGCGGTCTTTACCGAGAAGAACTTCTTCAACCATTCCGGCCTGAGGAACTCTCGCACGTAGTAGACGATCGATCGCATATCCTCACCTCTCGTTGCACGCGATGCAGGGGTCGCTGCTGATGAACGTCGACGTCACGTCGGCAATCGATGCGGCATCGACGATCATCGAGTGGGCGCAGGCCTCGATGTTCATGATCGAGGGCGTCCGTATCGCGATATCGAGCACCCTCCCAAAGTCGTCGGTCTTGATGGTGTAGGTCAGCTCGCCCCGGGGGGCTTCGCCGGCATACGAGGTCTCGCCCGCCTTGCAGAGGCCGCCGCCCCGGATGGGGCCGTCCGGGAGGGTTTCGACGCACTTGCGGATCAGGTCGATGCTCTGGAAGACCTCCTGGAACCGGACCATGATCCGGGCAAAGTTGTCGCCCTCGGTCCGGGTTATCTGCGTAAAGCCGAGTTCCCGGTAGGTCGGGTGGCGGAGGCGGAGATCGGACTCCTCGACACCGCTCGCCCGGGCCGTGGGGCCGACGGTGTGAGACCGGATCGCTTCTTCCCGGCTCATGACCCCGATCCCCTTGCTCCGGAGAGCGATCAGGGGGCCGGTCTCGAAGATCCGGACATACCGCTTCATCTCGTCCTCGACCTTCACGAGATCCGCAAGCATCGCCGCGGCGTCCTCCGGCAGGAGGTCGAACCGGACCCCGCCCGGGATCATATAGGCGGTGTTGATCCGGGAGCCCGTGATCCGCTCGAGGTTGTCGAGCACGGTCTCCCGGGTGTTTAAGAGGTACATCGCGAGCGTCTCGTGCTCGATCGTGTAGCAGTAGGAGAAGTTCGCGAGGATATGGCTTGCCATCCGGTCGAGTTCGTTCACGATGACCCGGAGGTAGGCCGCCCGCGGCGGGACTGCGATACTGCTGATCTCCTCCATCGCCTCGATGAAGACCATGTTGTGGATGACCGAGCAGATGCCGCAGACGCGTTCCGCAAGGAACATCACCTCCTGCCAGGGCCGGCCCCGCATGATCCGCTCGATCCCTTTCTTCATGTACCCGAGCTCGACCTCGGCCCGGATCACCCGCTCGCCCGCCGTCTCGCACTTGAGGCGGACGGGCTCTTTCCAGCAGGGGTGGACCGGGCCGAGCGGTATGGATACGTCGACGGTCTTCTTCATGGCTGTTTCTCCTCGTAGTCCTTGAATATTATCGGCGCGACCGAGAGTATGGCATTGAGGATCTCCGTCGGGCGGGGCGGGCAGCCCGGCACCGATGCCGCGATGGGGATGTAATTCTCGACGGGCGGGGTGGTCAGGCTGCCCCTCCGGGCATAGACGCACCCCGATATCGGGCAGTTCCCGATGGCGACGGCCGCCTTCGGCTCCGGGATCTTATCCCAGATCTCGCGGAGTTTGTCCACCCACTGGGGCGTTACGGAGCCGATGACCAGGAGGACGTCGGCCTCCCGGGGGTTGTTGTGGACGTAGATGCCATACTGCTCGATGTCGTAGCGCGGCGCAAGACAGGCAAGCACCTCGATGTCGCAGCCGTTGCACGACCCGACATCGACGTAAGCGACGTGGATCGACCTCGACCGGACGAAGTTCTTGATCTCCTGCAGGATGTTCCTCATGAGAGGACCGCCTCCCGGATCCGTGCCTTTCCTCTCGCGAGCGCCTCTTCTTGTGGTCCGTTCTTGCTCATTGCTCTTGTCTCGCTGCATATCGACTGCATAACACCCGGGTCCACGAGCGGCACGAACCGGGTGAAGAGTTCGCACCCGAGTTCTTTCGTCACGGGGTCGCCGTTGTCTGCGTGCTGCTGCCCCATCTCCCACCGGGACCCGAGGTTCTCGAGCAGGGACATGTCGAACCGCCGGATCAGCACCATCCGGAGTTTCGCGTCGGAGATGCCGAGGCGCCCGGCGATCGCCCGAACGGCCTCGTCGTGCCTCGTGCTCGTGAGGATGGTGAACTTCATCTGGCGGAGGTCTTTCTCGTAGAGGTACCCGGTCATACGTATCCCCCTGCTTTTGCAAGGGCGTAGCCGGCGAAGAGGGCGACGGCCAGCCAGAGCCCCGCCGTCTCGAACGTTTTCAACCGTTCCTCGTTCGAGGCGTGGTGGACGAGGGAGAGGGCCACGAGGACCCCGGCGAGAAGCACCGCCTCGCCCTGGATGGTCTGGTTCTGCAGCCACTGCACCAGGGCTATGACGAGGTACGCCGCCCCTCCGAGCAGCACCAGTTCGCGGATCATGGCATCACCCACCACAGGTATCCGACGTAGGCGAGCATCAGCCCGGTGATGAGCCCCTGGATGGTGACGCTGTCAAACGGCGAGAGCATGGGGGATACCGCGCAGACGAACGAGAGCGATACGAGAACGATCGTCATGAGGACGAGCGCCGCCCAGAACGGCATGGCTCCGATGAAGAGAGCGACGAACGCGAAGAGGAGCACGAATGTCTTGAGCCCGTCGATGACGGAGATCCCTGCCCGCCAGACCCCGAAATGCTCGGTCTTGTAGCCGCTCACGAGTTCCTTGCTCTCGACGATCGAGAAGGGGCCGTAGGGCATCTTCGAGAGGATAACGATGTACATGGCTATCGCGACAGGCGGTGCTATGAGGAGGAACGGCCCGTGGACTGCCTGGTAGGCGGTGATATCCGAAAGAAGGAGCGACTCCGTGAAGAGGTAGATCGCGGCGATCGTGACGAAGAGCGGGATCTCGGAGGCCGCGGATATGACCGACCGGACGCCGCCGAACTTCCCGTAGGGCGAGCCCGACGAGAGCCCGAACCCGTGCTCGACGACCTTATGGAGCATGTAGATCGCAAAGAGAATCAGGATGCTCTCGCCGGCGAGGACGACGAAGAGCGCCGCGCTCCAGATGCCGATGCCGACGAGCACGACCCCTACGTAGAGCGTAGCGCTTGCTGTCTTCGGCACCCAGGTGCTCTTGAACGAGAACTTCAGGGCATGGAGGATCTCCTGCCAGACGGGAGGGCCCGGCCTCATCTGTACCCGTGCGATGACTTTCCGGTGGAGCCCCAGCAGGAGGAGTCCGAACACTGCTGCAAATACCAGGTACTCGATCATGTCAGTATCCTATGAACGGGATATCCTCTTCTCCGCCCGGAGCCCGCCACCAGAGCCCCAGGAAGATGACCAGTGCCGGGAAGGCGATCACGATGGCTGTCTCCGCCGCCCAGAGCGGTATGAGGCCTGCTGCGAGCAGCCCCGATGCGGCGGCGATGACGATGGCCGATGCCGCGAGTCCGTAGGTAATCGTCGTTCGTTTCATGTCAATCAGATGGTTATGGCAATCTCCACGACGCGCAGGAAGATCAACAGCGATGAGAGGGAGCACATGATGACGTAGGGGGCGCCCGGCGCCCGGAACATCTCGGCCTTTGCCGCGTAGAACGGCGCCATCCCCTCTCCGATGACGCCGAGGGTGAGGAGGGCTTTGGCCACAAGCGGGACAGCAAAGCCGCCGGCCGCAAGAGCCGGTATCGAGAGCGTGCCGGTGGTCGCGAGGATCAACGCGGCGCCCCCAAAGAGCGGCAGGGTGGCGACCATGGCGACGATGCCGTACTCGTACGCGGCGTTGAGGACGTGATGGCTTTTGACCGCCGCGACGATGCCGATGTTCGTGATCCCGACGAGGGAGGCAAAGAGCGTGAAGTTGAAGAGGTCCCCGCTCCCCATCGCCCCCATCGTCGCGAGGCCGCAGGCGATCGCCATGAACCGCCTGAAGCGCATCTCGGAGACCGTCGTCTCCTTTGCGTAGTAGGCGTCCCCCCCAAACGCTATATCGATCTGCCCCTCGGGCCTGCTTGCGATAGCAAGGGCCGTGAAGATCAGGGCGAACAGGAAGAGCGTCGTGGTGTAGGGGGTGTAGTAGTGGAGGATATCCCCGAACTCCAGCACGAAAAGGTCGCTTCCGCCGATATCAGGCATTCGGACCACCCCGCATGGTGCCGATCAGCGACATCTTGGCCATGACCTTGACGAGGATCGCCGATCCTGCGAGCATGACCGCGAAGAACCAGTACTGCGGGAGGATCATGAAGACGAAGAACGCGACGATCCAGAGCACCCACGAGTAGCCGCTCGCCGTCTCGATCAGTTCGAACCGCTCGTGGTGGTTGCGGCAGAGGAAGTAGAAGATCACGCCGAGGCCGGCGACGGCCCCGCCGGTGAACCCGGAGAGGACGATGCCGTAGACGACGAGGGCCGCGGCGAGGATGCCGGGAGCACTCTCCATCACCTCGATCTGCAGGCCGGCATCGGGTGGCCGGACGTAGCCTTCCTTTACCCGGTAGATCTCGGAGAGCGCGATCAGCTCCGAGACCCCCACCACGAGGCCCGGGAGGATGAGGGCCTCCGCGAGGTCGGTGCCGACGAGCGCGATGAACGCGAGGGTGACGACCTCGATGAGGTCCGTGAGCAGCAGGCGGTGGAGGCCGTCGGTCTCCCGCATCAGGGCAAAGAACGCGATCCCCGCCGACCCGAACGCCACGAGGAGGCCGACCGAGTAATCAGGGATCATTCTTCCTCCCTCCGGAAGAGGTATGAGGCGATCGCAAACGCTGTAAAGAGGATGGTCGTCTCGACGACCGTATCGAGCCCCCGGGTGTTGTAGAGGATCTCATCGACGATCCCTCCCGGATGGGCGACGATCGTCGTGCCGAGGTAGTGCGTGTGGTCCGCGAGGTACTGCGAGAGCGGCGTTAAGTAGGCAGTGACGTAGCCCGCGTAGGGTGAGTTCTCCGGGTACTGGGCGACGACCTCCGTTGTGCCGAACGGGACGCCTCCCCGGTCGTAGGGGTAGAGCGAACTTGCCGGGTCGAGGGTCTTGGGGTAGAGCTGGTCCTCCGCAAAGCCGAGCGGCAGGGAGAGGATGCCCGCGACGGAGACGATGATGCACGCAGCGGCAAAGAGCGCAACGAGGTTCTGGAAGTTGGAGACGAACCTTGAGATCCGCGTGATGATCAGCACGATGCATCCCTCCATTCCATCAGGCGCACGATGACGAACGTGCTGATTGCGGTGACGGCAACAAACGTCAGTATGGCCAGGGCCTCGTCGTAGGCGAGCATGACGAGTAAGAGGCCCCATGCCGGTATCTCGAGGTTGATCAGCCGGGCGACGTAGGTCTTGGGGCGGGTGAAGGCGACCGAGACGACGCCGATCACGAGGATGGCGAGACCGAGGATGAAGACAGCGTTCACGCTTCAGCCCTCCGGACAGCCATGAGGATGAATATCGTGGCGATCGGCGCGATGAGTGAGACCGTGATGGCAACGTCTAAGTAGCCGCGGTCCACGATAAACGGCAGGATCCCGGCAACAAGGACCCCGAGCGAGATCACTTTCCCGTAGGAGTCCCTGATGAGGGCGGTGGAGGCCGCGCCCAGGAGCGCGACGAGCCCGAACGCGACCTCTAACGCGACGATCACCGCTTCACCCCTCCTGCATAGGTGCTTGCTACGGCGTTTGCCTCGAGCGTGGAGCCGACGAAGTAGGCTGCCGCCGCGACGAGAGAGAGCGGGTGGTCGAGCAGCAGGACGATTGTCCCGGCGACGGCGAAGTTCAGGACGTTCGCGTAGGGGAGTTTCCGGCCGGTGTTCCGCTCGATGACGACCCGTATAGCGGCAAAGACGGCTACTCCCGCCACAATATAGAGCGCGATCACTGTCTGACCCTCCAGAGCCGCGCAAGAAGCCTGCTTGCGTGGGCATGCGAGAGTCCCTGGATGGTGAGGATGGCGATCACCATGCCTGCGATGAAGTCCGTGGCGGCGAACCCGACCAGGGTGGAGGCGTAGACGACAAACGTGGCGAGGACCGCGCCGGTGGTCCCTGCGTAGCCGGGGTCATGGCAGATGCGGTTGCCGATGAAGACGAGCACCGCCGCGGCGAGCCCGCCGGGGATGCCGGCGACGTAGACGCCGCAGGCGGCAAGGAGCGTCCCGGCCGAGGCGTCGGGAGAGCAGACGATGTTCCCCATCATGGTGCCGCCGGCAAGAGCGCCGCCGCCGGCCTCGATATCCCGCGCGATAGCCGATGCTCCGCTGACACCCCCCGCTTCCGGCAACCGGAAGAAGATGTCGACGGTCACGAAGAGTATCCAGCTGATGATCGCTGCCGCCAGGATATGGAGGATCTCGCCCAGCATTTCAGTTCAACTAAAGGAAAATACAGTCGATCAATTCAATAAAGGTTTTGTTAGTAACATTTTGGGCACGATCCGGCCGGAATGCGCCGTCGGCGCATCCCGGACATGATACTCCCCGGTTAATTTTGTATATAATGTAATGCATTTTATATACAATATATGTTTCCACGTGTCTCTGGGGCCCCATTGCGCGCTGTTATTGCCAGATTCCGGGCCGCAGGATCGGGCACCTGAGCCGGCTGGAATGCAGGTGATGCCGCGGTGACGTGGATACCCTGCGGTGCGCCCCGGCCGGGGCATCGGGCCGGGATGGGACCTCCGCCTGCGGCGCCGCCGGGGAACAAATATAATGCTTCCCGCGCCGACCTATATGGCACGCGAGGGTTGCCGAGCCAGGTCAAAGGCGACGGATTTAGGGTCCGTTCTTGAAGGAGTTCAAGGGTTCGAATCCCTTCCCTCGCATACTAACAAATTTTCCATGAGATTCCTCCAGGTCAGGGCGAGGATTCCCTGGCGCTCTGCTCCATCGTGCGACAGGCACGGCCGTCCTTTGGGGAGCCTCACCCTATCAGGTTTTCAACCTCTCGCAGTGCGAGGGTATCGAGGTCGAACAAGCCGGGGAGGTCCGGCCGGTCACCACCTGCGAGGACCTCATCGCCCGCAACCGGCCCCGGGTCGGCCCGGGCGAGCCGGCCTACTACCCGGCCAGCGACCGGATCGCCATGCCGGCACCGGACCGGTTCGCCTCCCCGGAGGCTTACTACGCGGCCTTCTTCCACGAGTTGACCCACTGGACCGGGCACGCCTCCCGGCTCGACCGGCCGGGGATCACCGGGCCGATCCGGTTCGGCAGCGAGCGGTACAGCCGGGAGGAGTTGACCGCCGAGATGGGCGCCGCCAGCCCCACTGCTCCGCGTTGAGGTTCGTGCCCATCTGTCATAACGTCCACAATTCCTCTGCGCCATAAGTCAGCCATGTTCTAAAAACGAAAACTATTTAGTCAATTTTTTCGAATGGTTCCCTGTGAGGGAAATGAGCGATGGCTACGCAGTCCAATTCGATTGGATCAGGAATAAACATCTAGTTCAGGAGATTGAAGCAAGCCTGCAGGACATAAAAGAGCGTTTTGACAACCTTGAGCAGCTCACCACCCTTGTAAATCAACAGCAAAAACTCGCGATCCCGGATGACTTTGAGCCATTTATTCAAAAATACTTTGAAATCCCTGAAGAAAAGCGTGAAATTTATCTTACCTGCTTTAGCAGTGAGGAGCAGGAAAAAATTCGGGAATACGCGGACCTCAAAGAGAACGAGTTGACGCTACCCTCTTTTGAAGAGGAAGTCGGCAAGACAGCAGAATTCATTAACATATTGACGCACCGATGCAAAGAACTACAGAAATGCCTTCCCTCTATTCAACAAAAGACAAATAAACCCCGTTCAAAAACCTCTCCCTCTATAGCAGGACACGAAGAGATGGCCTATGCAAAAATTGGGTCGTTTATTTTCAAAGGTCAGACATATCATGTTCGTAATTGGACTGAATATCTATTGCAAATCTGTTGCCTCATGTACCAGAGACACCCGGAGAGATTCAGTCAGATAGCATCGCTAACAAGGCCACGGGGAGGTGTATTTTTCTCGAAGGATCCAGAGGCCTGCATTCGCGCGTTGCCGGTTTCAGATTCGGGGATATATGTGGAGGCAAACATGAGTGCAACGAAGATATACAAGCGCTCATTTGACATCATCCAGTTCTTTGGCTATGAGAGTGAAGATTTGGAAATTCAGTATCAGTGATGAGACAGGATCTTCTGTGCTGTATCTGAAATCATTCAGTTTTTCTTTGGTGACTTGGGGCAGTTTGCAGAACCCTTTTTATCAATTGAAACGATAACCTCAGTTTTATGATGAAAGAGGCTGAGCAGATAGTCAGCCAACTGAACTGGCTTATCAATGAACTTCGCTCATACGAGGAATCTGAATTAGCAGAAAAGAAGGCTCGTGTAAAAGCGGTATCAAAATCAATCGAAACATTGCAGAGGGGAAATCTACCCGTACCTGAAGACCTGGTAAGAATGCGTGATGCGCTTTGGACTGAACTGGAAGAACTTGATCACCCGGAGAAAGTGCTTTCTTATCTGCGTGACGAGTTGCATGTCGTCCTGAAGAGGATTCCAAAGCCCGGGCGTAGCGGCGGTACTGAACAGCAGCGCGCGTATAGCGGAAGAATCAGTAATGAAACCCCACGCTTTACACAGAGTGATCTCGAATCAATCTTGATTGATGTTTTACACCCTGGATTCCCGGTAACACATAACGAGTCAAATAATCTGCCAGATTATCATCCTTCAAATCCTAATCCCTCTTCAAATCAAAGCTATCGGCTTATTACTCGTTACATGTTAACGCATAACGATGATAATTCTATCTGCCAATGAAATTCATTCCGTTTAGAATTCTAGTACTCGTTGTCATTTAACTCTATGAATTTCCTTTCCCGCCCTTCGCATCCCTCACGGCCTGCCTTCTGTGTGGGACCATATCTCGATCTGCACCCTGGATTGTTTCACGCGAAACTACGAAATTTCAGTTCTGTTGAATAGGGCATGAATAGGGAAGCATCGACCCGGGACGAGGAA
>DASQ01000101.1 GCA_002503885.1 Methanoculleus marisnigri | reverse complement strand
AGGATCGTGACCTCTCGGATCTGGTGCGGCTTGATGCACGGGGGGATCGGGAACGTGAGTTCCTTGCCCGTCAGGCCGTGCTGCTTCCGGAACGTAAGGGACATGCCGAGCGTCACGGACCCGTTGCGGATCGTCAGGTGTGCCCGGGGGTACGCCAGCTTGAACCGACCGTCTTTTTGGAGGTAGTGCGGAGGGCTCGGGCAGTACTCGAGCTGCCCCTTGCGGTACAGTTTTAGCAGCTCAAAATACCCTTTGTACGCCTCTTCAACGGACTTGAGGGTCTGCTGAGCGGTATCGCTGTGCAGCAATCCGTAGTTTTCGTTCTTCTTTGACTGCACGTAGGTGCTGTAATCTTTGTAGGGGAAATCCTTCTTCCGGGTGTAGGGAAGGTAGGATCCGACCAGGATGTCAACCCCCGAGGTAAGATCCGGCCGGAGGCCCAGAAGGATCTGACGGTTCTCCTGATGCGTGGCGTAGTGCTGCCGGACGTTGTACAGTCCTACGTTGTACATGCTTTTAGCATGGTACGCGAGCGTGTCGAGGATCCAGAACGTCTTCTGGGGAAGGCGCAGATAGTTGCTGACGACTCGCAATGCCATTACCTCTTATCTTTGGGACTCATCTGTCTATAAGGTAACTCCCGCGGGGCGAAAGTGTACGGGGCTTGATGCGGGCAATTCCTCCCCCGGTTTAAACCGGGGGTCTCCTGCCTGATTATTATGAACATGTCCGAGATCGTGATCGTCTACGGGCAGACGGAGACCTCGCCCGGCGTCACGATGACCACGACCGCGGACCCCCTGGAGCGGCGCGTCTCGACCATCGGCAAGCCTTTCCCCCACACCGAGATCAAGATCATCGACCCGAACACACAGCGGATCGTCCCCCGGGGGGAGACCGGCGAGATCTGCGCCCGGGGCTACTGCGTGATGCGGTGCTACTACAATAACCCGAACGCCACCCGCGCGACGATCGACGAGAGCCACTGGAACCATACCGGCGACCTCGGGACGATGGACGAGGAGGACTACGTCAAGATCGTCGGGCGCTTGAAGGATATGGTGATCCGCGGCGGAGAGAACATCTACCCGCGCGAGATCGAGGAGTACCCCCATAACCACCCCAAAGTCGCCGACGCCTACGTGATCGGGGTGCCGGACCGGAAGTACGGCGAGGAGCTGATGGCCTGGATCAAGACCGACAACGGCGCGACCCTCACCGAGGACGAGGTGAAGGAGTTCTGCCGCGGCAAGATTGCCCACTACAAGATCCCGCGGTATATCAAGTTCGTCGACGATTTCCCGATGACGGTCTCGGGCAAGATCATGAAGTTCAAGATGCGGGAAGCGGCGATCGAGGAACTCGGTCTCGAAGACGAGTCGAAGATCGAGACCGCATAACCCTCTCCTTTTAGCCTGCTCCCGGGTGCACCGTCTCTGCCGGCAGGATGCCCGGTTCTTCGCCCGGGGCCGATCCCGGACGGCAACCACCATATCGGGATTTTTATAATGCAATTTATATAGTATGCCCGTGTTGTCTCGTCCCGGGGGAAAACCCGTGAAACACGGATTCTTGTATTTTGTATGCATTGCCATGGTAATGCTGATGGTCGAGGTGAGCGGGGCAGAGATCGGTGCCGGCGTCCCGGTGACGACGAACCAGAGCGACCAGGGCCTCGCGGTCATCGACGGCGACCGGATCGTCTGGGTCGACGGGCGGCACGGCGGTGCCGATATCTACTTCTACGATATTGCCGGCGGTACAGAGACCCGGATCACCAACGGGACTGCCATCGCGCACTGGCTGGATATCTCCGGGGACCGTATCGTCTGGCAGGACAACCGGTCAGGAGCACCTGAGATATGGCTCTATGATCTGGCGGCCGGCACGGAGGTCCGGCTCACCGACGCGGCCGGCGGCCAGATTGTGCCGGCGATCGACGGCGACCGGGTAGTCTGGCTTGATGCGCGGGCCAGCGGTGCCGGCGGCATCTATGCCATGAACCTGACGAACGGCACCGTCGTCCGGGTCTCTGGGCCGGTGCAGGGCAACCCCATGGTCGTCTCTCCCGACGTCTCGGGCGGGACGATCGTCTGGGCTGACGGGAGCGGCGGGAACTACACCGTCTTTGTCAGCCGGGATGCTGCGGAGCCCGTGTCGCTTGCAAACGGCAGCGCGAGGCAGGGCTTCCCGGCGATCTCCGGCGACCGCATCGTCTGGTCGGAGATCCGGAACGGTTCGGGGTCGCTCGTCGTCCATAACCTCACCACGGGCGAGGAGGTCCGGGTTGCCGGCAGCCCGGCGGGGCTGGCCGCCTATCCCGACATCTCCGGGGACCTGGTCGTCTGGCAGGACGCTACGGTCCAGGAAACCGATGACATCTACCTGCACGACCTCGCCGCCGGCGAGACCCGGCAGGTCACCGATGACGACGCCTGGCAGTTCCTCCCGTGGGTATCGGGCAACCGGGTCGTCTGGATGGATAACCGGACAGGGAACTGGGATGTCTGGCTCCTCACGATCGAGGACGCGGCCGGGTACTCTTTCGGCGTGGAGCAGAACGGGGAGAACGTCACCGTTCCGGTGGCGGGCGAGGTTGACGTCAGCCTTGCGGAGAACCCGTCCACCGGCTACTCCTGGAACGCCACGGTATCGCCGGGGCTCACCATCGCTGACGACCGCTACGAACAGAACGCGACGCCGGAGGGGATGGTCGGCGTCGGCGGCATCCGCACCTGGACGCTCGTGCCCGAAAGTCCGGGGGTGTTCGCGTTCTCCGCGGTCTACCGGCGGCCCTGGGAGAACGTGACCGGGACGGAGGACCGGTTCGACCTGACCCTGACGGCGGTGGCGGATCTGCTGGACGTGCCGTCAGGGTGAAAAAAAGGGATCAGGAGGCTTCCTGGGCCCGCCCTACGAGCGCCCGCGCCGCGGCGGCGGCCTCACGGATGATCTCCTCTTCTCCCGGCACCTCCCGCTCGTGCATCAGGACCTTTCCACCGCAGAGGACGGTCCTGACCGTGCCGCCGTTGCAGGCGTAGACGAGGTTTGAGTCGGGGTGGAAGAGCGGGGTGTTGCAGACCGCACGGGCGTCGAGGAGGACGATATCGGCCGGCGCGCCCACGGTCAGGGTTCCGGGGCCGGTGCCGAGCGCCCGGGCGCCCGCCGCGGTCGCCATCGTGATCGCCTCGCCTGCGGGGAGGAGGGTCGGCGAGTTCCAGGCGAACTTCTGCAGCAGGGCGGCGAACTTCATCTCCTCCATGAGGTCGAGGTTGTTGTTCGAGGAGCAGCCGTCGGTCCCGAGGCAGACGTTCGCCCCGGAAGCTTTCAGCCAGTGGTAGGGCATCGCCCGGTTGACGGCGAGCTTCATGTTGCTTGCCGGGTTGTGGGAGGCGGAGACGCCGCGCTGCCCCAGGAGCCGGCACTCGGCCTCGTCGAGCCAGCAGCAGTGCGCGGCGACGGTCCTCTGGGTGAGGCAGCCGCAGTCGTCGAGGAGGACTGCCGGGCGTTTGCCGAACTGGGCGACGCAGTCGACGACCTCCTTCTCGGTCTCGGAGAGGTGGACGTGGATGCCGATATCCTGCTCTTTCGCAAAGTCGGCACACCAGGAGAGGCCTTCGGGGGAGACGGTGTAGACGGAGTGAGGGCCGACGGCCGTCCGGATCCGCGGGTTATCGAGCGATTGGATCTGGGCGGTAAGGGCTTCCGTCGCCTTGATCTCGGCCTCCCGCTTTTCGGGGATGCCGAGGTCGATGAACCCGTAGGCGAGCGTCGCCCGCATGCCCATCTCGTCGACCGCCGCTGCAGCCCGGTCCATGAAGAAGTACATGTCGTTGAACGCGACGGTGCCGCTCTTGATCATCTCGAGGCACGCGAGTTTCGTGCCGGCGTAGACGTCGTCGTCGGTCAGGTGGGCCTCGAGCGGCCAGATCTTCTGCGAGAGCCAGTCCTGCAGCAGCATGTCGTCCCCGTAGCCCCGGAGCAGGGTCATCGCGGCGTGGGTATGGGTGTTCACGAGGCCCGGGACGGCAAGCCGGTCCGATCCGTCGATAACGATATCGGCGTCGACGGCTTTCCGGGCATCCTTCCCTACGCCCGCGATCAGGCCCTTCTCGTCGATCGCGATATCCACAGTCGATCCGTCGATGGTGACGCCGGCGATCAGCAGCGATCCCCGTGCGGTAAAGATTTCGTTCATGCAAATCGCTCCACGATATTCTCAAGGATCTTCTCGGTCCTCCGGCAGTTCGCCCGGGAGGTTGCGAGGATGTGCTCGTAGGTCAGGGTCTCTTCCCCGAGGCCGTTTGCGTAGTTGTCCACGGTGCAGACGGCGGCAAACCGCATCCCGAGCTCGAGAGCAAGTGTTGCCTCGCTTGCGACCGTCATCCCGACGATATCCGCGACCTTTGCGAGCGCTTTGACCTCGGCGACCGTCTCGATCCGCGGTCCCGGGGTCTGGGCGTAGACGCCGCCCGTCCGGGCCTCCGGGACCAGTTCTGCCAGGGTGCGGACCAGGTCCGCATCCAGTTCGGGCCGGATGTGGTCGATGGTGCACTCGTGGATGGACGGGATGTCGGTGACGCTTAAGTAGTCGGAGGGGATGACGATCGAGCCCGGCGGGATCCCGGGCTTTAAGGAGCCGGCGGAGCCGAAGGCGACGATGGTGTCCACCCCGAGGATGGCGAGCGCGGCGAGGCACGCGGGGTAGTTGATCCGGTGCGGGGGGAGGTTGTGCTGGTGGCGCAGGAGGAGCGCGAAGGCCCCGGTATGCACCTCGGCCTTCCCGTAGGGCGTGGCGACGGTCTGCTTCTCGAGCGGCGGCAGTCTGGCGAAGAGGAGGCTCGTGCCCCCGATGATCCCGAGCATCAGACCCGCCCCGCGTCCGGGACCGCAGCTCTGTATGCTTCTCCGTGTGACATATCCCTGAAGGGTCGACGTCCTACCGGAAAACCCCATCTATATGATGCGAGGGGATGGTTCAGTGAACTACCCCGCCCTGAAGGACGGGGCTTCCTGCTTCATCCTTCCTCTACTGAGGCAAGTCCACAGGCTCTATGGCGCTTATCCGTCACCTGCTACCCCGACAAGGTTCTGTTCTTGCAGGGCAAATTTCTTGATATTGATTGCCGCGTTGATGTCACGGTCGTGGTGCGTGCCGCAGTCGGGACAGACCCATTCCCGGTCTGAAAGTGTGAGATCCCTCTTGAGATGCCCACACTGATGACAA
>DASQ01000080.1 GCA_002503885.1 Methanoculleus marisnigri | reverse complement strand
TTCCTCGTCCCGGGTCGATGCTTCCCTATTCATGCCCTATTCAACAGAACTGAAATTTCGTAGTTTCGCGTGAAACAATCCAGGGTGCAGATCGAGATATGGTCCCACACAGAAGGCAGGCCGTGAGGGATGCGAAGGGCGGGAAAGGAAATTCATAGAGTTAATTGACAACGAGTACTAGCTATTCCATCTCCCGGCAGTACGGCCGATCTCCAGTGGAAATATGCCTTGATCCCCGGATCGCGGGTATGAGTGCATACTCCGGTAAGAACCCTGCATACCTTCCCCGAATATGGAAACTCGGCGGAATAATCGGCCTGCCTCCGATGCAGCCCCTCCCGGGGAGCGAAAGTGCGCGCCCGTCTATCATCGGATATCCGTCCGCATGAACCGCGTGTATGCGACGGCAAAGAAGACGACGGGATAGAGGATCAGCGCCACCACGCTCGACCATATCTCGCCGAGCGTATCTTCAAGGGTCGCCTCGGGGAGGCGTGAATCCTCAGGATCAGGATGCTCCTCAGGGAGGTCCTTCGAGCATCGTCAGGTGCTCAGCCCGGTGAACCCTCGTGCCCGGGAATTGCGATCGCCGGGAGCAGGCGGGACGGGGTTCAACAAATCCGGTTTTTCTCGTATCGGCTGGTTCCCGGGGCACTACCCGGCATGACGGGGAGCCGGGATCGGTCAGACGGCGAAAAATCGGGACGGTGACGCTGTCGGGAAAATTAATGCTACAAATAATTTATATCGTATCACTTAATCTTAAAAATAGTAAATTATATAACACTCCTCGCCATATATCTGCCTGGCGGGCGGTGGCGGGACCGCCGGTGCCCCGGCCCGGGCCACAGATGGGCCATGGCCACCTCACCGGGCCTCCCGGAGTTCATTGCCGCTGCCTGCCGAACTGCCCTGCCGGTGGCGGGGCGGCGGTGACTGAGCATGAAGGAATGTATTCAATCCGAGAAAGGCGAGATCCTTTTCGACACCGACCGTGACGCCTGGCTCTACCTCGCGCCGCGGGGCGGTGACGCAGGCGGGGCATTCGGGCGTGGAAGGGATCTCTACCTGCACGAACAGGAGGGGCTGCCGGATATCTACTACATCCACTCCTGGTCGATGGAGCCCGGCGAAGACGAGCAGATCCAGACTATCTCAATCTTATCCGCCGAGGAGTTCCTGGAGTCGCGGGGGCTCGTGCTTGCCGCATACCCGGAGCAGCGGGGGAGCCAGATACTGCGATCGTACGGCTACGGCATCGCGGAAGAGTTCTGATATCTCACGGTCCCGGGCGGGGGCGGTGTCGCCCTCGCCCGCCATGAGTTATTACCGAATAGAAATTATTTAACATCAATTGCATCCTATTTTCTCATATGTCATACTCCGCACGGAGGAACGTCCTTCCGTTCACCGCCATCGTCGGCCAGGAGACGATGAAGCGCGCACTCCTTCTCAACGCCGTCAACCCGGGAATCGGCGGCGTACTCATCCGCGGCGAGAAAGGGACCGCAAAATCCACTGCGGTCAGGGCGCTTGCCGACGTGCTCCCCGAGATCGATGTGGTCCGGGGCTGCCCTTACAGTTGCGATCCCGCAGGCTTCGGCGGTTTGTGCAGCGCCTGTGCCGAAAAAACAACATCCGGCGAGGATCTGGACGTAGAACGGCGCCGGGTCCGCGTCGTCGACCTCCCGCTTGGAGTGACTGAAGACCGGGTGGTGGGCACCGTCGACGTGGAGCGGGCGATCCGTGAAGGAACGGTTACCATCGATCCGGGTATCCTCGCGGCGGTCAACCGTGGTATCCTCTATATCGACGAGGTCAACCTGCTCGGCGATCACGTGGCCGACGTCCTCCTCGACGCTGCCGCGATGGGCGTCAACGTGGTGGAGCGGGAGGGCATATCATTCTCCCATCCTGCCCGGTTCATCCTGGTCGGCACCATGAACCCGGAGGAGGGTGAACTGCGGCCGCAACTGCTGGACCGGTTCGGGCTGCAGGTGACCGTGGAGGGGATCGAGGATCCCGCCAAGCGTGTGGCGGTCATCAGGGCCGCCGAGGCGTTCGAGCGCGATCCCGGAGAGTGCCGACAGACACACGGCGCGGCGCAGGAGGAACTGCGCGAAAAGATCGCCGATGCGCGGGCGCTGCTGCCGTCCGTCACGGCTGATGATGCTCTCCTGGACGCGGTGGTGAATGCATGCATCAGGCTTGGGGTCAGGACCCACCGCGCCGATATTGCCGTCGTCCGCACGGCAAAGACGATTGCCGCTCTCGACAGGCGGACCGTCGTCACCCGCGATGACGTCCGGGAAGCCATGGCACTCGCGCTCCCGCACCGAATGCGCCGGAAACCGTTTGAGGAGCCGAAGATCGACCCGGAGCAGCTCGACGAAGCACTGAAGGATACGGGAAGCAGGCACGACCACGATCACTCTCCTCATGATGGCGGGGGCGGCCCGGCCGGTGATGAGTGTCCCGGCAGGAGCGACGGAGAACTGTCCCCCTCCGGCGGGAGTGCAGCACATGAGACTGTCCTCCCGGTCGGAGACCCGGTCGACGTCGGAAAGATGAGCCTGCCGGAGCGGCGGGACAACCAGGAGCGGCAGCGGGTCTCCGGCAGGCGGCTTGAGACGTTCTCGGCGGAGAATGTGGGAAGTTATGTTTCTGCGCGGTATCCGGCCGGCACCGGCGATGTCGCGCTCGATGCCACGCTCCGGGCCGCCGCCCCGCACCAGACGGTGCGCGACCGCAAGGGGTTGGCGGTCGCCGTCCGCGGAGAGGATCTCCGCGAGCGGGTCCGGGTGGGGAAGGTCTCCGTTGCGTGCGTCTTCGTGGTCGATGCAAGCGGTTCGATGGGAACCATGATGCGGATGGAATCGGCCAAGGGTGCGGTTCTCTCGATGCTGGTGGACTCCTACCGGCACCGCGACCGGATCGGCCTTGTGGCGTTCCGGGGAAACAGCGCCGAGATCCTCCTCCCGCTCTGCTCAAGCGTCGATCTCGCGCAGAAACAGCTGGAGGATCTCCCAACCGGCGGAAAGACGCCGCTTTGTGCCGGGCTGATGAAAGGCATGGAGGTCCTCCTGCAGGAGCGACGGAAGAACGGCGAGGTGATCCCGATGATGGTCGTCATCTCCGACGGTAGGGCGAACGTTCCTCTCGCGGGAGATGTGCGTCAGGAGATTGTCGGTATCGCAGAGGAGATCCGGTCGTACGGCATCCATACGGTGGTCATCGATACCGAGGAGATCGGGGACTCTTTCCTGGAGTTCCGGCTGGGTTACTGCAGGGCCGTCGCGGAGCATGCCGGCGGCGGGTACTACCCGATCGCCGACCTCTCTGCCGGGCTCCTGCACGGCATCACAGCGGCCGAGCGGGATGCGATGGTGCACCCCGCCTGAAAACTGTTCACCGGCAAAGCGGCAGGAGTTTCTCGATCAGGCGGTCCACCTGCTGGACTGCTGTCCCGATGTAGGCGTCCGGGTCGAGGAGCCCCTCCAGGTCTTCGCGGGAGACGAACTTCGTGACCTCGGCTCGCTCACCGAGCACCTCGGCGAGGTCCCGGTCTTCGGCGAGGGCCTGCATGCTCGCCGTCCGCATCACTTCGTGGGCTTCCTGCCGGTTCATGCCCCGCTTCGTCAGGTCGATCATCACCGACTCGGCGAGATTCACCCCTCTGAGCAGCATCAGGTTCTTCCGGATGTTCTCCTTGTTGAACTCGAGCCCTTCCATCACGCCGATCATCACCTTGAGGATGTGGTCGGTCAGCACCGACGCCTCGGGGAAGAGCACCCGCTCGGTGGAGGAGTTCGTCAGGTCGCGCTCGTCCCAGAGGACGTTGTTTGCCAGGGCCGGTTCGACCGCTGACCGCACGATCCGGGCAAGCCCGCAGACCTGCTCGCTCTTGATCGGGTTCCTCTTGTGGGGCATGGTGCTCGAGCCGACCTGATTCTTCCCGAACGCCTCCGCGAGTTCCCCGATCTCCGAGCGCTGCATCAGCCGGACCTCCAGCCCGATCTTGTCGAGCGTTGTCGCGATATTTGCGAGGAGCATGAAGTACTCCGCGTAGCGGTCCCGCGATACGATCTGGTTTGAGACATCCACGGACTGGATCCCGAGGAACTCCATCATCGTCTCCTGGATCTCGATGCCGGCCTCGCCGAGCGCTGCCTGGGTGCCTACGGCACCGGTGAGCTGCCCGACGACGACCCGGGAGCGCATCTGGCGGAGCCGCTCGATGTGGCGGGAGACCTCACTCGCCCAGATCGCGAACCGGAGGCCGTAGGTGGTCGGGACGCCGATCTGCCCGTGAGTGCGGCCGGCGCAGACGAGGGTCTTTGTCTCGGCGCTCCGGGTGAGGAGCACGCAGAGGAGTTTGCCCAGTTTTTCCTCGATGAGCGCGAGGCTGTCGCGGAGCTGCAGGGCCGTCGCGGTATCCAGGATGTCGTTTGAGGTCGCGCCGTAGTGGACCCACCGACCCGCGTCGCCGCAGACCTCGGTGACGGCCTTGACGACCGCCATCATGTCGTGGTTGATCTCGGCCTCGATCTCCTTCGCCCGCTCAAGACTTGCCTCCAACGCGCAGGCTGCGATCGTCTCCGCATCTTCGCGGGGAATCATCCCGTGCACGGCTTCGGCACGGGCCAGCGCCACTTCGGCCATGACGATCGCCCGGAACCGATTCTCCTCATTCCAGACGGCACGCATCTCGGGGGTGCCGTACCGGTAGTCGATGGGATGGATTGCCATAGTGGAGAAGTGTTGGCATTCTCGCTACAAAAAAGGGGGTGCCGCCCCTCTTCCCGCGCCGCAGGGCTCGCCGTCATATACGACGGGCAAGGAGACCCCCGGTTTCAACCGGGGGAGGAATTGCCCGCATCAAGCCCCGTACACGTTCGCCCCGCGGGGGTTACCTTATAGACAGATGAGTCCCAAAGATAAGAGATAATGGCACTGCGAGTCGTCAGCAACTATCTGCGCCTTCCCCAGAAGACGTTCTGGATCCTCGACACGCTCGCGTACCATGCTAAAAGCATGTACAATGTAGGACTGTACAACGTCCGGCAGCACTATGCGACGCACCGGGAGAACCGTCAGATCCTTCTGGGCCTCCGGCCGGATCTCACCTCGGGGGTTGACATCCTGGTCGGATCCTACCTTCCCTACACCCGGAAGAAGGACTTCCCCTACAAAGAGTGCAGCACCTACGTGCAGTCAAAGCCGAACGAAAACTACGGATTGCTGCACAGCGATACCGCTCAGCAGACCCTCAAGTCCGTTGAAGAGGCGTACA
>DASQ01000044.1 GCA_002503885.1 Methanoculleus marisnigri | reverse complement strand
GATCCGAAAACCCTACGGAGGAACCCGGTCGCTCGGGTTCACCCGGGGAACGCTGGTCCGGCACGTCAAGTATGGGCTGACGTACATCGGAGGAACGTTGAAAGGAAAGATGTCATTGCATAACGCGGTCACCGGGAAGCGGGTGACGCAGAGCGCAAAGGGAGAAGATTGTACCCTCCGAACCCGTATTGCCTGGAGAACACAACCGTATGCCGGGACAGGCAGACGGCATTCCTCCCCCGGTTTAAACCGGGGGTCTCCTGCCTGATTATTATGAAGATCTGCGTTGTGGGGGGAGGTCTATCCGGTCTGGTCTCGGCTCTCGAACTCGCCGGAAAACACCAGGTCGATCTCTTCGAACGAAGGCCCATCCTGGGCGGCTGCCTCGGTTCGTACCGGATCGGCGATTACTGGATCGAGGAGTATTACCACCATTGCTTTGCCGGCGATACCAGCCTGCTCGACCTCTTCGATACACTGCAGGTGACCGACCGGCTGGAATGGCTCAAGGGCAGCACCGGCTACTATGTCGATGGAACCATCCACCCGCTTACCACCCCGACCGAGATCCTGCGCTACCCCCATCTCACGCTCACCGAGAAGGCCCGCCTCGGCCTGCTGACCCTGCGCTCCCGGCGGCTCGACACAGCAGCGCTCGACGGGATCACCGCGAAGGATTTCATACTCGACAACCTTGGCCCCGGCATCTACGCATCGTTCTTCGAACCGCTCTTAAAGAGCAAGTTTGGGGACCGTGCGGGCGAGGTCTCCGCAGCCTGGCTCATATCCCGTATCGCTATCCGGTCGGACCGGGGCGCCGGGGGCGAGCGTCTGGGTTACCTGAAAGGAGGATTCCAGCAGGTCATCGCGCGGCTCGAGGAAGAGGTGGCGGGACGGGGCGCCTCGATCGTACCGGGCTCTCCCGTCGAGGAGATCCGGCGGAAGAACGGCGGCTGGCTCGTCAACGGAGAGGCCTATGACTGCGTCGTATCGACGCTCCCCCCGCAGGTGACCGCGGACCTTGCCGGTCTCGATATCGCCCCGGTGCCCTACCAGGGCGCCGCCTGCATGACCCTCGCACTCGACCGGGACGTGACCGACGGGATATACTGGCTGAACATGAAGGATGCGGCCCCCTATGGTGCGGTGGTCTCGCACACCAACTTCGCCCCGCTGGCGTGGTACGGTGAGCACATCGTCTACCTTGCGTCGTATTTTACCGATCGGCTCCCCGAGGGCTTCGAGGCGTCGATGCTTGGGGACTTCTGCAGGCGGTTTTCTGTCAGCGAGAGCGAAGTGCACTGGCACCGGCTCGCCATCGACCCGTATGCAGGCCCCGTCTACACGACCGGACTCCGGAACCGCCTGCCTGCCTACGAAGAGCACGGGCTCTTCCTCGCCGGGATGTTCAGCCCCCCGAACTACCCGGAGCGGAGCATGAACGGTTCGGTCGTCGCCGGGCAGGAAGTGGCAAAAAGGGTTCTCGCGAGGTTTGTGGATGCCTGAGATCGAGGTGAGCGCCGTCCTCCCGGTCTACAACGACCTCTCAGCGCTCAAGACCGCCATACCGCGGTCGCTCGAGGTGCTGGAGGCGATCGCGCCCGGGAGGTTCGAACTGATCGTCGCCGAGGACGGGAGCACCGACGGAAGCACTGAGTTCGTCCGGGACTACGAGGCTAAAGACTCCCGGGTTCGCCTTCTCCACAGCGACGAGCGGCTCGGGCGGGGTCGGGCGCTCAACCGTGCGTTTGCCGCAGCATTGGGATCGATCGTCTGCTACTACGATGTCGACCTTGCCACCGACATGCCGCACCTCACCGAACTGATCGGCGCCATCCGTGACGGCTATGATATCGCAACAGGTTCCCGTCTCCTCCCCGAAAGCATTATCACCCGGAGCGGCGGACGGGAGGTCGCGAGCCGGGGCTACAATATGCTCGCCCGGACGATCCTCGGGAGCTCGCTCCACGACCACCAGTGCGGGTTCAAGGCATTTCGTCGTGACCGCATTCTTTCCCTGCTCCCGTCGGTGACTGCAGACCACTGGTTCTGGGACACCGAGGTGCTGGTGCGGGCACAGAAGAACGGGTACCGGATACGAGAGTTTCCCGTGCGATGGCAGCAGGGAGAGGGGACGACTGTGCGTAGAAGCGATGTAATCGAGATGGGATCGGCGATTGTGCAGCTCTGGTGGCGGCTCCATGTGGAAAAAGGTTAGCGCGGTCGTCATCCCCACCCTGATCGCGGTCGGGATTGTCGCGTACATGCTCTTCCGCGTATGGGACGACCTCCTGCTGACGCTCGAACACGCCGTGATACCCTTCCTCTTTGCTGCCGTCGGGATCTGCGTTGTTGCCTGGATCCTCCGGGGGTACCGGTACCAGTTCATCCTGCAGGGGCTTGGCATCAAGGAGAGCCTCCGGTTCTCGACCGCCTGCATCTTCATCTCCCAGACGGCGAACCTCATCGTTCCCGCACGCCTCGGCGACTTTGTGCGGATGCTCATCCTCAAGCACGAGGACGACGCCACCTACTCGCAGGGGTTCTCGTCCCTCGTCGTCGAGCGTGTCTTCGACATCCTGATGATCGCGGTGCTCGGCGCCGTCGCGCTCCCGTTCGTTCTGGCCGTCCTGGATGTCCCCGACTGGTTCATCACGGTCATCATCGTCCCCCTCGCCGCTGGCAGCATCTTCTTTGCCATGCTTCTCTGGTCGGGCAGGATGAAGTCCGAGAACCGGGTCATCGTTGCCGTTCAGAGGATGCTCGATGAAGTGAAACGGGCCTCCCTCAACCCCCGGGCCCTCGTTACGCTCAGCGTTTCATCGCTCCTCATTTGGCTCGTCGATGTGCTGGTCTGCTACGCGGTCGTCCTGATGTTCCAGGAGCCGGTCCCGTTCGGCATCGTCGTTCTTGCGATCGTCATCGGCAACCTCGTCAAGGCGGTGCCGCTCACCCCGGGAGGGGTGGGGACCTATGAACTCGCGCTCGCGCTGACCTTCGGGCTCGCGGGAACGCCGGCAGCCACGGCGACGCTGATCGCGGTCATCGACCACCTGATCAAGAACCTGGTCACGCTCATCGGGGGCGTCGGATCAATCTACTACTTCGGCGACTGGTCGATGGAACTCTTAAAGAAGGCCTTTTCCAGGGAGATCGAGAAGGAGGAGACATTTGGCGGGTGAGTTCGTCGTCCCCGTGCTGCTCTGGCTTGCGGTCATCAAACTGCTCCACCTCGGCACCTGGCCGGCGCTCGACCGCACCCTCGGCAACCTCTCGGCCGCCGCCGCATACCCGGCATCGGTCCTCCTCTTCACGCTCGGGTCCTGGTACTGCGGTCTTTCGGGCCTTCCTGTCTGGCTCGCCCTGCTGCCGTTTCTCGCCGCGATAGTTTATGCAGGGTCGCGGCGGTTCTACACGAGGGAGCGCCTGCAGTCCGCACTCTCCTGGGATCTCGCCTTCCTGATACCCTTCCTCTTCATGCTTGAGGTGCGCTGGATCAACCCGACCATCTCCTACGCCGAGAAGTTCATGGACCACGCCATCCTCGCGTCGATCATGCGGCTTCCAACCATCCCGCCGCTCGACCCCTGGTATGCGGGGGGGACACTGGATGTCTACTACTACATCGGCTACTGGATGAGCGGGGTGCTCGGGCTTGTATCCGGCGTGCCCTCGACAGTAACGTTCAACCTTGTCCTCCCGACCGTGCTCGGGCTTGCCGTCGTCTCGCTCTACGCACTCGGGCATCTCCTCCTCGATCGCTACCGGTGGCTCCCGGTACTCGCGCTCTTCATTCCAAACCCCTCTGCGATCTACCACATCCTGATCGGTGACGCATGGTTCGACGTCCTCTGGGGGAGCACCCGGACGATCGCGAACACCATCAACGAGTATCCGATTTTTTCAATGCTCTGGGGCGACGTGCACCCACACGTCATGAGCTTCTTCAACCAGGGGTTCCTGCTCTTCCTCCTGGTCTTTGCCTGCATGCGCTGGGGGACCCTCCCCCTGCGGGGGCGGGCACTCGTCTGCGGGCTTGCCGCCCTCGCCCTCGGGTCCATGCCCGGGTTCAACTCCTGGGACGTGCTGGTCTACGCCCCGGTCACGCTGGTCTTCGGCCTCCTGATATGGTGGCGTTACGGGAACTTTACCCGGGACAGAGAGAAGTCCTGGATGATGCTTGCGGCGGTGCCGCCGCTCGCGATCGTAACGTATCTCCCGTTCTACCTGCAGCTCAACAGCCCCGGCATCGGGGGGATCGGGATCGTCCCGACACCCTCCGAACCGGTGGAGTTCCTGCTGGTCCACGGGTTCTTCCTCGCGGTGCTGATCACTTTTTGTGCTCCGGATATCAGGAAGCGCCCCTACCTTCTGCTCGCCGCGGTGCCGTTCGTGCTCGCCGGCTATCCGGCCGCGGCCATCGCCGCCGTTCCGCTGGTCTACCTTCTCGCCCGCCGCCGCTTTGCGGCCACCGATACGCTCGCCATCCTCGGGCTCCTGATCATCCTCGCTACCGAGCTGGTCTATCTCAAAGACAACATGGGGGAGACCTACTTCCGGATGAACACGGTCTTCAAGTTCTATCTCCCCGCCTGGATCCTGATGGGGACAGCAAGCCTTGCCGTCATCGGGGGATGGCTGGAAAGAGCCGATATCGGTTGGCGCATGCCTGCCCGGGCGGGGCGTCTGTTGCCCGTCCTGGCTGTGGCGCTGCTTCTTGCTGCACCCTTCGCGATCAATGTCGACTTCGGCTACGGGAGCCACACCCTCGACGGGGCGGCCTATCTCGAAGGCTCGCACCCGGGGGATGCGGCAGCAATCGCGTTCCTGCGGGATCTTCCGGGCGACCATATCATCGTCGAGGCGGAGGGCGGAGATTACACCTACTACTCACGGGTGTCGTCGTTCACCGGGATCCCGGCAGTCATCGGGATGCCGTTCCACGAGTATATGTGGCGGGGAGACGAGGGACGTATAAGCGAACGGAGCGCTGACGTGCGGAGGATATACGAGCAGCCGTCGCGGACCATCGAGCTTTCGCGGGCGTACAACGCCACGCTCCTGTATGTGGGTGCCGAAGAGCGCGATCGCTATACTGTTTCTATCCCGACGGAGGCGCTCGAACTCATATATGACGCAGAGGGAGTCCAGATCTACCTCTGCGGGGTTGAAGGGGCAGAGCGGGAGGGCTCCCTCCGCAAGGGGGGAGGTGAAAGCGGAGCCCCTTCTTCATATTCACACCGCACAGGTATTCTTTATGCCGGAGGGAGTCCCAGATGATCCTATCGTATGCTGCGGAGGTATCAGTACCGGCTCTATCCGACGAAGGATCAGGAACCCCTGATTGCCAAGCACCTCGGGTGCTGCCGGTATGTGTACAACTGGGCGCTCGCCCGCAAGAACCGGGCATATCACGAT
>DASQ01000026.1 GCA_002503885.1 Methanoculleus marisnigri | reverse complement strand
GAGGTGATATCCCCACGGTCCACTTGCAGGGGCATGCCCGGGGCGATTCCTCGTCCCGGGTCGATGCTTCCCTATTCATGCCCTATTCAACAGAACTGAAATTTCGTAGTTTCGCGTGAAGCAATCCATGGTGCAGATCGGGATATGATCCCACACAGAAGGCAGGCCGTGAGAGATGCGAAGGGCGGGAAAGGAAATTCATAGAGTTAAATGACAACGAGTACTAGATATAGGCGAGTGCCGCACGTCACCTCGTTTCGCATATCAACAATGGGAGAAGTGCTCCTACAGAAGATCATCGCAATGAGGGAGCCGCTCCAAGTCAAGCAGGCCCTCGCGATTTGAGTGATTCCAGCTCTTTTAATCACTTTCGCTTGCCGAGATATAAAGAAGAGAGCCCGGAATGATCTGGGGATGTGATTGTCACCCCTCCTGCTTTTCCCCCGGCACCGGAATAATCGTCTTCTCCCGGACGCCGGCATACGGTGTCTCGTTGCAGGTGGCGACGACGACCTGGCAATGGTTCGTCGCCACCTCCTCAAGGATCTGGCAGAGGCGTCGCATCCGGATCGGGTCGGCGTTCACCAGTCGGTCATCGATGACGACGAGGTTACGCTCGTCTTTGCTTAAGAGGGCGCCCATTGCAAGGCGCAGGAGGACGATAACCTGTTCGTGCGTTCCGTAACTCAAACACTCCAGGGGCAACGTCTCATCATACCGAGGATTTGAAACGCCTACGGGGAAGATCTTCTCATCCATCCGGATCGAATCATATGACCCGTCGGTGAGCTGCACGAGCCAGCGGTTCACCTGGTCAGCCACCGGGCCGGAGAGCGCCGTGGACTGCTCCTTCTTGAATGCCTGCACCAGATCATGCAGGAGTTTTGCGGCTTCGGCCTGCCGGGTGACCCGATTGAGGTTGCGCCTCGTGACATCGAGTGAGTTTTCCAGGTCTCCGATCCTGGAGTAGAAGTCCTCGGAAACCGCTGCCTCGATCCTGGCTCTTCTATCTATGATCTTCTCCCGGACGGACTGCACCTGCTCTTCGAGACTCCGGACAATCTCCAGAGCCTTACCGTATTGTGCCTTCGGCTCTTCAACCCGAATTTTGTACTCGGCAAGGAGGGCTGCAAGATCCTCTTCTGCTCGCTCAAGTGCTGCGGTTTCTTTCGCGAGCGTCTCCTGCAGGTGCTCGTAGGTGCCGTACGACTTCAGTGCATCGGCATTCGCCTGCTTGAGTCCTCTCACCTGCGTTCGGAGCTCGATCAGGCGGCTGGATGCTTCCTGTGCTTTCCGGGAGGCTTCGGCATGGGCAGTCCGGGCCTCAGCCTCCTTTTGCTGTTCGCGCCCAATGGTCTGGATAAGTCCCTTTTTCTTCGTGCTGAGATCTTCAGACATTTCCCTGATGGCATCGTCTGAAAGGTGCTGCCATTCTGGAGGAACTGCACCGATCTTGCTCTTCTCGTCTGTAATCTTCTGCCGGGTCCGGGCAATATCTTCTTTGAGTTGCTCAAGTCCTTTTTCAGAAGTGAGTTCTTTAAAGGTCTTCTTGAACTGCTTGATCTCCCGCTCAAGATCCTGGCGGCGCTGCTGGAGATCATAGAGTTCCTGCTCGTCCGTCACTCCAGAGCGTTCAAAGAGCGACGTAAACTCGGCGGAGAGAGATTGTGCCTTAGTCTGCAGTTCTTCAAGCGATGAACCGCCGCCCCGCACGCGGATCGTTCCAAGGTCACCGATCGTGAACGTTGTCGGCCCGAGAATGAGGTACTCGCCATCCTCGGTGAGACGTTCCGCATCCGGGTCGGCGGTGATCGACGTATTCTCCATCTGCAGATCGAACCCGATACGGATGGCAGCCTGCTCAATCTGGCCGCTGACGGTGGCCAGTTCCAGTTTCAGCTCCCGATATGTTTCGATATCTTTTTTCGTCGGCAGGGGCGTTGTGGAGAGTTCACGCTCCCGTTCCCGGAGTTCCGTCTCAGTGGTCTGGATACGGTCGATCTGTTCCCGAACACTCGTCATCTGCTCTTCGAGCCGCCGGGTCCGCTCTATCGCCTGGAGGATGCCGAGTTCCTGCTCCACCTGTTGCAATTCCGGCTCATGAGTCTTTTTCCAGGTTTCACGATGCTTCTCAGCCGCTCTCTGCTCCATGCGTGCATCGGCCTGGAGTTCTTCTGTCGCCCGCTGTTTATCTGCCAGATCCTCATTCATCTCATCGATCTGCTTAATGCGTTTATCTATCGCCTTACCGTCACCCGTGACAGTATCCCGGGCCGCTTTAGCCTGCCGCAGAGTTTCTTCTTTCTGCTTCTTCTCCTCCTCCAGAGCGGCTCCTTCGTCGAGTTTCTGCTTAAGGCCGGCAACTTCGGCGTGGGCAGCCTTGAGAGTTTCGTCTTTCCACCGCTGCTCCTCGGCGAAACCTTCCAGTTCCAGGCGGAGGTCTTCCACGCCCCGGTCACGCTCATAGAGAATCTGCAGTTCCGCTTCGATCTCCGGGATCGTCTTCTGGAGCAGATCCGGCTGGCTTCCTGCCTTTATCTTGCCCTTTGGAGTGTAGAACGACCCATATTCGTCTTCAATTTTCTTGAGAATCCGGTCTTCGTCCGGGGATCTCGCAACCAGGGAGACAAAGCCCGATAGTCCCTCTTTCACCCCCTCTGCCCACGCCTCTTTCGGGAGAGGGGTGTCGTCCTGGAGGTACCAGAGCGCCTGGCAGAGTCCCCGGTGCTCGGGTTGCGACGCCCGGGCGGGTGTTTCTCCCCGCAAGACCTCCCGCGCTGCGTTGTCTGCCGCATCTCCCTCGTGCTTGAGCTCCCAGCGGTCACCCCGCCAGGTGGAGAACTCGGCGACGGGGATTTGAAGGAAGCGCTTCCGGACTTTGTATTTATCGTTATTCACCCGGAAGACGATCGTCGCCTCGGGGGCAAGCGAGCTTTCCAACGGCTGGATCTGCCGGATCTTCTCAGCTGCAGAGGTGTGCCGGTCGAAGAGGACCCGGGTGAAGGCCTCAAACAGGGTTGATTTCCCGGCCTCGTTGCGGCCTACCAGGAGGTTGAACCCTTCACCGAACCGGAACGTGCGCGGTTCGCGGTAACTGCGCCAGTTCCGGATCGTGATCTCTTCGACGATCATGCCGACCGCCCCCCGGCAAGGCGGTGCAGGAGCATTCGCGCGGCCAAAACGACCTCCGGGTCCCGGTCTGCGAACTGGTGCCCGGGTCCTTCGGGAATGCGGCCATCAAGGACGGTGGCAAGGGTCTCATCCACCTGGCAGAGCACCCCGTCCGGGATCTGCGCCGGCCTCTCACCGACGACGGGCTGGCGAACGGGATCGGTCCACTCCAGGAAGAAGGCACTCTCCCGGAGCTCCTCCTGCAGTGTCTCAAGGCGTTCCAGGGCCTTGCTATCAGTGCATCCACCGAGATCCGGAGACACTTTGAGGAGGAGCGATGCTAGCGAACCAAAGGACTGTATGGCGGCATCGAGCATCTCGACGTCGTCTGTCGTGCTGATCGGCGGGATGAGTTCGGCCCAGGTCAGGGCGTTGACACGGCAGGCCTCAATCCGCGGTTCGGCACCGGCTTCGTCGATCTCGACGACGAGCACGCTCCCGGAGCCCTGCTCGCTGAAACTGGTGGGCTCCATCGTGCCCGGGTATACTGCGCGCCCGAAGATTCGGTGGCCATGCCAGTCGCCGAGCGCAAGATAGTCAAGTCCGCTCTGCTCCGGGCGATCGCCGGCTATCGGGAAATTTACGGTACCCGGCAGGATGTTGAGGGAGCCGTGCGCGACGCCGATGCGGATACGGGAATCACCATCCTCACGGTTCGGGATCCAGGCAGTCGGGTCGAGGCCGCTCTGCTTCTGGGTGAGCGGGCATGCGTAGAGGACGACGTCGTCACGGCAACAGTATTCCTGCCGTTCTCCAAGCAGGGTCACGTGGAGGCCGATCCGCTCCCAGGCATCCCGGTCCCAGACGCCCCCCGGCACCATGGGGTCGTGGTTGCCCGGCAGGACGTAGACCGGGATCGGATCGAACCGGTTGAGGATATCGACCGTCCGTTTCACGGCGGCGTTGTCCACGTTGTGGTGCTCAAACGTGTCGCCGGCGAGGAGCACGAAGTCAACGTCCTTCTCCTTGGCGAGTTCAACGATACGGCCGGCCGTCTCGAACCTCTTCTGCCGGACAGCTTTTGCTTTTTCACCGGCATGCGCCGCTTTCATGCCGATCTGCCAATCGGCTGTGTGCAGGAACCTGACCATCTAACCGCCTCTCATTAGAGGGTTTTATTCCTGCGGGGGGAATTAAAGGCGCCGGTTTGGGTTTTGTGGAGGCATAGAATTACACAGTATTGGAACCAGATCGAGGAACCTGTCGGGACACCATCCGAGGACCCTGCTCATTATGGTTGACTACTGCGTACTTGAGGCCAGATAACTGCAATCCAACTTTACCCGTGTGAAACGATGATAAACGGTTCTAGTTTTAGATCGATTCACATTTGATGCCACAAAAGGGGTTTATACGACTATTTCGTAGAATACATATAGTGCTTGGTAAATATTTTCAACAATTGCGGTGGCTGGAGGGGTACATTGAAAATAATTGATAACATAAACGAAACCCTAAGAGACGATCTAAAGGCTACAATTAAAAGAGATACCAAGGTTGCTATCGCTGCCTCCTACTTTTCCATATACGCCTTTCAGGAACTAAAAGACCAGTTGACAGAAATCGCCGACTTACGCTTTATTTTCACATCACCCACCTTTTTAACGGAGAAAACCAAAAAAGAGAGAAGAGAATTCTATATCCCTCAATTACAACGAGAAAGGAGTCTTTATGGGACTGAATATGAGATTAAACTCAGAAATGAACTGACACAAAAAGCGATTGCCAGAGAGTGTGCAGAGTGGGTTCGGCAAAAGGTGGTCTTTAAGTCCAATATCACCGATGAACACATGGGCGGCTTCATCAATGTTGAAAACGATGCCGGTTGTTTCACATACGACGGGCAAGGAGGCCCCCTGCGCAAGCGGGGGGAGGAATTGCCCGCATCAAGCCCCGTACACGTTCGCCCCGCGGGAGTTACCTTATAGATAGATGAGCCCCAAAGATAAGAGGTAATGGCACTGCGAGTGGTCAGCAACTATCTGCGCCTTCCCCAGAAGACGTTCTGGATCCTCGACACGCTCGCGTACCATGCTAAAAGCATGTACAATGTAGGACTGTACAACGTCCGGCAGCACTATGCGACGCACCGGGAGAACCGTCAGATCCTTCTGGGCCTCCGGCCGGATCTCACCTCGGGGGTTGACATCCTGGTCGGATCCTACCTTCCCTACACCCGGAAGAAGGACTTCCCCTACAAAGAGTGCAGCACCTACGTGCAGTCAAAGCCGAACGAAAACTACGGATTGCTGCACAGCGATACCGCTCAGCAGACCCTCAAGTCCGTTGAAGAGGCGTACA
>DASQ01000116.1 GCA_002503885.1 Methanoculleus marisnigri | reverse complement strand
GATTTCCGGGTACCGTTCACGAATAATCAGGCGGAAAGAGATGTCAGAATGGTCAAGGTGCAGCAGAAGATCTCCGGGACATTCAGAAGTACGGAGGGACCATCCAACTTCTGCCGGATTCGAGGATATATTTCAACCGTGAAGAAAAATCGTAGGCCGGTACTCGAAGCCATCAGAGGGGCATTCGAGGAAAACCCTTTCACCCCTGATGCGTTTTATTGGTCTACCTGACCAGTTACGATGACAATGAAAAACAGTGATGACCGACCCGCCGGTTCTGGCAGATGCTCTGCATACTTGCAGGATGTTTTTCATACCAGCCCTAGGTTGGAAACCTCCGAGGCATTCGAACGCTCCCACCCGCTCGATCCCCGATCCTCACACCCTCAACAACAGGGCCAACCAGACGGCACCCTCAAGAACCGCCACAGAAAAAAGAGATTAGAGGTAGTCCGCGAGGACATCCTTCAGGTCGAACTTGAACGGCCCGAGGCTGCCGCCGAAGTTCCCGGCGGTGATGAACTTCACGCCCGGCACCCTGGTTGCCGCACGGATGCCCTCGGCCATCGCGGTCTTGATCGAGTCCTGGTCGACGCCGTCGATGACGATCTCGTAGACCGCCGTGACGCCCTCGGGAACCTTGCTGCCCTCGACCTTCTCTCTCAGCGCCGGGCAGTAGGCCTCGTTGGTGGTTGCAACCATGAACTTGTACTTCTTGCTCCCGACCTTCGAGCCGCTCGCGACGATGCCGCCGGGGAAGGGCGTGATGACACCGCAGACGCCACTGATGGCGTCGACCGCCGCCTGGGCGGCCGTAAGAGCGGCCATCTGGTTCTCGCCCATGATGAAGAAGTTGCCGCCCGCTACGCCCTTGACGGCGCCGAACTCCTCCTCACCGATATACTCGCCCTCCATGATCGGGATAGCCCATACCGTCCTGCCGCCGACCTCGCGCTTCTCCTCGAACCCGTCGCCGAAGAAGTGGAGCTTGACCGGGAGCTTCTCGGGGACCTCGGCAACGACGTCGGAGAGGCCGTCAAAGACTGCTGTCGTCGGGGCGGTGAGGATACACTCGGCGAGACGCTCAACGACCTGCTCTTTGAGCTTCTTCTTGCTCGCACAGATCAGGATCGCGTAGCCGGGCCGTCCGTCGGGGGTCTCGTCACCGGGGACGAAGCAGTCGATACCTGCCTCCGCCGGACATCCGATGGTGGAGGTGGCAAAGCCGACGGCCTCCACTGCTGCCTTGTATGCCCACTCCTCGGTGACGGCGGTGATAATGGGCCGTGCTACCCAGATCGGGAACGCTTCTGCATAGGTATCATCGATAGTAACGCCATTCAGTTCCATGGACAGAATACACCTCGTTTGCTACAATGTTACGATGCGGACAGAATAAGGTTTCTTTTTTTCCCGGGCGTGCGCACCCCGCGCTCCCGCGTGCCATGGGGGATTCAAACTGCGCGGCCCCCTCCACCCACCGATATCCGCATCCCCGGCAGAGTAAACGTAAAAAGAATCGGGTATGGGATCCAGGGACACCCCGGTCTCGCCCCGGTTGCACCTTCCAGGCGCAAAACGGCCATACAGCCCATGCCTGCAGCAGGGACCGGGTTAAGCATGCTGCAGGTTGCCAGATCCACCCGGCGGGGCTATCCTGGATGCGGCAGGGGGACCGCGGGCCAGGATCCGGACGGTCTCTTCCAGACGGGCCGAGGCACCCGGCGCGGAGAGAGGAGAACCGATGGATGCAGAAATGGTTACTACCTAAACCGCGCAACCCGTGACAGGTTCCTGCCGGAAGGAGAAGAGGGAATATACCTGACTCGCGAGGTTATCCGGCCTGATCTCAACACTGCCGGGCAGGATTGGCCACCGATTTTCACCAGAAACAGGGATTTCTGATTTAACAGTTTCGTTTTGCCCTTACGGCAGGAAGTGAATTTAGCAGTGCGATTTTGAACATCGGGTTAACATAACAACTATTTTAATTTATAAAATTTGACAGATAATCATAGTTCTGGAATATAAGACTGCCGAATTTCAGAAAGTTTATGTATATTCTTTGACTATTCTGTTTATATCGATTTTTAATCGATCAGATCTGGTGCGTGATACCATGGCATTTGCATTGCACATCAATATGGAACGATGTACAGGCTGCAATAACTGCGTGGTGGCATGTCCGGTCGACGCTCTCGAGCTCTACACCGAAGATCCGGTAACCAAGGAGAAAATTTACAAGGTCAAAGACGGCAAAGCCGTCATCCTTGACTTTAACTCCGAGCTCTGCGCCGGGTGCGGCGTATGCGTCCAGGCATGCCCTTACGGAGTTATCAAGCTTGAAGGACCGTGGGAGAGCCGGGTGAAAGCCCGAAAAGTGGAAGCCTAGGAGTGAAACTAGAATATGGCATTGTTTCCAAAGTACTCGAAAACGCGGGAAGGACAGAACGTCATTATGGAGCAGAGGCTCCTGAAGGCGGTTAACAACCTGATCCTGAACGCAGAGACCTGCACGGGCTGCGGCATCTGTGTCGACGCCTGCCCTGAAGAGGCAATCGTGCTCGGGCCTGTCGGTGCGACACGACGCGGGGCAATCGACTACGCTGAACCTGTCGACGTCAACCCTGAGAAGTGCTCGTATTGTGGCGTATGTGTCATTATGTGCCCCTTCAATGCGATGACACTCAAGATCGACGGGGAGGAGAGGCTCCCGATTCTTGAGAAGGAAGGATTCCCCACATACGACATGGTCACCGTGATCGACGAAGAGAAGTGCGACCGTTGCACCATCTGTGAAGAGGTCTGCCCGCGGGACGCCATCGTGCGCGATGTACCCGCATTTGAGGGCGGCGACGAAGCCGGCAAGCCGCGTCAGGCTGCACTGCAGACCAGGACCACGTTTGCCGTCGACACCGAGAAGTGTGACGTCTGCGGCATCTGCGGCGAGCTCTGCCCGAGCATCACCGTCATTCGCAACGCAGCAGACCCCGAGACCGGCAAGATCGAAGGGGAAGTCAAGTGGGAAGAGAGCACCTGCGACGGCTGCATGATCTGCGTCGAGGCCTGCCCCCAGGAGTGCATCACTCTCGAACGCGAAATCATCAGCGACAAGCTGCCCGGCAAGGTGGATATCCAGCAGGACAACTGCTGCACCTGTACCTGGTGCGTCGAGACCTGCCCTCAGGAGGCAATCACCGTCGAGAAGATCTTCGAGGGAGACATCGAGATCAACCCCGAGAAGTGCCCCGGCGGCTGTTCGACCTGTATAGAGGTCTGCCCCTGCAACGCGCTCTACCTGCCCTCCCCCCTCCCGGCCAAGGATATGAAGGGAGAGGTCGAGGCCAACATCGCCATCAACAAGGACTTCTGTATCCTCTGCGGCGCCTGCGTCAACGCCTGCCCGAGTGAGGATGCAATCATCCTGCGGCGGACGGGTATCCGGATGAAGGATAAGGAGACGGACCTCTTCAGGCAGATCAAGGCTAAGCTGCTTGCCCCGAGGACGTCCAAGGTGAAAGAGACCGTCCCCGGAGAGGTCGAGGTCAAAGTTCTGGAAGAGGCGTGAGGGATAGCCAATGGCAGTAAAGAAAGACTATAAGGACCAGAAACTCGCTGAGAAGCTCCGGGACAGGAAGTACTACGTTCCTGACAGCAACCCCGAGTTTATCAAAGATGTAGAGAAGATCGGGCAGACCGCCGCCCACATGTGCTACCAGTGCGGCACCTGCACCGGTTCGTGCCCCTCGGCACCCCGGAGTTCGTACCGTATCCGGCTGTTCATGCGCAAGGCAGTCCTCGGCCTGGAAGAGGAGATCCTCACCGACCCGGACCTCTGGCTCTGCACCACCTGTTACAGCTGCACCGACCGGTGCCCCCGGAACCTCGCGCCGACCGATGCGATCATGGCGATGCGGAACCTGGCGTTCAAGCGGGACATCATTCCGCGCAACTTCCTCCAGACCGTCCAGCTGATCTACAAGTCGGGCCACGGTGTCCCGAACAACGACGCCAACCGTGCAGCCCGGAAGAAACTCGGCCTCGATGAGGAGCCTGAGACGACGCACAAGTACCCCGAGTACCTGCCCGGCATCAGGAAGATCATCGACCACTACAAGCTGAAAGAGAACGCGGACAGAATACTGGCACAGGGTGAGTAAAACCATGAGCGGAAACAATCATCAGTATGCATTCTTCCTCGGGTGCATCGCCCCGAACCGGTATCCGGGAATCGAGGCGGCGGCCATCCAGACCAGCAAGAACCTCGGCATCGACCTCCTGCCCCTGAAGGGCGCAAGCTGCTGCCCGGCACCGGGTGCGTTCGGTTCGATCGACCTGAATGTCTGGTACGCGATGGCGGCCCGGAACGTCGTGCTCGCCGAGCAGATGGGCATGGATATCGCCCTGGTCTGCAACGGGTGCTACAAGTCCATCTGGGAAGTCAACCACAAGCTGAAGCACAACGATGAACTCCGTGACGGGGTCAACGAGGTGCTCAAAGAGATTGATATGGAGTTCAAGGGGACCGCCGATGTCTGGCACCTCGCCGAGCTCTACTACGACCCCAAGATCGTAGGCGTCGCTAAGATCGCCGAGAGCGTCAAGCGCCCCCTGACCGGTGCAAAGATCGCCGTCCACTACGGCTGCCACCTGATGAAGCCCAAGAAAGAGCGACACTTCGGGGACACCGAGAACCCGATGTGGATGGAAGAACTCGTCGCCGCTCTCGGCGCCGAGCCGGTTCAGTACCGCAACAAGATGCAGTGCTGCGGTGCCGGCGGCGGTGTCCGTGGATACGATATCACGCACGCGCTCGACATCACAAACGAGAAACTGATCAACATGGAGGAGGTAGGCGTCGATGCAGTCACCGAAGTCTGTCCGTTCTGCCAGCTCCAGTTCGACCGCGGCCAGATCGAGATCAAGGAGAAGTTCGGTGTCGAACACGGCGTCCCCGTCCTGCACTACAACGAACTCCTGGGACTGGCACAGGGCATGAGCCCGGACGAGCTTGCACTCGATCTCCATGCCATCAGCGTTGAGCCGTTCCTGAAGAAGATCCTGTGAGGTGCAAATACATGGCAGAAGTCAAAAAGAATCAAGAGCCAAGAATTGGCGTTTTTGTGTGCCACTGTGGTACCAATATTGCGGGCTCCATCGACGTTAAGGCGGTAATGGAGTACGCCAGGACACTCCCGAACGTCGCCATCGCCGATGACTACCAGTACATGTGCTCGACCCCCGGCCAGAACAAGATTGCCGAGGCCATCGCCGAGCAGAAACTGACCGGAATCGTCGTGGCGGCATGTTCTCCCCGTCTGCACGAGCCCACGTTCCGTAACGCGACCAAGGCAGGCGGCTTGAACCCCTTCCGGTTCGAGATGGCTAACATCCGCGAACAGAACTCGTGGGTGCACATGCACCAGCCCGAAGAGGCCACATCCAAGGCAAAGGACGCAGTCCGGATCGCCGTAGCAAAGGCTTCCCTGCTTGAGGACCTCATCCCGAAGAGCGTCCCCGTAGAGAAGGCGGCGATGGTCGTCGGCGGTGGTATCGGCGGCATGCAGGCGGCGCTCGACCTTGCGAATGCAGGCATCAAGACCTACCTCGTGGAGAAGAACCCCACGATCGGCGGCAGGATGTCCCAGCTCGACAAGACCTTCCCGACGCTGGACTGCTCGCAGTGTATCCTGACCCCGAAGATGGTAGACGTTTACCGGCACGAGGGTATCGAGCTCCTCACCTACACCGAGGTCGAGGCAGTTGAGGGATACATCGGCAACTTCGATGTCACCCTCCGGAAGAAGGCACGCGGTGTCATCACCCCAGAAGAGGCGGAAGCCCGCGGCATCGTCGGCGGCGGCTGTACCGGTTGCGGCGACTGTGTCGACGTCTGTCCGGTCATCAAGCCGAACCCGTTCGAACTCGGCATGGCGCCGAGAAAGGCGATCTACATCTACCACCCACAGGTCTCTCCGCTGATCTACACCGTCGACTTCGACGCCTGCGTCAAGTGCGGCCTCTGTGTCGAGGTATGCGGCGAGAAGAAGGCAATCGACCTCGATGCTAAGGACGAACTCATGACCGTCAAGGTCGGTACCGTCATCATCGCCACGGGTTACGACATCTTCCCCATCGAGAAGAAGTTCGAGTGGGGCTACAAGAACTACGATAACGTCATCACGTCGCTTGAGTTCGAGCGGCTGATCTGTGCGTCCGGCCCGACCGGCGGTCACCTTGTCCGCCCGAGCGACGGCGCAACCCCTATGCGGGTCGCGTTCGTCCTCTGTGCGGGCTCCCGTGACAACACCGGCGTCGGCAAGCCCTACTGCTCGCGGTTCTGCTGTATGTACTCGCTCAAGCACGCCCACCAGATCATCGAGAAGATCCCCGGCGTGGTGCCCTACATCTTCTACATGGACATCAGGTCCTTTGGGAAGATGTACGAGGAGTTCTACTACCGCATCCAGGACGAGGGTGCGAAGTTCATCCGCGGCCGTGTTGCAAACATCCTCGAAGACCCGAAGACCAAGAACCTTCACGTCAACGCGGAGGACACGCTCCTCGGCCGGCCTGTCGACATGGAAGTCGATATGGTCGTGCTCGCAGCCGCTATCGAGCCCTCCGCCGAGACCGAGAAGACACGGAGACTCTTCGGTGTTTCCTGCTCGCAGGACGGCTGGCTCCTTGAGGCCCACCCGAAGCTGAACCCGTGCGGCACCACCACTGCCGGTGTCTACCTCGCCGGTGTCTGCCAGGGACCCAAGGATATTCCCGACACGGTCGCCCAGGCCGAGGGTGCGGCATCCGCGGCATCCATCCCGATCCACAGGGGAGAAGTGGAGCTCGAGCCCTACTTCGCCCAGTGCATGGAGGAGAAGTGTGCCGGATGCGGATTGTGTGTCAACCTGTGCCCCTATGGCGCCCTCGCGCTCGTCGAGAGGGACGGCCGCACAGTCATGCAGGTCACCGAAGCCAAGTGCAAGGGCTGCGGCACCTGCGGCGGGTTCTGCCCGGGCGGTGCAATCTGGATGCAGCACTTCGCAACCCCACAGATCGTCGCACAGATCGATGCGTTCCTCCTTGGAGGTGAACAGTAAATGGCAGACGAGAACTGGAAACCCAAGATCATCGCTATCATCTGCAACTGGTGCTCGTACGCAGGCGCAGACCTCGCCGGCGGCGCCCGTATTCAGTACCCACCCGACATCCGTGCCATCCGCGTTATGTGCACGGGTCGGATCGACCCCCTCTTTATCCTGAAGGCATTCCAGGATGGGGCGGATGGTGTGCTGGTCTCCGGCTGTCACTTCGGCGACTGCCACTACCTTGAGGGCAACTTTAAGGCAGCCAAGAGGATGTTCCTCTTGAAGAGTGTCCTCAAGAACATCGGTCTTGACGACAAGCGTCTCAGGATGACCTTCGTCTCTGCATCTGAGGGTGCAAAGTGGGGATCAGTCATGACGGACGTCGTCAAGACCATCAACGAGCTCGGACCAAGCCCGCTCAAAGAGTTTGCCAAGTAAGACCATAGACAGAGGCTGAATGACAATGGCAATCAGAGTGAATTTGATCTCGGGTCGCACCATCCAGCAGGGGGTGGCGATGGAGGCGGGGAAAGAAAAACCCGCCTACACCACCGCCTGCGGGATTATCGAGCTGGACCCGGCGGACTTTAAAGAGCTGGGAGCTTTTCGCAACACGAACGTACGCGTCACCAGCAACCACGGCAGTGTCGTCGTCAAGGCGATCGAGGCAACCCAGGGCCCCCATCCCGGTGTAGCATATATACCGATGGGCCCATGGGCAAACATGGTGGTCAACCCGAACACCTACTCGACCGGCATGCCAACGTTTAAAGGTACACCTGTTGAGGTGGAGGTCGCCAAGAGCGAACCCGTCCTCGGCTCACTTGAACTGGTGCGCAAGGGGTGCAGGGGTGAACTATCATGACCAGGACTGTAACCGACGTTATCTGCCCGTTCTGTGGAACGCTCTGCGACGACCTTGAGGTCGTCGTCAGTGATGACGGAAAGGATCTCCTCGAGGTCTACAACGCGTGCGCCATCGGCGCTGAAAAATTCCTCCACTCTCAGGCGAAGGACCGTATCACCCGGCCCCGCATGCGGCAGGAAGACGGTTCCTGGAAGGAGATCTCCTACGATGAGGCAGTTGATTACACTGCCAGGATGCTTGCCGACGCCAAGAAGCCCCTGATGTACGGCTGGAGTTCCACAAACTGTGAGGCCCAGTCTGTCGGGGCCGAGATCGGCGAGGCCGTGGGAGCGGTCATGGACAACACCGCGACCGTCTGCCACGGCACCTCCCTCATTGCGGTTCAGGATATCGGTATCCCGAGCTGCACGCTCGGTGAGGTCAAGAACCGTGCCGACCGGGTCCTCTTCTGGGGATGCAACCCGGCACACGCTCACCCGCGGCACATGTCCCGCTACTCGATCTTCCCCCGCGGCTTCTTCACCGGCAAGGGTCACACGGGCCGTAAGGTGATCGTCGTCGACCCGCGCCCCACCGATACCGCCAGTCTGGCTGACATCCACCTGCAGGTAGAGCAGGGGCACGACTACGAACTCTTCGACGCACTTCGTGTGGCGTTCAAGGGCGAGAAACTCCCCGACTTTGTTGGCGGAATCCCGAAAGCGAAGATCTACGAGGTTGCCGAGACACTCAAGAGCGGCCGTTTCGCGATCATCTTCTTCGGTATGGGCGTGACCCAGTCGATCGGGAAGAACCACAACATCGATGCAGCCATCGCGGTCACCCGTGACTTGAACGAGTACACGAAAGCCGCCATCATGCCGATGCGCGGGCACTACAACGTCACCGGCTCCGGTCAGGTCTGGGGCTGGCAGTTCGGGTTCCCCTTCGCGGTGGACCTCTCCCGCGGATTTGCCCGTTACAACCCCGGCGAGACGACCTCCAACGACCTGCTCCGCAGGGACGAAGTGGACGCCGTCTTCGTGCTCGGCAGCGATCCCGGTGCGCACTTCCCCTTCAGCTCCGTGAAGAAGATCTACAACCTCCCGTCGGTCGTTATCGACCCCCATGAGACCCCGACCTCTGAGGTCTGCAAGGTCCATGTCCCGGTCGCCTTCGTCGGCGTCGAGATAGGTGGGTGCGCCTACCGTATGGATAACGTACCGATTGAGACCAGAAAGGTCGTTGATGCCCCCGAGGGCATGATGACCGACGAAGAGTTCCTCACACGCGTCCTCGCACGCGTCAAGGAACTCAAGGGGGTATAAGCGATGGCAGAGTTTCTCATTAAGAACGGTTTCGTCTTCGACCCGATTCTCGGGATCAAGGGAGATGTGGCCGACGTCGCCATCAAGGACGGCAAGATCGTCGAGACGACCGCTCTCAGCAGCCCGAAGGTCATCGATGCCACGGGTAAGACTGTCATGGCAGGCGGTGTCGATATCCACGCCCATGTTGCCGGCCCCAAGGTGAACATCGGCCGGAACTTCCGTCCGGAAGACAAGCTCTTCAACTGCACGGCCGGACACGGCATCGAGCGGATGCAGGGCGGGTTTTCTGTGCCGACAACGATCAGGACCGGCTACAACTACGCCCGCATGGGCTACACGACCGTGATGGAAGCGGCCATGCCGCCGCTCTACGCCCGGCACACCCATGAGGAGATGCGGGACACGCCGATCCTCGACCAGGGCGCCTACCCGGTCTTCGGGAACAACTGGTTCGTACTCGAGTACCTCAAGAACCACGAGATCGAGAACACCGCCGCGTACATCGCCTGGCTCCTGCGGGCGACGAAGGGCTACGCGGTCAAGGTTGTCAACCCCGGCGGCACCGAAGCCTGGGGATGGGGCCTGAACTGTGTGAACGTTCACGACCCGGTTCCCTACTTCGACATCACCCCGGCCCAGATCATCAAGGGCCTCATCGAGGCGAACGAGTACCTGGGCCTCCCGCACTCGATGCATGTTCACGCGAACAACCTCGGGAACCCCGGCAACTACACGACGACCCTCGACACGTTCAAGCTCTCGGAGGGCATCAAGCCGAAGAGCAAGTTCGGCCGCGACCAGGTAATGCACCACACCCACGTCCAGTTCCACTCCTACGGTGGCGACTCCTGGGCGAACGTGGAGTCCAAGGCCAAGGAGATCATGGACTACGTGAACTCTCACGGCAACATCACCATCGACATGGGTCAGGTGACGCTCGATGAGACCACGACCATGACCGCCGACGGGCCGTTCGAGCACCACCTCACCGAGCTGAACCACTTGAAGTGGGCAAACGCCGATGTGGAACTCGAGACCGGCTCCGGGGTCGTGCCCTACGTCTACAGCCCGAGCATCAAGGTCTGCGCCATTCAGTGGGCCATCGGCCTCGAACTCGCACTGCTCGCAAAAGACCCGATGCGGATCTTCCTGACCACCGACCACCCGAACGCCGGCCCGTTCATCCGCTACCCGCGGGTCATGAAGTGGCTCATGAGCCAGGAGGCACGCGATCAGCAGTTCAATGCCTTCAAGTACAAGGACAAGGTCATCGATGCGACCAACCTCGCCGGCTTCGACCGTGAACTCACACTCTACGAGATCGCGCAGATGACCCGCGCAGGACCGGCAAAAGCGCTCGGCCTCGCGCACATGTACGGCGGGCTTGCGCCCGGCCTCGATGGGGATGTTGCCGTCTATGACTTCAACCCGAACGAGCCCTACGCACCCGACGACATCGAGAAGGCATTCTTGAACGCAAAACATCTCTTCAAGTCCGGCGTTCAGGTCATCAGCGACCACGAGATCGCGAGCAACGGCAACAAGCGGACGCTCTGGGTGAACGCCAGGGCCAACGAGAACCCGCAGGTGATGCGTGATATCAAGGAAAAATTCCTCCGCTACTACACCGTCACCTTGAACAACTACGAGGTTACCGGACACTATCTCCCGAACCCGTACGTGATCGAGGTTGATGCCACACAGTGAGGTGAGAAAGATGGAAACCGTTACACTCACCATAAAGAACCAGCCCGGGCTGTTCCTCGAGGCTGACAGCATCACCCCCGATGCGTTTGCCGGGAAGAAGGCGGAAGAGATCGTCGACCTCCCTGTTTATGCAGGGAGGGAACAGTTCCGGCTCGGAGACTTCTTTGAGGTCTCCGGCAGGGCCGGTGCGACCCCGGCAGAGACGAAGATCGTCGTCAACGGCGACCTCTCCCGGGTCAAGTACATCGGCATGAAGATGACCGCCGGCGAGGTCGTTGCCAACAGCAACGCCGACATGTACGTCGGCGCCTGGATGCAGGGCGGCAAGATCACGGTGAACGGAAACGTTGACGCCTTTGCCGGAACCGGCATGAAGGGCGGCGAGATCGCCATCAAAGGCAACGCCGGAAACTACCTCGGTGCCGCATACCGTGGAGACTGGCGTGGCATGACCGGCGGGAAGATCTCTGTCGGAGGCAATGCCGGGAGCGATCTCGGCACCTTCATGAACGGCGGCGAGATCGTCGTCGGCGGCGATGTCGACGTCCACGTTGCCACCCATGCCGAGGGTGGAAAGATCGTCATCAAGGGCAATGCAAAGAGCCGCCTTGGTGGCCAGATGGTTGAAGGCGAGATCTACGTCTTTGGCAACATCGATCTCATGATGCCCGGCTTTGCATACCGCGAGGATGTCGATATCGATGTGGACGGCATCAAAGGACGGTTTGCCCTCTACGAGGGCGACCTCGGGGAGCGCCACCGAAAGAGGAAAGGTCAGCCGATCTACGCTAAGCTCTACCAGCAGATCGGGGCCTGAACCCCTTATTTTTTTGCCGCGCATACCCGGTGATGCAGATCGTCGGAAGCGGGGTGCGATCGCCGAAATAAGAGTAACACAAAATAGCACAATTTTAGGTAATTCATACTACCACGGGAGCGGTATGATAGATACGCTTTCTCGTGCGATTGTCTAGTATCGGGCAGATATCTAATATCGCGCTTCGGATATATATCTGATCATAGGCATAAATAGCAATGCTTATATCATCAGAGAAGGTTATTACTTTTTGTCCCACGAGGACGTGCAGTAGTCACCATCAGTCACAGCCAGCGAAACTTTTAGCGTTCACTTCACAGTTCCGGATTGTATGCACATAAAGAGGGTAATGGAGAAAGATTATGGCAAAATACAAGGAAACAATTGACCTGTACGATGATGCAGGCAAGCAGTTGAAGAGCGGTGTGTCGCTTGAGAAGATCAGCCCGCTGGTCAACCCTGCGACCCGGAAGCTCATCGACCTGACCAAGAGGACGATTGCAGTCAACCTGGGCGGCATCCAGGAGTCCCTGAAGACCGGAAAGGTAGCAAAGGGATACGTTCTCGGACGTGAGATGAACCTCGACATCGTCGCCAACAAGGACGCTATCATCGCCAAGATCAAGGAGATGGTCCAGGTCGAGGAGGGTGACAACACCAACATCCGCGAGTTCGGCGGCGGCAAGCTCATCCTCGTCGAGGCGCCCAGCGCCCGCCTGGAGGCTGCATCCACCTACGATGCCGCGATCACTTCGGTCGCAGCCGCGACCACCTACGCGCTCGTCGAGCAGTTCAACATCGGAGCGTTCGACGCAGCGATGGTCAAGGCAGCAGTCTGGGGTTCTTACCCGCACACGATGGACCTTTCCGGTGCCAACGTCACGTCCATCCTGTCGATCCCCCAGAACAACGAAGGTCTCGGCTACGCGCTCCGTAACATTCCGGTCAACCACGCCGTGATGATGACAAAGAGGAACGCGATGCAGGGTGCCGCACTCTCGTCCACCTTCGAGCAGGCAGGAATGTTTGAGATGGGTAACGCCATCGGGCCGTTCGAGCGCGCCCAGCTGCTTACCTATGCATACCAGGGCCTGAACGCGAACAACCTGGTCTACGAACTCGTCAAGAAGAACGGATCAACCGGAACCATCGGTACGGTCGTCCAGAGCCTGGTCGAGCGCGGTATCGAGGACAAGGTCATCACCCCCGGCAAGAAGGGAGGGTACTTCCAGTTCTACGACACGAAGGACCCCATGCTCTGGAACGCCTACGCCGCTGCGGGAACCATGGCGGCCACCATGGTCAACTGCGGTGCCGGACGGTTCGCCCAGGCAGTCTCCTCGACGCTCCTGTACTTCAACGACCTGCTTGAGCACGAGACCGGGCTCCCCGGCTGTGACTACGGTCGTGTCATGGGTACTGCCGTCGGGTTCTCGTTCTTCAGCCACTCGATCTACGGTGGCGGCGGCCCCGGGATCTTCAACGGCAACCACGTCGTGACCAGACACGCCGCAGGCGTGGCTATCCCGTGTGTGGTCGCTGCGGCGGCACTCGATGCCGGAACCCAGATGTTCTCGCCCGAGAGCACTTCCAAGGTCTACGGCGACACTTTCGGCCAGGTTGACGTCTTCAGCAAGCCGATCCAGCAGATCGCACAGGGTGTGTAAATAACATAAGGATGCTAATGACTGACGCCATATACCCTCAGGTTCGAATCGTCTCTGCGCGATTTCTCAGACCCGAAACAGTGGAACAACTCCTGAACAGACTTGTTCAGATATGCGGGATTCGTCGTATGTCCCTCAACGGACAGAACCTTCCCGCCACCGTTCCGTACGGCCCGGCACGGGGGAAACCCAATCCCCACCCGGACCGTAAGGTCATCCATATCGGAGACCAGGACGTCCAGCTCCGGGTACAGGTCGGAACAATTATCCTGGAGCTTGAGGACGAGTCGTCCATTCCGGCAATAGGAGAAGCGGTCGATGAAGTCTTTGCCGATAAGGACTTCTCCTGCACCGTCCAGCAGGGGCGGTACATGAAGACCCAGCCGACGATGTCCGACTTCGCCAAATATGGGCCTGACGCCGACAGAGAGATTCTCGGGCTCGTCGATCCGAGGAGGAAAGACGGTCCCGTAATTATTCAGGGAACCAAGTGACATGCCTATCGGAAGAGTGACCCAGGTCGTCGATTGCCGCGAGAGCATGGGGATGGGAAAAGGAGGCGGTCTCGCCCAGCGTGGGACCATCTCTGAAGCCAGATCCCCGGATGTGATCGTGATTGGAATGTCCCCCGGCCGCAGACACGTAACAAAACCGGTCTGCGACATCACCTCCGGTCTCCGGAGAGAGGGGGCAGAGTTCTCCGTGACTACGCTTGTCCTCAACGCAGGGAGCGGGGTTCCGGCAGATTCTCCCGTCGCGGGTCACGTTCTCGGAGCCTACTTCGGACTGACGGAGAAAGAGATCGTTCAGATTGAGCAGCACAAGGTCGCCATCCTGCACCACGGGAATGTCCGCTCCCATGTCGTGCAGAAGGTCCGGTTTATCCTTGAGCATGTGAATATCCGGGCGGTTGTCGTCTCTCAGGTCCCGATCGACTTCGAAGATCTCGCAAAAGAGGGGATCCGGACAGCGGTGGTTATGCCGCCCCCCGACCGGGTCAAAACGAAAGGCATCGTCATGGATATTGTCAGTGGTGTGACACGAGGTCAGACACCTGGCAGGGAAAAGTTGGCGGCGGTCATTCGTGCCGTTATGAAAGTGCTAAAAAGCACAACATGAGGTGAATGAAAACATGGCATACAAGCCCCAATACGGACCGGGTACGTCCAACGTTGCCGCAAACCGGCGCAAGCAGATGGACCCAAGCCAGAAGCTTGAAAAGATGCGTGATGTGACAGATGAGGATATCGTGCTGATCCTCGGCCACAGGGCGCCGGGAGCCGCCTATCCGACGGCCCACCCGCCGCTCGCCGAGCAGCAGGAACCCGACTGCCCCATCAGGAAGATTGTAACTCCTACGGACGGTGCAAAGGCCGGCGACCGTGTCCGCTACATCCAGTTCACGGACTCGATGTTCTTCGCCCCCTGCCACCCCTACCAGAGGAGTTACACCGAGTGCTACCGCTTCCGCGGTATCGACCCCGGTACACTCTCCGGTCGTCAGATCGTCGAGTGCCGTGAGCGTGACCTCGAGAAGTACTCCAAGGAACTCGTCAACACCGAGCTCCTGGACGCGGCCCGCACCGGCATCCGCGGCGCGACCGTGCACGGCCACTCGCTCCGTCTTGCCGAGAACGGCATGATGTTCGACATGCTCCAGAGGAGTGTCCTTGGCGAAGACGGCATCGTCCGCTACGTCAAGAACCAGATCGGCGAGCCCCTCGACCGTGCGGTTGCCATCGGCAAGCCGCTCGACGAGAAGTGGCTCAAGGCCCACACGACGATCTTCCACTCGCTCGGCGGCACCCCGTACCGTGACGACAAGGAGTACATCGAGTACGTCCAGCGCATCCACACGCTGCGGACAAAGTACGGATTCATGCCCAAGGAGTGATGAAAATGGCAAAGATTGAAAGATCCCAGAAGCTGTTCCTGAAATCCCTCAAAGAGAAGTTCCAGGGACAGGACGTCCAGTCCGAGACGACTGAGTTCTACAAATTCAACGGCTACCACCAGTCTCCCCGCAAGGAGGAGTTCGTAAAGGCGAGCCGGGCCATCGAGATGGACCGCGGCATCTCCATGTACAACCCCGTGCGCTGCCACCTTGGCGGTATCCCGCTCGGCCAGCGCCAGCTGATGACCTACGAGGTCAGCGGCACCGGTGTCTTCGTCGAGGGCGACGACCTGCACTTCGTCAACAACGCTGCGATGCAGCAGTTCTGGGACGATATCCGCAGGACTGTCATCGTCAACATGGACCTCGCCCACCAGACCCTGCAGAAGCGTCTGGGCAAGGAAGTTACCCCCGAGACGATCAACGAGTACCTCCACGTGCTGAACCACGCCATGCCCGGCGCGGCCGTCGTTCAGGAACACATGGTCGAGACTCACCCCGGCCTCGTCGACGACTGCTACGTCAAGGTCTTCACCGGCGACCAGGAACTTGCCGACGACCTCGAGCCCCAGTTCGTCCTCGATGTCGAGAAGCTCTTCCCCGGCAAGCAGGCCGAGGCGCTCTCCGCAGCCGTTGGAAAGTCCCTCTGGCAGGCCATCCACATCCCGACCACGGTCGTCCGGACCTGCGACGGTGGAACGACCTCCCGGTGGTCCGCCATGCAGATCGGCATGTCCTTCATCGGTGCCTACCGTATGTGCGCCGGTGAGGCAGCAGTCGCCGACCTCTCCTACGCCGCGAAGCACGCAGGCGTCATCCAGATGGCGTCCCACCTGCCCGCCCGGCGTGCCCGTGGCCCCAACGAGCCCGGTGGCCTTGGATTCGGCCTCTTCTCCGATATCATCCAGGGGAGCCGGAAGTACCCCAACGACCCCGCGAAGGCCTCCCTTGAGGTCGTCGGTGCCGGAACCATGCTCTACGACCAGATCTGGCTCGGCTCCTACATGTCCGGCGGTGTCGGATTCACCCAGTACGCGACCGCGGCCTACACCGACAACATCCTCGATGAGTTCACCTACTACGGTATGGACTACATCAAGGACAAGTACAAGGTCGACTGGAGGAACCCGAGCCCGAACGACAAGGTCAAGCCGACCTACGACGTCGTCAACGACATGGCAACCGAGGTCACCCTCAACGCCATGGAGCAGTACGAGCAGTTCCCGACCATGATGGAGGACCACTTCGGCGGGTCCCAGCGTGCCGGTGTCATCGCCGCCGCGTCCGGCCTGACCACCTCGATTGCAACCGGAAACTCGAACGCCGGCTTAAACGGCTGGTACCTCTCCATGCTCCTGCACAAGGACGGATGGTCGCGTCTCGGCTTCTTCGGCTACGACCTCCAGGACCAGTGCGGGTCCGCAAACTCGCTCTCCATCCGTGGAGACGAGGGTGCGATCGGCGAGATCCGCGGACCGAACTACCCGAACTACGCGATGAACGTCGGTCACCAGGGCGAGTACGCCGCGATCACCGGCGGTGCCCACTACGGCCGCGGCGATGCGTTCTGCTTCGACCCGCGGGTGAAGATCTGCTTCGCCGACCCGGCCCTGAAGTTCGACTTCGCCGAGCCCCGCCGCGAGTTCGCGAAGGGTGCAATCCGCGAGTTCATGCCCGCCGGCGAGCGCTCGCTCATCATCCCGGCCAGATAACCCTAACTCAACTTTTTTTTCCCTAGCGTAACCCTATATGCCTTACATTCCGGGCGAATTTTTACGTTTCGTTGCGATAACGGCGCAACTTTTCGAAACCTTTAATTAAATCATAAACAACTGTTAAATGAACCAAAAAGGTTTTGAACTCATACTCTGGTGCCACAGGCGCCAGAGGAGGATGCTGAATGGAAGAGATCGTATTTGGCATCGGCATTACCGCATTGGCAGGTGCTCTTGCAACCGTCGCCGGCGCTGCGGAAGACGTTGAGTCTGATATCGGATCACAGGGTGACCCGAACTCTCAGGTTCAGCTCGCTCCGCAAATGGGATATATTCACCGCATATTTAACAAGGCAGTTGCCGGTGAACCTCCCGCGTACGGCTTATGGGTTGCTCTGGGTGCAGGCCTTGCCTGGGCATTCATGGCGATGCAGATAAACCCGATACTTGCAATTGTGCTCGGGAGCGCTCTGGCGGTCTTCGTGCAGGGCGTCTATGCGACAACCGCATATCTCGGCCGTACTGCAAGTCTCGCTAAATTTGGACAGCCGGTCTATATCGACATCTTGAAGTCGATGACGACCGTGACCATGGCACACGCGTTCATAGCAATCTTTACGACCGTCGCAATGTGTCACCTGATGATCAGTGCACTCGGCCACCCCTTCCCGCTCCCGCTGTTGGGCCTCGTATGGGGTATCGCGCTCGGTGCAGCCGGATCGGCGACCGGTAACCCCTTCTACGGAAAGGAACGGCAGTACCAGTCGCAGAAGTTCGGAGCAGGCGTTCCGATCTCCGCGTCCGGAAACATTGTCCGCTACGCCGAAGCCGGCCAGCGGAACTCACTCGACAACGGTTTCTTCGGCGCCAAACTCGGCGGCCCCGCGTCGGGTATTTGCTTTGGCCTGATCGTCTTCTTTGAACTCTGGCGTACCGTGGTCTTTGAAGAACTCAACATCTGGGGACCTATCATCGTCGGCGTTATCGTGATCCTGATCTTTGCCATCATCGACCGCTACATTGAGGTCTGGGCAAGGAAGACCTTCGGACCCTACGCGGCTCCTGAGGAGGCATCATCATGAGCGCACTCGGTGGACCTAAACAGACAGGAGGCGTCCAGCCCCCAACGGGGATGGGCCTCGTTATCAGCATTGTTCTTATCGTCGTCGCGCTTGCGCTCGCCTTCTTACTCGTACAGATGGCCGGGCTGCTCGCTCTCGTCGGCATCATCATCGGCGGCGTCCTGGTCGCATTCGGCGTCCACTTCGTCCCGGTCGGCGGTGCCCCCGCTGCAATGGGACAGGCGCCAGGTATTGCGACAGGTGTCGCGATGCTCGCTGCCGGTGCCGGCCTTGCCGGGCTCTTCGGTGGCGCATGGGCCGCCCCGCTCGGACTTCCCCTCGCCCTCGCCAGCGGTGCGGTCGGTGGCGGGCTGATGATGGCGATCACCTGTACGATGGTCAACGTCATCTACGTCTTCGGCATGGGTATCCCGGCAGCTTCGGGTAAGGTCGCAAAGGACCCGATCACGGGCGACACCTTCCCCGAATACAAGAGCCAGGGTACCGAGGGGCACGGCCTCCCGTTCATCTCCTGGGTTGGCGGTGTCATCGGCGGCGCACTCGGTGGTCTCGGTGGAACGCTCATCTACCTTGAGCTCCTCGACGTCTACCAGGCGCAGCTGCCCGTACTCCTGAACGCAACGGTCGAGCAGATCGCGCCTGTTGCTGTCTCGCTTGCCGGTATCTTCGCGGTCGGCATGTTCCTGGTGAACGCTGTGCTCGCGGCGTACAACATCACCGGTACGATCGAAGGGCCGCACGACCCCAAGTTCAAGCGGTTCCCGCGAGCAGTCATCGCAGCCGCCGCGGCATCCGCCGTTGTAGGCATCTTTGCGATTGCGCTGCTCGGACTGGTGGGGGTATTCTAAATGTCGGTAAAAATTGAAGTAGGAACAGGCGGCATCCCCCACAACCAGATCCTGATCTACGGCCTCGTGGGATCGCTCGTCCTCATCTACCTGACATACTTAAACACGATCACCAACACCCAGTACTTCTCGTTCTTCGGCGGGCTTGCTGCCGTGGTCGCACTCATCTGGGGTACCGACACGATCAAGCACCTCTGCAGTTACGGTCTTGGTACCGGTGTCCCGTCGGCGGGTATGATCGCCCTCGGGTCCGGTGTCGTCGCCGCGGTCTTCGGAGCCACGACCGGCATCTTCGCGCCCATCGTAACGATAATTATCGCTGCGATCATCGGTGCGGTGGCCGGAGTACTGGCGAACAACGTGGTCCGGATGGACATCCCGGTCATGATCGTCTCCCTGACCGAACTTGCGATCGTCGGCGCGATGACCGTGCTCGGCCTCGCAGCAATGGCCTGCGGAACGTTCGAATTCCTCGGCATGATCACCGGCACGGCCGTGGTCCTTGGATTCGCCGTACCGAGCTACGAATTCTCCGTCATCGGCGGCAGCATTATCGCCGTGATCTTCATACTCGGCGCCATCGCCATCCAGCACTCCTTCAACGCCTGTCTCGGGCCAGGGGAGAAGCAGGACCGGACACTCATGCTCGCCGCAGAGTGCGGCTTCCTCTCCATGATCCCCGTCGCGATCATCTCGTTCGCGTTCATCGGACTCCTTCCCGCTCTCGTCGCGCTGTTGGTCTCCATCATTGGATGGATCTACACCTACGTGCAGTACATCGCGCTCTCGAAGCGTGACGCCTACGCATGGCTCGACGCGAAGCCGATCCTGGAGCCCAAGGGAGGTGCCTAAATGGCATACATTCAGGTACTGCCTGAGTTCGGACTGGTCGTCGACCCGATGGTCGGCATCATCACCACCGCCGGTGTCTCGTACACCCCCGTGCTCGAGCAGGTAGCAGAACTCGAGAAGATCACCGACGACCTGGTCGGCATGCTCTCCGGAGAGGGCAGCTTCCTGGCATCGTTCCCGAACAGGGAGGGAGTTCTCAACGTCGCCGGAGGCGTGAACGCATTCTGGTACGGCATGGCGATCGGCCTTCTGATTGCCGGTGTCGTAGTATTAGGACTGCTGTGAGGTGAAGAACATGGTTGAGAAGAAATCACCGGCCAGTGGATGGCCGATTGCTAAGGGCGACTTCCACACGGGAGATGCGCAGAGTTGCGTCGCCGTCATCACCATGGGATCCCACCTCGACGAACAGGGCATCGCAGATGCCGGAACGGCAATCGCCGGGTCCTGTAAGACCGAGAACCTCGGCCTCGAGAAGGTCATCGCAAACGTCATCTCCAACCCCAACATCAGATACATTCTCTGTTGTGGTACGGAGGTTAAGGGGCATCTCTCCGGTCAGAGCTTCATTGCGCTGCATGCCGGTGGAGTCTCCGGCGGCAAGATCGTCGGAGCCCAGGGAGCCATCCCGTTCATCGAGAACCTTACCGACGATGCGATCAAGCGCTTCCAGGACCAGGTCGAGATCGTCAACATCATGGAAAGCGAGGACATGGGCACCATCAAGGCCAAGATCGACGAACTCAAGGCCAAAGATCCCGGTGCGTTCGGCGCAGAACCCATGATCGTCGAGGTCAAGGAAGCAGGCGGTGCGGCAGAGGAAGCGACTGGCGAAGTACAGCCGCTCACTGGCGAACTGGCACTGATACATGCACGGATGAAGGTCATCGAGCGGATGGTCACCGACATCGGCTACCGCAACAAGTTTGCCGCCGGCGTTTACTCGGGCAAGATCGAGGGCCTCATGATCGGCCTGATCGTCTCGTTCGTGATTCTGGGGTTCATCTTGCTGGGGTGAGATAGATGGCAGAAGAAGTTACACAGGCAGGCCCCATCCGGATGACCTCGATCAACAGAATGATGGACGCCATCCGGTACAAGGCACAGATCCTTGCCCGCACGACCAAACTCGAGTCAGGCATCATGGGCATGGGACTCGTCGGGTTCGCAGTCGGGCTCGGTATCGCCATGCTCTGCGTCGTGGTTCCAGCTCTGATGCTGGGGGCGATCTAACATGGTTGAGAAGAAATCACCGGCCAGCGGATGGCCGATTGCTAAGGGCGACTTCCACACGGGAGATGCGCAGAGTTGCGTCGCCGTCATCACCATGGGATCCCACCTCGACGAACAGGGCATCGTAGATGCCGGAGCGGCAATCGCCGGGTCCTGTAAGACCGAGAACCTCGGTCTCGAGAAAGTCATCGCAAACGTCATCTCCAACCCCAACATCAGATACATTCTCTGCTGTGGTACGGAGGTTAAGGGGCACCTCTCCGGTCAGAGCTTCATTGCGCTGCATGCCGGCGGAGTCTCCGGCGGTAAGATCGTCGGAGCCCAGGGAGCCATCCCGTTCATCGAGAACCTTACCGACGATGCGATCAAGCGCTTCCAGGACCAGGTCGAGATCGTCAACATCATGGAAAGCGAGGACATGGGCACCATCAAGGCCAAGATCGATGAACTCAAGGCCAAAGACCCCGGTGCGTTCGGCGCAGAACCCATGATCGTTGAGGTCAAGGAAGCAGGCGGCGCGGCAGAGGTTGCCGCTGCAGGCGCAAACCCACAGTTCCTTGAGATCGAAGAGCGGCTCAACGCTATCGAGGAGAGGATCGAGTTCGTCGATGCAGAGATAGCCCAGCGCGTCGGACGAAAAGTCGGGCGCGACATCGGCATCCTGTACGGACTGGTTGCAGGTTTGATTGTATTCATGATGTTGTTGATATTACTGCCCAAATTGGTTGGGTACCTGTAAGGAGGATTGACGAATATGTTCAAGTTCGAAAAAGAGCAGACGGTACACGACTTCAACGGTACCATGATCGGCGGGCAGCCTGGAGAGTACCCGACCGTGCTCGGTGCATCCATCTTCTACAACAAGCACGAAGTTGTTCTGGATGACCACACCGGAAAGATTGATAAACTAAAGGCAGAGGCACTCTGGAACCGCTGCCAGGAACTCTCGGATATCACCGGCATTCCGCACTTCATTCAGATCATCGGGGAATACGGCGAGGCCTTCGAGAGTTACATCGACTGGTTCTGCGGAATCGACGACAAGACCGCGTTCCTGATGGACTCTTCCGTCCCGACGGCGCTCGCCCATGCGTGCGAGTACGTCACCCAGTCGGGCATCGCCGACCGTGCGATCTACAACTCGATCAACGGTTCGATCGGACCAGAGAACATCGAAGCGCTGGCCAAGAGCGATGTGACAGCAGCCATCGTCCTCGCCTTCAACCCCGCCGACCCGTCGGTCACCGGCCGTGAGAAGGTTCTGGTCGAGGGCGGCGTAGCCGGACAGGAACTCGGCATGCTCGCGATCGCAGAGAAGTGCGGCATCACCCGTCCCATCCTCGATACCGCGGCAACCCCGCTCGGTCTCGGCTCCGGCGGCTCGTACCGTGAGATCCTTGCCTGCAAGGCGATCCACGGCCTGCCGACCGGTGGTGCTTACCACAACATGACGGTCTCCTGGACCTGGCTGAAGCGGTGGAAGGGAACGAAGAAGACCCCCTCACAGCAGCTGGCGGGCCTCGAGGGCAAAGATGCCCTTATCGAGCAGCTCACCCACCACTATCTCGGTGGCGTGGATGGAATGCGTCAGGCGGCCTGGTCTGCACCTGATATCGGCTGCAACATGGTTGCAAGCACGCTCGGTGCCGACCTGATCATGTACGGCCCGATCGAGAATGTCGAGGCGATGATCACCGCACAGGCCTACATCGATATCGTTGTGCTGGAAGCGGTGCGCGACCTCGGTATCGAGCCCCAGGGCGATAACCACCCGTTCTTCAAGCTCATCTAAACCCTACTTTTTTTTACGTTGTCCGATTTTTACCGTGATTATTCCGGGGACACGCCTGTCAGGCGTAAGTCATACAAGTATCAGGTGCAACCGGTACCCCGGGGCTCATCGTGTGCCCGTGGAAGGGCAGCAGAGACACCAGCCTCAGGAGTGCGAGCACCGAAGGTGTGCTGCCTTAATGGCTGATACGCAGGTGATCCCTTACTTGAGAACTTTCAGGAGGCTCGTATGACGAGCAGGATTCCACAAAACAGGTGCCATCACAGCCCACGATATGCACTACGGCGGTGACGTACATAGAGAATTACAACCTCCCGCTCCTCATGATGCACGGCATATATAATCCGGTAATCTCCTACCCGGATCCGGTAGAGGTGCTCTGCTCCGCTTAACTTACGTACACCAAACGGTGAAGGGTTTTCAGATAGAACTTGTATGCTCTGAAAAATGCGCAAAACAACATCGCGCGGCAATGGCGCAATATCTTTTTCGATACTCGCCTTAATGCGGATCGTGTAGCCCGCCATTACTACTGCTCGTACCGCTTCCGGAACTCATTGAACCCTACAGTCGGTTCTTCACGCCGCTCCGCAACCACGGCAAGGTCATGGAGATCTTCCTGCAGCTGCTCGTACTCGCAGAGAGGGAGAATAATCGCGACCCGGTTCCCGTGCTCATCGACGACATACTGTTCTCCTGTAGCACTCATCGTTCTCCTCACTTGTAGATGGAGCGCAAGAACCATTAATCTTCTTTTTACGATACCAGGCGAAGGGTATCGCCAGCCGTATTACCGAAGCGTCGCTCCTATGACATTTGAGTCCCTGCGTCTCCGGCAGGACGGTCGCGCTCCGATCGGTCATCCTTGCATCACAAAAAGAAGCGTTTGGGCTCTGTAGAAAACCCTGTCGGAGGATCACACCGCCTCTCCACGTCAACTGAGCAGTACCCGGGGTTGGTTGAAGCAGTTCTCTTCAGTCGCACATAGATCTCGACTCACGCGAAGACGCGAAGAACGGTTGGTGAGCATTGTATCCCTTCGCGTCTTCGCGCGATATCACATCACTGATTTCTACAGAGGCAGCGTTTGTTATTCGGAAGGCGTGGAACCCCCCACCCCAATAGCTCACACCAGTTCGATATGCCCGGCAATCCGGAGTTTCCCCCCCTCAAGGTAGTGGAGCACCGCCGTATCGCCGGGGAGGTAGACGAGGTCTTTTTCCAGCGCAAGCGTGAGCGTCGGTTGCCGCCAGTTCCCGTCATCCCGTACCGCCTCCACCCGCGCCGGGATGAACTGCATCCAGTGGCCGATGTGGAGCACCGTCCCTGCCGTGAGCGCTGCCGGCCAGTATTTGACCAGCGTCGCCCGGGCCTCAAGGGTCGTCCGGGTCCGGATGGCAGGATCGTCTGAGAGGACAAAGCCCCGGTCGAGATCGTCGGACTCGATGTTCTTGAGCGCAAGCCCCACGCGGTCGCCCTCGGCGGCCCAGTCGAAGTCGTCGTCATGCTTCTGGATGGACCGCACCATGATCGCCTGCTCCCCGGGATAGATCTTCAGGGCATCGTGCTTCTTTATACCCCCCCGCACCACCCCGCCGAGAATGACCGTCCCGATGCCGCGGACGTTGAAATGGTGATCGATGGGGATCGTTCCCACAGCACCGGCGCCGGGCTGGACGGAGGGCCGGGCGTGTGCCTCGCGGAGCAGGCGGTCGCGCAGCACGATCGGGTCGGCGTCTACGAACTCGTAGTGCTCGAGCACCGTTCCGCGGAGGAGCGGCGCTATCTGCTCAGGCGTTACGTAGTTTTTGAGGATGATGCAGCCCTGTTTTACCCCCACTTCATCGAGCATCAGCACCCACTCCCCGAGCATGGGAGTGATCTCACTCACCACGATGAGAACCGTATCCGCCATCGATGCGGCGTAGAAGAGCGGGGCCAGCCGCTCAGGATACCGCGTAGGCTCGATGATGGTGACGGTATCGTCGCCCTTCTTCAGGTTATAGAAGGTGATATCGGATTCCGTGCCCTTCTTCCCGAGGTCCTTCGCGTACCCTGCGGGTCCCAGCACGGCAACATTCAGATTGCCCATATGGCAGAGAGGTTTGACGGCTCATCGTATCAGGCTTACCCAGATTCCCTCCGATGCACAAGAATCCGGTCAATCTACGTTTCTAGAAACCTGGCGCGCGGCGATACACAAGATAGGTTTAATAAAGTAAAAACTACTTTATTTAATGGAGAATGTCCAGAATCAGGTTGATTGCGATTCCGATACTCATTTGCGTCCTTCTTGCCAGCATGGTTCTTGCCGTGGCCGTCGGGCCAACCAGCGTCTCGATCGCGTCGCTCTTCAGTTCGGAGACGGCAGGGATGATCGTCCGGGACGTCAGGCTTCCACGGGTGATCGCTGCAGCGCTGGTCGGTTGCGCGCTTGCCGTGGCGGGCACAGCCATGCAGGGGCTGTTTAAGAACTCCATGGCAGATCCCTATATCATCGGCACGTCAACCGGCGGATCTCTCGGGGCCACGCTATCCATCGTCTTCTTCGCAGGTGCTGGATTGCCGGTTTTCGCATTCGCAGGGGCGACAATCACTACTTTTGCCGTCTACACCATCGCCCGCCAGGGCGGGAAGATTCCCGTCGAGACGCTCCTGCTCTCCGGCGTTGCCCTCTCCATGCTCCTCTCCGCAGTTCTCTCGTTCCTCATGTATACCTCCGGACGGAGCCTGCATCAGATCATGTTCTGGCTGATGGGAGGGTTCTGGAATGTCGCATGGGACGACGTCTTCATCGCCATCCTCATCCCGATCGGGTGCGTGGCCATCTACCTCTATGCACGCGATATCAACATCATATCGCTCGGAGAAGAGGACGCCATCCATCTCGGCGTGAATGTCGAACGATTAAAGCGGATCCTCCTCTTTGCGAGCGCCTTCCTGACGGGCATAGCGGTCTCTATCGCCGGGGCAATCGGGTTCATCGGCCTGATCACTCCCCACGTGATGCGCCTGATCGTCGGGCCGGACCATCGCATCCTCTTTCCTGCGGCCGCCCTTGCAGGCGGGATCCTCCTCGTCTGGTCCGATACGCTCGCAAGGACGTTTGCCGGCGACATGCCGGTCGGGATCGTCACCGCCTGCTTCGGCGCACCGTTCTTCATATACCTTCTGCGGAGTCGGATGAAAGCATGAAACCGGTCGAGATCATCGATATCGACGTCTCTTACGGCGCAAAGAAGATCCTCGAGGCGATCTCGTTTTATGCGGACAGAGGCGAGATCCTCGGGATCATCGGGCCGAATGGGTCCGGGAAGACGACCCTGCTCAAAGCGATGAGCCGGGTTGTCGCCCCGGATTCGGGAGAGGTCCGTCTCTCCGAACAGGGCCTGGGTACCTTCAGTTTCCGGGAACTGGCGCAGCAGGTCGCCGTCGTGCCGCAGGAGATCTCAATCAGCTTCGATTATACCGTTCGCGAGATCGTCATGATGGGAAGGCACCCCTACATCGGGAGATTCGCTTCCGAGACCGCCCGGGATCTGGAGATCTGCGACCGTGCCATGCACCTTGCAAACGTCACCCGCCTTGCAGGTTCATCGGTCCACGAGATCAGCGGGGGTGAACGACAGCGGGTGCTCATCGCACGGGCGCTCGCGCAGAACCCGAAGGTCTTGCTGCTCGATGAAGCAACCTCGAATCTCGATATCAGTCATCAGATCGAGATACTGAACATCATCAAAGGCCTCACCGTCGATATCACAGTGATCAGCGTCTTTCATGACCTGAACCTGGCTGCATACTACTGCGACCGTCTGATCATGCTCAAAGACCGGAGGGTCTATGCCGCAGGGCCGCCGGGGGATGTCCTGACCCGGGAGACGCTCAATGTGGTATACGGGATCGACGCACTGGTTAAACCTCATCCGTTGACAGGGAAGCCGTATATTCTCCCAACATACGAATACGCCGCAAAACACCATCCGGAACGGGGCGTGCACGTCATCTGCGGCGGCGGCACGGGATCCGATCTCCTCTACGCCCTCCACACAGAAGGGTTTCTGGTGAGTGCCGGCGTGCTCACGGTCTTCGATACCGACCATGCAACCGCAACAGAATTAGGCATCCCCTGCGTTACCGAGGCGCCGTTCAGCGCGATCTCCCCGGATGCCTGTAGTGAACTCAGGCGGTGCATCGACGCTGCGCATGCCGTCGTCGTCACGGCAATGCCCATCGGACGGGGCAACATCGAGAACATCAGGGTACTGGAAAATTACCGGAACAAGCCAATCATACTCCTGAACGACGGCGGGCACCGGTCCTTCCAGGACTGTACCGGAGGCGAGGCCGAAGCGATCATTCACGGGCTGCTTGAACGGGGGGCGGTCACGGCGGAGCGGATTGAGGAGGTCCTGCAGATCCTCAGGGAGGCAGTGTGACCCGCCGCTGCAGAATCGCAGGTACCGCAGAATCCGCTGCATTTTCACAGGATACCGTGATCGCTGCCGCTGCTACAGTACCAACCCGGGAACTCACTCCAGCAGCGACAGAAATCACCGGGAGAACCATGACGGTGACCGACGACTCCGGGGAGACCGTCACCATCAGGGGAATACCACAGAGAATCATTTCCCTTGCTCCCTCGAACACCGAGATCCTGTATGCCCTCGATCTGGGGAACCAGATTGCCGGTGTTGCCGACAACAGCAATTACCCCCCGGAAGCCACCGATAAACCGAAGATCGGCGGGTACAGCAGTATCAGTATCGAGAAGGTGATCGCGGCGGAACCCGACTTGATCGTCGCTGCGTCCGGCAACACGGATGAGGTGATTGACCACCTGCGATCGCTCGGGATGACCGTCATCCTCCTCGACCCACAGACGATCGACGACGTCCTGCGGGAGATCGAACTTCTCGGAGCGATCACCGGGCAGGAAGAGCAGGCAGCGACGTGTGTTCGGGAACTGCAGGACCGCATCCGGGCAGTGACTGATACAACGGAGGCTCTGGCGGAGAGGCCCTCGGTCGCCCATGTCGTCTGGCACGATCCAATCTGGGTCAGTGGCAGGGGGAGGTTCCCCGATGAAGTGATCACGCTGGCCGGGGGAACCAACGCATTCGGCTCGGTTGATGAATGGAGCATCGTCGGCTTTGAAGAGTTCGTCGCCGCGGATCCAGAGTATATCTTCGTCAGCTCGGGCACCGGCATGACCGAGGGGGGGTGCGACATCATCTACGACTACTTCATGAACGAGCCCCGGATGCAACGGCTGGAAGCGGTCAGGAACGGACATGTCTACGTCGTCGACGCCGATATCATCAGCCGCGGGAGCCCGCGGATTGTGGATGCGCTCGAAGAGGTGGGGGGGGATCTCCACCCGGACCTCTTCGGGACAGACGCCCCAATTGCAACTCCTGCGGTCCAATCTCCGGGCTCCGGTGGGATGACACTCACCGGTACGTTGTTCATCGCTTTCCTGCTCAGAACAAAGAGATAAGCCAGGGACGATGCGAATTCTGACAGTATTCCAATAGTTTTTGCGGAACAGGCGCGGCGCGCGGCTCTGCATACCGGGTGCCTCTCCGGGGATAAACTTGATGCGCGGCGCCACCCGGGTCAACGGGTTAGGCGATCTCATGTCCCATCTTTCCTCGACATAACGCCGCCCGATCAGGCCAGAAACAGCCTTAAAAAAGCGTACCGGCACCGGAACGCCCGGTGGAAGTCCGACCGGTATCCACAGGTTATTTTTAGTTAGGACAAATCAGGTTTATAAAATTTTATTAACTTAAACAAAGTGTACTTGTATTTATGAAACCGAAACTGTTTCCACTCTCCATTGGGCTTATCATGCTCTCACTCCTGCTCGTCGGCGTGGTGAGCGCATCATACCCAATGTTTCATTACAACGGGCAACGAACCGGCTACGTCCCTGAAGACGGGCCGCAGAACAACACCATCCTCTGGAAGGCCAACCTCGGTGAGTTCATCGGCGCGCCGCCGGCGGTGGAGGGCGGCCGGGTCTACATCGGGGTCTGGCCGGATATGAACTTTGCTTCCGGGGAAGAATATTACCTCTTCTGCCTGAACGCCTCCACCGGCAGCGAGGTCTGGCGGAACCCGCTGGGTGCCGGTGAAGGTACCGTATCCGGCGCAGCCGTCTCCGGCGACAGGCTCTTTGTCGGATGCATGGACGGGAACCTCTACTGCATCGATACCACGGACGGCAGCACACTCTGGAATGTTCCCGTCGATACCGGGAGAGAAGGCGGCAACTGGTACGGCCTCTCCTGCAGCCCGGTTGTGTACGACGACATGGTCCTGGTGACCTCCATGACCGACGGGACGCTGCATGCCTTCGATCCCGATGGAAATGAGGTCCGGACGTATACCACCGGAAACACGACGTTCGCCTACTCCTCCCCGGCTGTCGATGCCGCAGGCCGGGCGTACTTCGCCGGCAACGCCGTGACCGATGCCCTCTACTGTATCGACATCGATACCGGTGAGGAGATCTGGAACGTCACCACCGACGGGCAGGTAAGGTCGTCGCCGGCGATCGACGGCAGCACGGTCTATGCCGCGTCGGCAAACCGGCTCTATGCCCTCGATACCGGCGACGGGAGCGAGGTCTGGAACAGGTCGGTCAGCGCATCGTGGGGCACGCCTGCCGTTGCCGGCGGCAGGCTCTATCTCGGCACGGCCGACGGGGTCATGCACTGCTACGATGCACAGACCGGAGAAGAAGAGTGGACGTTTACTGCAAACGGAAGGATCGACGCCTCCCCCATCGTTGCGAACGACACCGTCTACTTCGCCTCCAATACCGGGACAGCCACAATCTACGCGGTTGATACTGCAGGCAACGAGATCTGGCGGTACGCCACGACCAACTACCTCCACTCATCCCCGTCAGTATCGGACGGCATCCTCTACATCGGGTCCGATGAAGGGAGCCTCTACGCCTTCGGGGATGGGCTGGTTCCGACACCGGTATTCCCCGGATGGAGCGGATCTGTCAGACTCGCCGAAGGAGAGACCTTCCCGGTCACGCCGTTCAACAACGAGAGCGCCGCCTACACCGTCAACCGGACCTCGGCCCTCGGAGCGCTGGACGCGGCGGCGACCGCAGGCAACTTCAACTACACCCTCAAGGAGGAAACCTGGGGTTCGTTCCTCTATTCCATCGCCGGGATCGCCTACAACGAGACCTCCTGGGACTCCTGGCTCTTCATGGTCGACGGGGTGACCGCCGGCGTCGGAGCAGCGGACTACCAGCTCGCCGACGGTGATGTCGTCACCTACTGGTACGGGGCGTGGGGATCGACCCCGGAGACCGCCGGCGCGGTGGTCAACATCACCGTCTCCATCCCGGCACCAACCCCGATGCCCGGCCTGTGGAGCGGGACCGTGGCCCTGACCAAGGGAGAGACGTTCCCGGTCACGCCGTTCAACAACGAGAGCGCCGCCTACACCGTCAACCGGACCTCGGCCCTCGGAGCGCTGGACGCGGCGGCGACCGCAGGCAACTTCAACTACACCCTCAAGGAGGAAAGTTGGGGTTCGTTCCTCTATTCCATCGCCGGGATCGCCTACAACGAGACCTCCTGGGACTCCTGGCTCTTCATGGTCGACGGGGTGACCGCCGGCGTCGGAGCAGCGGACTACCAGCTCGCCGACGGGGACGTCGTCACCTACTGGTACGGGGCATGGGGATCGACCCCGGAGACCGCCGACCATGTCATCAGGATCAACGTCAACGTCTGCGATTTCGCATGGGAAGGAACGGTTAACCTGACAAACGGTCAAACATTCACGGTCACGCCGTTCAACAACGCGAGCGCCGCCTACACCGTCAACCGGACCTCGGCCCTCGGAGCGCTGGACGCGGCGGCGACCGCAGGCAACTTCAACTACACCCTCAAGGAGGAAACCTGGGGTTCGTTCCTCTATTCCATCGCCGGTATCGCCTACAACGAGACCTCCTGGGACTCCTGGCTCTTCATGGTCGACGGGGTGACCGCCGGCGTCGGAGCAGCGGACTACCAGCTCGCCGACGGGGACGTCGTCACCTACTGGTACGGGGCGTGGGGATCGACCCCGGAGACCGCCGGCGCGGTGGTCAACATCACCGTCTCCCTCCCGGCACCAACCCCGACACCCGGCCTGTGGAGCGGGACCGTGGCCCTGACCAAGGGAGAGACGTTCCCGGTCACGCCGTTCAACAACGCGAGCGCCGCCTACACCGTCAACCGGACCTCGGCCCTCGGGGCGCTGGACGCGGCGGCGACCGCAG
>DASQ01000148.1:1896-3354 GCA_002503885.1 Methanoculleus marisnigri | reverse complement strand
CGAAGCCATCAGAGGGGCATTCGAGGAAAACCCTTTCACCCCTGATGCGGTTTATTGGTCTACCTGACCAGTTACGAAAACTCATAGCAATTAAGGTGTTCGAAGAAATAACTCCACATCACTGTATGGGTAAGGCCGCCGTTAAATGCATACGCCTGATTATATCCGCCCGTGCCCTCATGATGAGCATTGAAGTTATGGCCAATCTCGTGAATGCTTACACACCTGCGGCCATGAGCCGTACCCCAATAGCACAGATCGTACCAATCCGTCACCATCTGCGCCCATGAGTGTCGTCCTTCATTGGTAAACCCGTATGCCAGTCCAATTGGAGTGCCGGCCATATCATAACCGCCCAGATATAACCCGAGGTCCGACGACCACAGGTCAAGATCAGATTCAGGATATACGTCTATAAACGCATCGAGAGGATTTGATATGATTTCTGGATGGTTTGAGAGTTGATATCGCCTAGAATCATGATAATCCATGACACAAAGAGCGACCTGAATATCGTCCCTCCCAAATTGTTGATTTGCTGTTGCGATTATGTCCTGTGCTGTTGCCTTCCAGTTTGTTTCATCTTGATAAAACTGGTTGTCAGTTACTACAAGGATATTGGCGGTGTAATACTGGTCAGTGCCCTCAACCTGCAGTCCGGTCCATCGATCAGGACCACTTGCCGAACCATTGTTCCCGGGTACTACAGGCCCATAATCAATCACAGCAGGTTTTTCCTGACACTTGACGTCTTCGGAGCTGTAGATGATATGCAGAGGCGGCAGTGACTTTTCCGCACGTGCTCGCGGTTCGACCGGTGTGATCCAGAAGGTCTTGTTGCCCAGCGTTATACTTCCGACAAGGACATTTTCCCCGGTCGTGAGAAGGACACTGCTCTCTTCCACACCCGGTATCGACCCTTCGTATGAATCGATTCCATCGTCGAGATTTTCGAACGCCATTCGATTCAAAGCCACGCTGTAATCTCTCTCGTGGATCTGGATGGAGAGTACACCCAGCATCTCCCTGTTCAATGCAGCGTGATCAAACGTCACGAGATCGTACCGAGTAATAATTTCAGGGATCTTAAGATCTTCAGGTTCAACAATTCCGGAAGACTCCAAGTCAGATACAGATGTAGCGTCCTTAACGAGAACATTCATGCATTCTCCGATGACAACAGCGGGTCTACTGACACTCTCAGCACTTTCCATCGTGTCTTGAGCGCTGACACCCGGGATAATCAGCATTACCGCGATCAGGCATGTCAGGAGATTACCCCAGTAATTCAGTCTGGTTCTCATTTTGTTTTCCTCCAAGATGCTTCCGGAGGCAGAAGAGGCACGCGTTTAAGTACGCAGAACGCTTACCTTCCCTTTGCCTCCGGGCTTGCGGGGTGCGTCATCCGGGGCGTCAGACCTGGGGATGGGCGGCCCCGCACACAAGCGGGCACCGCAC
>DASQ01000148.1:0-1752 GCA_002503885.1 Methanoculleus marisnigri | reverse complement strand
GACGCGGCTCCGTCTTCATCGAACCTCTCCACCCGGAGCAGGGCACCGCCGTAGTCGTTTTCGTCAAGGGCCGCCGAGAGGTACCCGCCGCCAGGGGTCCAGGTCACCGGAGCGGAGGCATTGATCGTGTTCTGCCGGAGGATGCTTCCCTCCTCGCCGAGCGAGACCTCCAGAACTCCCGCCGGTTCCGCACCCGTGACCCCGGCAAGCAGGCTGTAACCGCCGGCCGCCTCCTGCCGCGCCGCCGAGAGGAGGTACCGGTCCCCGGGGCCGCCGCGGATCGTCGTGTTCCAGACCTGGGCGCCCCGGTTGTCGAACTTCGCCGCTATTACGGCTCCGGGCGCCCCTGCAGCTTCTCCGGCGATGAGGGACCCTCCCGCCGGATCCGGGACGACGATCGGGACTGAACCCGGACTCACGCCCCCGGCCGGCTCCTGCCAGGCGACGGTGCCGCTGCCGTCAATCCTCGCAACCCGGTCGTCACCGGCCGCGATCCGGCCCGTATCGCCCGAGGGCGCGATCGCCCAGTACTCCCCCTCCGCGGCAAGGTCCGTGCGGTGCCGTTCGCTCCCTTCTCTGTCCGTCAGGATGACGAGGCCGCAGGAGGCCGCGAGGGCGAACTCCCCCAGACCGGCAGATGCGATCCCCGTCCCGCGGCGGTCGCCCGGAGCCGGGTAGGTCATACCCCATGCCACCGCCCCCTCCCGGTCGAGGAGGATTGCCCTCGGCGTCGGGTGGAAGTCACCTGTCTCCGAGACCGAACCGGCGACCGCGTAGCCGCCGGGGACCTCGATAATGGAGAACGCTTCGTCGAACCTCTCGCAGTCGATGACGGTGAACCACTCCCGGTCCCCGGCATCGTCCAGTTTCAGCACCCAGACGTCCCCCTCCAGCGTGCGATGGCCCGGCGTCAGCGGCCGATCGAAGCACCCGGCGGCGACGGCCAGCAGGATGAGCGCGGCAACCACTGCCAAGGTCCAGAGTCTTCTTTTGGTTGGTGTCATCGCTTCATTCCCCCGGTGCACCTTCACCCAGGCTACGTATTACGATGACCGCAATCAGGCAGACGACCGCCGCACCGAAGAATACCTCCAGGTACAGCCCGGCCAGCAGACCGAGAGAGAAGAAACCCCTATACCCAATCTCCCCGGCGGTTCCGATCGCTTCTGCAAGGGCGTCGAAGAGTATACCCAGGACCGGCAGTTTTTCCGCGAAGACCGGCGGGGCGGCGCCGGGCAATCTGTCAGGACCCACGAGCTGGGCAACCAGGAACGGCAGCTGAAGCAGCGATCCAACTGCAACACACAACCTCCTGCCGCTCGTAGCAACATTCCCGAACAGAAAATGCGCCGTCGCCACGGCGGATGCCGAAACAATAACCATCGAGAGCAGGATTATCCCGGATATCAGCAGGCTGGAGGGAGAGCCTGCATAAATCGTACCGATCGTGCCGGATGCAATGGCAGCGATACCTATCCCGAGCGAAACCGCCGGGCGCCGCTTCTCCTGTCCCAGCTTCCCGACCAGGGTTATAAGAGCGAACGGCCACGCGAGGACGAAGGCGACGGCCGGAAAGAAGAGCACGCTCACGGTGCATCCTTCCCGCGGGACCTCCGGATGAGGACGTACCCCAACGCGAGGACGATCACGGCTCCCAGGCCGCATCCGAGGAGCACGGGGGTGTAGAAGATGCTCATCGGCGTCAGGTTAAGGTCAGGGATCCCACTCTTCACACTATTTTCTAAGTACGTG
>DASQ01000126.1 GCA_002503885.1 Methanoculleus marisnigri | reverse complement strand
AGACCAGGTCCCCGTCCCGGAGCGTCCGATCACGGCTGCCGAGCACCGGTGCCCCGGGGGCCATCCCGTAGCACCCGCCCGGCCCGTCGAAACTGGTCGGGTAGAGGGTGTTCTCCCCAAAGCCGAGTTGTCCCAGCACCATCTCCGTCCCGAACCTCCCGAACCGGGTGATGCCGTGATGCCCCTCCCGGACCATGAGGGAGAAGACCTCGCCCCCCAGTTCAGCCTCGCTCATCCCGTCCCGGAGCATCCCGGGGACGCAGTCTTCCAGTACGTGCCGGTGAATCCTGCCGGCCTGCTCCATTATCGCGATCTCGTAGGCGCTTTTGACCGACCGGATCTTTGCCGCCTGTGCATCGAGCGGTCTCACCTCGCGGAAGGGGAAATACTTCCGGAACCGCTCGAGCAGTGCGAGGGGCACCGTCTCCGTCTCCACGTGAACCGTCGCCGGACACGCGCCCATCCCGCATGCCGCATCGCGGAAACTCTTCATCGGCCGGATATCGGGGAAGAGCGACTCGTCGAGCGCCCGCTCGAGACTCCGGCGCACCCAGAGCACGGCCTCGTCGCCGCGGGGGATCAGAAGAACCCCGTCCTGCATCGTCCCGGTGAAATAGAACTGGTTTACCCTGCCAAAGATTGCGGCAAACTCCCATGACGGGTTCTCCGCGTCCATACGGAGCCGGAACCGCTCCATACGGTCCCGGAGTTCGGTGGCGGGGGTCTTTCGTTCCATACGCATGATTGGGCGGCGATGATATTTAGCTCTGGCGGGATGCGGGTTTTGGCAGTTGGGGCCGCCCCGATCCCCCTCCCGGTCATGGGGATGGTGGGCCTGTAATCCTTCCCTATAACCCCGGGTTCGGCATGGACGCAGTCTCGCGACGTTTGGAAGCAATTCCGACCGTATAGGTTATAGAGCCGCGCGACGCATTACTTTCATGGAAACCCCTTTCATTTTTACCATGCACGAGGGCCTGCCCCGCCAGGGGGCCGGGGAGCAACGAGTGCACCCGGAAAGCTTTCTCGATGCTCGCCGACCTCCCGGCCCGGCCGAAGATCCTGGATATCGGGTGCGGGGCCGGGATGCAGACGGTCGAACTTGCCCGAACCTGCCCTGACTGCCGCATCACCGCCGCCGACGATATTCAGGAGGCCTGCCATGAAGGGGAGGCGTTGAAGAGCCACGCCGTCGTGTCGATCACGCCGAGGTCGCTGATCGCATTCGTGTTGATGCTATACCCGGGCGCGATGGCCGCGCCGGCCACAAGAGCGATTATGAACTGGGCCGGGAGCAGAAAGAGCAGTATCCCTGCAGTCGTCCGGCTGCTGTCCGTGAGATCGGTTCCACGCATGGTAAGGGGATAGCGTCTCCTCCCTGATAGTTCATGTACAGGTCCGGTCGTACCGGGCTTCGTGCAGTGTCCGGAGCCGCTGTTAACGACGTTAACGCGCCACGGGGCTGATCCTGACAAAAGAAAGGGTAGTCGGGGAGCTCATTTCGTCGCCATCGCCTGCAAGATCGACATGATCCCGGGTTTTTTCTTCCGCCCGAATGGCGAACCGAACCCGCCTATCTCCATATCCGGAGAACCGTACATCTCGTTATTCAGCCGGTCGGTGATCTCGTCAAATATCCGCTTGTACGCGATACAGTGAGGATCGACGGCCCGGATCTCGCCGTCCGTGGGCGCTATCGCGTTGTAGGGGCACCCGCCCCGGCAGTACTTAATATGGGGGCATTCTCCGCACTCGCGGTCGACGTACTCCTTGAACGCGTGCATGAGTTTCCAGGCGTCTGATTGGGCGAGGTCTTCGCGGGTGGGACGGTCGTAGACGTTGCCCATCACGTATTCCGGCATCCCGACAAAGCGGTAGCAGGGGTATATGCTCCCGTCCGGCCCGAAGGCAAGGGTGCTTCCCATGCAGTCCACGAACGTGCAGACGGTGCCGTGCCGGGTAAAGATGCACCTGCAGAGGTCGTTGATGTTCATGACCTCGATGTTGCCCAGGTTCTCCAGGTACTTATCGAGGAGGTAGACCAGCAGTTCCCCGTAGGCCTCCGGCTCGAGCGCCCACTCTTTCGGGTCATCGCTCCGGAGCGACGGCAGCGCCGGGTGCAGTTTGAGCGGGAACCCCCTCTGCAGGAAGAAGTTGAAGATCTCCTCCTTATGCTCGACCGACCGGCAGGTGAACGTGCAGATGAACCTGACCTCAAGTCCGTTCTCCGTCGCGATCTCATACCCCCGCATGGTCTTCTGGTAGTAGCCCTTTCCCCTCTGTGCGTCGTTGATCTCCTCGGGGCCGTCGATGCTGGAGCCGATGGGAATATGGTATTCTGCAAAAACCTTTGCCATCTCCGGGGTGAGCTTCCAGAGGTTGCTCTGCAGGGCGAACGTCGGTTCGAGATGGGCGAGCCCCTCGGAGAGGATGGGGAGAGCCTGCCGGTAAAAGTCCGCGCCTGCAAGGAGCGGCTCTCCCCCGTGGAAGGTGATGGTGATCTGGTTGGACTGGTAGTCCTTGAGCCACTCCGTTATCTCCCGGACGGTCTCGATACTCATCTTCGGAGACCTTTCATCAGAACTCCAGCAGTAGTGGCATCTGGATGGGCAACCGAGCGTGGGGATAATCATGACGTGAAAAGGGCTCTTCATCACATTCAGCTTCACGTTATGAGATGTAAAATTTATTCATTACCTCGAACACCCCAAGGCAGAGGGAACTCGATGTCTTCGGCGATCCCCTTGAACGGCTCTGGAAGGACTGTATCTGCACGTTCTGCGGAATTCCGGCCGTTCATCGCCGGATGTTCTCCGTTGTGGTCACGAGCACCGACGGGCAGCGCAGGGCCTGGCTCGACGAGGCGCGGAGGCTGGCCCGCGAGGTATTCCCGCCGGATTCCGCCTGAGGCAGCCCGGAAACATTTTTTACTTCCTCTCCGTATTGATGCATGAGGAAGGAGAATGGACTTTTCCGAATGCGTGAAGTTCGCAAACGCCAACCCCGTGACCTACATCGCGACGATGGACGGCGACCAGCCCCGGGTCCGGGCGTTTGCCATGTGGTTTGCCGATGCGACCGGGTTTTATTACCATACCGGAACCCCGAAGGCCGTCTGGCAGCAGCTCACCAAGAACCCGAAGGTCGAGCTCTGTTTCTACAATCCCGAGGGTAAAGGAATGATGATGCGGATTGCGGGAGCGATCGAGTTTGTCGACGACGCGGCCTTAAAAGAGCGGCTTGTCAAAGAGCGGCCGTGGCTCCTCCAGATCGGGGTCTCCGGTGCAGACGACCCCAAACTAGCCGTCTTCCGCGTGGCCCACGGCGAGGCGTACTTCTGGACCCTGGAGTACAACATGCGGGAAGCCGAGGCTCCCGGGGTCAGGTTCTGAGCCTCGCCACCCCTCACCAATCTTTTTTCATCGCCTCGGCCTTCAGGTCCTTCGGCATCAACTCGATCGCGTACCGGAGCGCCGTCCGGGGCATCTCCCTCTTGTTTGCCATGACGTAGGAGAAGACCTCGTCCGTGTGCTTTCTGCTCGCCTCTTTTAAGAGCCATCCGTAGCCTTTCTGCACCAGGTCATCCGTGTCGGTCAGGAGGAGATCGGCAATCTCGACGGCTTCGGCGAGGAACTCTCCGCGCTTCGCAGGCACGATCAGCGAGACCGCCGCCGCCCGCCGCATCCAGCGGTTCTCCGACTGCGTCCAGCGCTTCAGTTCCTCGATCTTCTCCGGGTACCGCACGATGAAGTCCCCGACGGCGTGGTTGCAGAGGCCGTCGCAGGTGGCCCAGTTGGTGATATAGGTCTCGATCCAGTGCCGGAAGACGGCGATATCGCCGGGCTCGTAGCGGTCGGCGAGCCGCGGAGCCCATTCGGAGACGACGAACGCCTCCTCCATCATCCCCGACGAATAGAGTTCCTCGCAGAGGGCGAAGATCTCCTCTTTCTCGCGGGATTTGACCTCCTTCCAGTACTCCTTTACAATCGCGATTCCGGTTGCCGTCTTCATCCCGTAGCACCGGACCTCCTCCTTGAAGAACCGTTGACCATTCTCCCGGATCACCGGGTCCGCGTGCGCCGCGAACTCCTGCCGTATCGCTTCGATGATCGGGTCCATGTGGAGATCTACGAAGGGATGAGGGATAAGCGATGTGGCAGGCTGTTTGGGAGGATCGGAGCTGTACCGGAGCACCGGCAGCGGCAAAAGCGCCTGAATCCGAATCGATCGGGTCCGGCGGGCGGGTCAGAGGCCTATCTTCCTGCTCCTCCGCTCGATAAGCAGTACGTCCCGCCATCTGCCGTCCTTCATCCGGCCCGGACGTTCGCGGCGGCCGACGACGCGGAAGCCGTCCTTTGCATGGAGGGTAAGGCTCGCTTCGTTCTCCGGGAAGATGCCTGCCTGGAGCGTCCAGAACCCTTCCTGCTCCGATGCGGCGATGAGTGCGGATAAGAGCGCGCTCCCGACCCCCAGCACCCGGGCATCGTTCTCGACGTAGATGCTGACCTCCGCGACACCGGCGTAGGCCGGGCGCCCGGAAGAGGGACTGAGCGCCGCCCAGCCAACTACCCTCCGGCCATTGGCCGCAACGAGGCGGCAGGACCGAACATGGCCCGCATCCCAGCGCTCCCATGAAGGTGCCTCCGACTCAAACGTCGCGTTGCCGGTGGCGATCCCCTCGAGATAGATCCGGCGGATCTCTTCCCGGTCGGCGGCGCACATCTCCCGTATACTGCACACCACACCAGGGGATCTCGTGTCTCCGGCCGGCCGCGGGGGTGCACTCTCCCGACCTGCTCGAGTACCGTTCGGCGGGGGTAGAACCCGAACTTCCGGTAGAACGGGAAGGCCTCCTCGTTCCCGTCGGCGACCGAGACCCGGTTTACGGCCGAACCGTTCGCGTCAAGCCACGCAAGTGCCCGGCGGACGAGTGCCGTGCCGACACCCTGCGAGCGGTATGCCTCGTCGACATAGACGGACTCGATCTCGCCCGCCGACTCCGGCGAGAGCGAACTGATGCAGTAGCCCACGCACTTCTCCGCCGTCGGATCGAAGGCGAGATCGATCCGCAGGGCCCCGACCGCCGCCACCCCGGCGAAGTACGCCTTCCGGTCGTCGAAGGTTATCCGCTCGTACAGGTCCCGGAACGCCCGGGCATGGGCACGGTGGTGGGCGTTCAGTCCGGCCCAGAGCGGGCGGATAACCTCGATGCCGGCGATGTCCGTGGTGCGGTACTCGACGTGAGGCGCCGGTGCGATCATGCCTTCTCTCTCCCCACCTTCGCCGGGCACCCCGGCGCGGCCGCGTCGTCTATCCCGAGGTACTGCGTTCCCCAGGCGCAGAGCGCCTCCATGATCGGGAGGAGGGTCCTGCCGAACTCGGTGACGGCGTACTCCACCCGGGGCGGCACCTCGGGGTAGACCGTCCGCCGCACGACCCCGTCCCCCTCCAGTTCCCGGAGCTGCCGGGTGAGCATCTTCGCGTTGACGCCGGGAAGCTCCCTCTGCACCCGCTGCGGGGTCTGCTCGGCCGTCTGCCCGACGGCAATCGTCGGTGCCGCGGACGAAGACACCCTCCCGGGGGTCCCTGAGGAGAAGGCCGGCATCTGCGTCGCCTGCGGCCACTGCGAGGCTTTCTGCCCGGCGCAGGCGCTTACCCTGAACGTCAGGCCGGAGGAGAAGGTGGATGTCCCGGCCGGTGCGGGCACGCTCCCGCCCGGCGATCTCGGCGTCTACCTGCGGAAGCGCCGGTCGGTGCGCCGCTACACCGATGAGCCCGTTCCCCGGGAGACGATCCTCGCGGTCCTCGACGTCATCCGGTATGCACCGTCGGGAGGAAACGGACAGCCGGTCCGGTGGATCGTCGTCCACGACCCGGAGAAGGTCCGGAAGGTTGCCGGGCTGACGATCGCGTGGATGAAGGGTCTGGTGGAGAGCACCCATCCGATGAGCGGCTACGTGCCGGGGCTCATCCGTGCCTGGGAGGCGGGCAACGACGTCATCTGCCGCGGCGCCCCACACCTTCTCGTCGCCCATATCCCGGAAGGGAACCCGGTCGCGTCCGTGGACGCGATCATCGCGATGACGCACTTCGATGTCGCCGCTCCGGCGTTCGGCATCGGCACCTGCTGGGCCGGGTTCGTCTCGATGGCCGCCGCATCCTACGAGCCGCTCCAGAAGGAATTCGGCATCCCCACAGGTCGGAAGTTCGCCTACGCGATGCTCTTTGGCAACCCGCAACACGCACCCCCGGGCATCCCCCGCCGCAACCCGGTGCAGGTGGCGTGGCGGTAAGGAGCGTGCGTGAATATGGACGTCTTTGAGGCGATCCACCGGCGGCGATCGTCGTCCTGACCGATGCGGCCGACGCCCCGAACTTCCGCAGGGCGAACATCGAGAGCGCGAGTGCCGCGACGGAGAACCTGCTGCTCGCCGCGACCGCGCTCGGGCTCGGCACCTGCTGGATGACCGGGCCGCTACAGGACGAGCAGTCGCTGCGCACGATCCTCGATATCCCTGCTGAAAAGGAGATCGTTGCCGTCACGCCGCTGGAGTACCCCGATGAGGTGCCCACAGTTCCGGCACGGCGTGACCCGGACCTCGATCGGAAGGTGCGGTGGGTGGAGTGGCGAGACATGACAACGGTCCTTGGCGTCAACGGAAGTCCACGGAAGACATGGAACACGGCGACGCTGCTCGAACATGCGCTCAAAGGCGCCGCGTCGGCGGGGGCGGGCCCTTTGGGAACCGGGCCGGGACGTAGGACTTGATGTCGATGATGGGGCTGCCGGCGACGAGGAAGGGTTCCTGTACGGTATTCCGGACGTTCGCGACGGGTCGCAGGGCCATGCCGCCGGAACCGGGTGATGGTCTGTGCATGGAGTATTCCACTCGGCGGATACGTATGCTATTTCCTTTTGTAATCCTGTCGGACGCGGCAGTGCGGCATCCCCGGATCGGCAAATTTATAGGAGGACTCGTTGTTGACGTAGTATGGAGTACAGCCGGCTGCCCGTTGCAAACCCCTCTATCGTCTTTCGGGAAGAGTTCGACGACTGGGCGCTCCTCTTCGACCCCGACACCGGCGAATCCTACGGCGTCAATCCGGTTGGTGCACATGTCTGGAAGGAATTGGACGGTTCAAAAACGTTCGCAGAACTCATCGCCGGCCTGCGATCGGCCTTTGACGACGTGCCCGAGACCGTCTCCGACGAGGTCGCAGCATTTCTCGATGACCTCGTGGACAGGGGGTATGCGGGTTTTGAAGTGAACCGGCAATGATCCGCATACCGAGGACCCCGAGATCCGTCGACATCGCAATCACGAACCGGTGCAACCTGAAATGTGCCTACTGCAGCCATTTCACCAGTGCCGGCGACGTCACTCGCGATCTTCCCACGGAGGACTGGTTTTGCTTCATCGAAGAGCTGGGCGACTGCACGGTGATGCGGGTCACCCTCGAGGGGGGGGAGGCGTTCATGCGCAGGGACCTTCCCGAGATCATCGACGCCATCGGTGCGAACCGCATGCGGTTCGCCATCCTCTCGAACGGAACGCTTGTTACCGACGATATTGCGACGCACCTTGCCGCAACCGGCAGGTGTGACGGCGTTCAGGTTTCCATCGACGGTTCCCGGCCCGAGACTCACGATTCCTGCCGCGGGAGCGGGACCTTTGCAAAGGCGGTGCGGGGCATCGGGATTTTGCGGGAGCACGGCCTGCCGGTGCCGGTGCGGGTGACGCTCCACCAGCATAACGTCCGCAACCTGGAGGGCATTGCAGCGTTTCTGCTCGACGAACTCGGCCTTCCCTCGTTTTCGACCAATGCGGCCTCCTATTTGGGCCTGTGCCGGTCGAATGCAGCATACGTGCAGCTCACCGTCGAGGATCGGGTCTATGCCATGGAAACCCTTCTCCGGTTAAACGAGGAATACAACGGCAGAATCTCCGCCCAGGCCGGCCCGCTTGCCGATGCGAGGATGTGGACGGATATGGAAAAGATGCGGGCGGACGGTGCTCCCGGGTTCCGGAACGGATGCGGCTTTCTGGCCTCCTGCAGCGGGCCGTACTCGAAGCTGGCGGTCAGGGCCGACGGCGTCTTCGTTCCCTGCCTGCAGCTGCCCCATATCGAGCTCGGGACGATCAACCGGGACAGCCTGAAGGGGGTCTGGCAGATGCATCCTGCGCTGGACCGGCTCCGGGAACGCAGCTCGATTCCGCTCTCCTCGTTCGAGTCCTGCAGGCGGTGCGAGTACCTTCCGTACTGCCGCGGAGGGTGCCCCGCTCTTGCCTACACCCTTACCGGGGAGGCGTATGGGCCGGCCCCCGACGGCTGCCTGAAGAGATTCCTCGAAGACGGCGGACGCCTCCCGGAATAAGCGGCCGGAGACGGTGGTCGTTTCGTTCACTTTTCCCGTCTTCGGGTTTTGAGGAGATACAGCACTGCCAGCAGCGCCGGGATGGCAAACAGGAGGATGAGCAGCGGCAGGACTCCCGTCTCCGCGGTATCTTCCGTCGGAAGGGGCTGCACCGCAACGAAGAGGCCGATCGTGTCGAACCGCTCCGTCCGGGCATAGACCGAGCGGGTCGCCGGATCGGTCTCTGTCTGCAGTTCTCTCCAGGCTGCGAGCTTGCCGTCGTACTCCCGGATGACCGGATTCCTCCCGGTTACCGCGTTCCACGCATCTCCGGTCAGGGAAAACGTAACCGTGAAAGGCGCGGACGTTGTTATGTTCTGCGGGAGGCAGCCGTAGACGTTCCGGCCGTACGGTTCGACGCCCTCCGGGAAACCTCCCGGGATGCCGTCTCCCGTAAGCGGCTGCAGGACGATCTCCGTTGCAGGATCGATCCGCTCTCCGCCGGCTGCGGTGACCGTGGTGCCGGGTGCGAGGACGATGAACATCTGCATGTCGGTGGACCAGATGACGACCGGAAGACCGTCCTGGGCGGCTGCAGGGTCGAAGGTCTCGATCGCTTCGACGGCCGCCGTCGGCGTTGCATTCGGTGTAACCGCCAGCCGGGTATCGTCGCTTCCGTCGCCCGTGTCCGGGGCAGGTGTCGGCGTCGGGCGTACCACCCGGACGATCGTCTGGAGATATTCCTGCGCGTCGACGAGGGCGCGGATGGGAATCGCACCTTCTGCAATCCCCAGGATCGTAAAGTCCATCACGGTCGTATTGACGGCGGCATCCGTCGTGCCGTTCAGCTCCAGGCTGGCGGTCACCTGTTGCTCTCCGTCTTCGGCCTCTCCCCGGATTGTAATGTAGCCGTATCTTCCGCTGGCGATCGTGGTGTTTTTCCGGATGACGATCAGGCTGTCGGGCGGGTCGGAGCGCGTCACCGAGGTTGACCCGTCCGGATAGGAGATCTCCAGAACGGCCCATTTTGCCCTGCTCACCTCCACTCTGATACCGCCGCCCCGCAGGGTGAAGGGCATGGTAAAATTGTTCTGGCTGAATTCGAACGTCTGCCGGCCGTCGAGGTCGATCACCGCACTCTCTATCCTCGTGGTGAATGCCTGCCCGGCACCCAGACCGTCGATCGCGACGTGGATCGGGTCGCCTTCCCGTATCTTTTCAGGCCATTCTCCGATAGTGACTGCGCCGCAGGCAGCCACGCACCCTGCAAGGATGAGGGCAAGCAGCCCGATGCTTCTGATGTTTCCGGCGGTCATGTTCCAAAAGCGATGATGGTTCGGATTGGATGCTGCAATCGGCGGATCTCCGTCGCGTGCAGAAGTTTCTTTCTAAGGAAATAAATAGTTTCCGGATTTCGGCCGTTCCAACCCGGTATTTTAGTACGAAAAGCGGTCTCCCCTTCTTCGGCCTGCCGGTTATTCCGGTTTCGGAACAGCGGAAAAACGCTTCACGAACTCCCTGATGTTCTCCGACGAACGCCACCCGAGATCGAGCTCCTGCACGATTGCATCGATCTCCTTTGCCTGTTTATAGATGACGTCGGCGATCTTTCCGCCCTCGAGGCCTGCAAGCCCGACGATCATCTGCAGGGGGTTTCGGACCTGGTTGTTCAGCTGGTCGAGTCTTTCCATATTGACCAGCAGCTCCCCGATGTTTTCAACAAGGAGCCGGTATTTTCTCTCGCTCTCGAGTAGGGCGTCGAGCGAACGCTGGTACTCCGTGACGTCGTCGAGGATCAGGGTCACGCCCGGCGAACCGTCCGTGAAGACCGTGGGCACGATCTTCATCCTGAACGAGAGGTTCTCCTCTCCTTTCCGGATCGCGATCTCTTCGACGACCTCTTTTCCTTCGAGCGCCCGGGCTATCGCCGCATCCAGATCCTGTTCGGTGGAATCCGGGCGGAGTATCCGGTGGAGGTGCTCGTCGGCGAGTTCGTCGCGCGTCTTCTCTACGAGCTGCAGGAACTTTGCGTTCGCCTGGACGATCTTCTGCCGTGTGTCCAGGACGACGACAAAATCCGAGGAAAAATCCAGCATTGCGGATATAGGGACCCTGTGTGAGAGGTAATAGAGTTTTGCAGGACCCTGCGGCTCCATCTCGACCTGCCCCGACATCTGCAGCGTATCGAGATACCGGGCCATGGTAATCCTGTTGACACCGACGGATTCGGCAATCTGCTTCATTGACATGCCACGCGGATTCTCTTTCAAAGCCCCAATGATTGCAGAATAAACCTTCTCTTCATCGGGCATGTTCACCTGTTGCATATGAGGGTAAATCTACTTTTCCCAATGGTGCCGCGGCAGGTATCCCACCTCTCGTTAATCGATAGTACATAACTTTTCTAATTATCGCTAAGGATGATCTTATCTGTTTATCCAAGTGAGGAACTTTTAAATATTGGTGTGATAAAATAGCAGGTAATCGATTCCAATGCCTGCCTTTTCCGTTTCGATGTCTGTAAGCCGACCGATGAAGATTCTGCGTGTGCTATGCACGGTGATCTGCATGGCCGAGGCAGCAGGAGCTGCAGACACGGTCGGCGGGGACGGTGTCATCGCCATTCCTGCAATCGTTCCGGAACCGGGCGTCGGGGGGTTCGAGGAGCTGACCTTCCGCTTTGCGTTCATGCAGGAGGTGCGGACCGTCAGCGTGCGTGCGGACAGGTCCGTTTATCTCGGGGCACGGAATGCCAGTAAAGTGGCGACGATACGCTCCGGCACGGGACCGGACGGGTGGCTGGTCGGCTACTACGGATCCTTCATGGCAGATCCTCAGCAGGACGCTCTCTATACCGACCTTCTCGGGGAATTCGAGAAGATCCGGGCAGGGTCGGATCTGGACGACGACGAGTACGTTGAACTGCTGACCGCTTTCGTGCAGAGCCTGCCGTATGCGTCGGACTATGCCCAGCCGCGGTACCCCGTCGAGACCGTCGTCGACGGACGGGGGGACTGCGACGATCGGAGTCTTCTCCTGGCGGCGCTGCTCGACCGCGCAGGGTACGGCGTCGCCCTCTTCTACTTCGGCGAGGCAAACCACGTTGCGGTCGGCGTCGCCTCCCCAGACGCCACATTTGGAGATTCGGGATACGCAATCATCGAAACCACGGAAAAGAGCCTCGTCGGCGTTCCTCCGGGAGGGATGCCACCGGCAGAGGACGTCTGCGTGATTCCCATATCCCCGGGCGGGAAGATCTACGGCAGGTGCGCCGAGATGCTTGCCATCCACCAGGCCCTTCTCGATGCCGCAAAGACCGGAGACCAGCCGCGGTACAACTACATCGTTGCCCACCTGCACGATCGGAGCGCGACCTACGCGTGGCTGACGGCGAACGAAAGCGCGGCCTAACGATCGGCGCCGCCGTTCCGGACCGATCCGATCCGCCGCGACTCAGGAAAGAGTCCCTGTTTTTCCGCCTCCTCGCAGAACCAGAACGGCGCGAGAAGATCGCGGCTTCGGCAGTAATTCTGTGCCACGCAGCTCCCGAGGCAGAGCCGGTTCAGAGCGCACTCGCCGCAGATGCCTTTCAGGTTGCGCGGAATTCCCTTCCTGACCGCACCGAGCACGGGAGCGTCTCTCCACACGGCTGCAAGCGAGTCGTGGGGGTGGGAGCCGAGCACCAGGTCCGGCGTCGTCTCGCCGATGCCGCAGAGCGCGTACCGCCCGTCGGAGAGCACTCCGATGATCCCGTGGACCCCGCAGACGCCGCAGCCGTCGCCGTCCCGGCAGAATATCCGGCTGAGCGGGCGGAATGCCGGCGGGTAGTCGCAGTAGAGGCGAAGGGCGGTCGTGGGCGCGAGATGATTCTCGATCCACCGGAAGATCTCGAGGTACTCGCCGGCCGTGAGCGCTCCGCCGTCGCGCCAGATCTCCTCTCCCCTCCCGGAGGGCTGGAGCATATTGAACTTGACGGAGCCCGCACCGAGCGACTCGGCAAGCTGCACGACGTGCCTGACGTGATCCCGGTTGGCACGCATGACCGTCATGATGACCTGGGGTGCAATGCCGGCGTCGCTCAGGAGCGTGATCCCGGTGCACGCCGCATCGAAACAGCCCCGGACGCCGCGCACGCCCTCGTGAACGGCGGCGTCGCCCCCGTCGAGGCTCACCGATACGAACGGCTGTTTTCCTGCGGCAATATCCGCTGCGATCTGCGGCGTCACGAGCGTGCCGTTCGTCTCTATGGTGAGGCGGAGCCCTAAGTCTCCGACGCGGGAGATGACGGCGCCGATCTCCGGGTGCAGGAGCGGTTCGCCGCCGGTCAGTTTGACGGCCTGAGCTCCGAGCTGCTGCGCCTCGTCGAGGATGGCGGTGAAGAAATCGAGGGGCAGGTAGTTGGCGGCAACACCCGAACGCTGGTACTTCGGCGCTATCCAGCAGTGGCGGCAGGCAAGGTTGCAGTCGCGCGTGAGGTAGACGTACACCATTCTGAGCGGATATGCCCCTGGTGCCCCGGGCGTTTCAGGCGTCATCTCCTCTTGCCCTCCGCTCGATCGGTTCGTATCGGCAAACGCCACCGCAAATGCCTCAATCGTACCGTATGTGCCCTCCTCCTGGTTTTCATTTCTAATCCGGACTGATAATACTATGCGTTCGGTAAATATCCCCCTCCGCGGAGATATTTTCGGTGGGGATACACTGCCCTCGAACAGACGGGTTTTGCGGAATATCTGTTCTCAAAATCCTCATCCTGCACTACGGGTGCACCCGGAATCCGGCACAACCTATATCATACACTAGAAGTAAATAATTTCAATTGATCCCGACCGGGCGGTCAGCGGGGCTCGTATCTGCAGAAAGTGCTCCGACAGACGGAAAAAACCTGCAAAAACGATGAGATACCATGGTTCGCAGAAACTACGAGACTCCCCGATTATTCCCGCTTCGCGAAGGCACTCTGGCGGTCAGTCACGGGGATACATTCGGCGGCGGGGCGGAAATTGCTGCGTACGGCGGGTGCGCAAGCGGGAGTATCCCCGGCCACCAGGGCTGGGGGCCGGACTGTGCGGACGGATACGGCGCTTCCGGGTGGTGGCTCGGGGGAGAATGCCGGCAGGGTTTCGGCGTGATCTCCAAGTGGAAGTGCAGCGGCGGATTGCTCGACTTCTGGCCGTGATCCGGTGAGGGTCGTTCTCCCGAAGACCGATTGCAGACTCCCGAACCAATGACAGCCGATCCCCTCGCCCGGAACTACGCGTGCACCCTCGCCGACGGGCAGCGCCTGACCCTCTGCTTTGAGGAGGAACTCGGCGCATGGACCGATCGCTTTGCCTCCATCACCGGCCTTGAACGCGTGCGGGAATGCACCCCTCCTACCTGCTTCGTCGGGCGCGAGACCGGGAGAAATTTCGGCCGCCGCGGTGCGGGGGACGGCTGGATCGAGTACGCCCTTCCCTGGGTGCGGCTGCGGCATCACTTCCGGAGCGGGGCGGTCGTCTGCGGGCTGCTCGACCGGGAGCGCGACAGCGATCTCGGGGCGTCTATTCGGCTGAAGCACAAAGAGCACGAGAGACGTATCAGGGAGATCATCCAGATGGACGGCGTTTCGTACGGCATCTTCCTGCACGCGCTGCGGTCGGGAGGCCTGCCGCTCCACGCCGCTCTCGTCTCGCTGGACGGTTCGGGCTACCTGATCGCGGGCCGTGGAAACACGGGAAAGACCACCTGCGCCCGACGGGTGCCACCGCCGTGGCGGTCGTGGTGCGACGATCTCGTCCTTGCCGTGAAGACCGATGCGGGCTACCGGGCCCATGCACTGCCGACCTGGAGCGACCACATCCGGGACGGAGAGCGCGGGGAGTGGCGCCGGATCGACCGGCATGTCCCGGTCGGGGGAGTGTTCTTTCTCGAGCAGTCGGCCGTCGACGAAGCGGTCCCCGTCTCGCCCGGCGCTGCAGCCGCCGCCCTCTACCGCTCAGCCGCAGACAAGTGCGATCTGCTCTGCAGCGCCGGAGATCCCGGCGGTGCAGCGGCGCTGCGGCGGCAGGTGTTTCTGAACGCGTGGTCTCTGGCCGCCGCCGTCCCGGCCTTTCGCCTGCGTGCGACGCTCGAGGGGAGATTCTGGGAAACGATGGCGGCTGCTGCTCCCCCGGAGGAGGTGAGAGCGGGATGACCGGCGAGGGGCGACTGCCCGGGACGGTCGTGTACACCGGGCGGAGCATGTACCCGACCCTCCGGGACCGCGACATCGTCGTCTGCTCCGCCCACCGGCGCGGCCAACTCCGGCGCGGCGACGTCGTGCTCTTCCGCTCCGAAAAGGACGGGCGCTGGATCGTCCACCGCATCTGCGGCGTTTCCGGGATGGGCTTCACCACCCGCGGCGATGCCAACCCGTCGGTCGACGAGCAGCCGCTACCGATCGATGCCGTCGAAGGGCGGGTGATCGCGGTCGAGCGCAGGGGGAGGCGCGTCCGGGTGCCAGGCGGACGGATCGGCCACTGGTCGGCCGTTCTCCTGCGCGGGTATCACCGGCGCCGCCGCCTGCTCTGGCACCTCCTCCGGCGCGGATGTCGGGACGTCGCTCTCCCGAATAGCGTACGGCGTCTCCTCTCACCCTTCATCAGGGTCAGGGTCGTCGAGTTCAAACGGGCGGACGGGACCGAGCTGCACCTCTTCTCCGGACGGCGGATGATCGGTCTGCTGCGCCCTGCCGATCGGGAATGGCGTCTCTCCCCTCCGTTCGGGCTCATCCTCGATCGCGACACCCTTCCGCGCCCGCCGTGAAGTCTTCGTCCGGGACCAGTCTCCCCTCTTCGAGGTGGTAGACGCGGTCCGCTGTCGCCAGGAGCGGCGTGCGGTGAGAGGTGATGATCGTTGTCCTGCCCCGGGCGAGGAGACGCAATGACCCGCAGATCCGAACTTCGGTCTCCTCGTCCAGGGCGGAGGTGGGCTCGTCGAGGATAAGCACGGGGGCATCCTTCAGAAATGCACGGGCGATCGCAATTCTCTGGCGCTGCCCTTCGGAGAGATATGCTCCCCGCTCGCCGACGATCGTGTCGTAGCCTGCAGGAAGGCGCGATATTGCATCGTGGATATGCGCGAGCTTTGCCGCCCGGACGACCTCGGCGTGCGACGCGCCCGGGTTGCCGTACCGGATGTTGTTCCCGACGGTGTCGTTGAAGAGGAAGGTCTCCTGCGCGACCGCGGCAATGTTGCTCCTGAGCCAGCGCAGGTCCAGGGCAGCGAGGCTCGTTCCGTCGAGCGTTATCTTGCCCGACTGCGGGGCGTAGTATCCCAGGACAAGGTTGATCAGGGTAGTCTTGCCGCCGCCGCTCAGGCCTCTGATGGCAATCATTTCACCGGGGTTGACCGTGAAGGAGACGTCTCTGAGCACCGGCTTCTGCGAATCGTAGGAGAAGGATACGTCCGAGAACGCAAGCCGGCCATTTACCTCGGGCAGGCGGCGAAGGGCGCTTTGGTCGCAGCCGACCCCGTCTTCGGGAGCCATGGAGAAGAGTTCGCGGACCCGGTTTGCAGATGCGATTGTGGGCTGTATGGCAGCGGGGAGCGTGAAGAGCGCGATCGCGACCCCGGAGATCATGGAGGCATAGGCAAAAAAGGCAACAAAGTCGCCCATCGTCATCGACCCGTGCAGCACCTGCTCTGCGCCGAACCAGAGGACGACGAGCGAGCCGAGGAAGTACAGCCCGGAGACGGACGAGCCGGAGGCGGTCTGCAGGATCGACTGTTGCAGGCGCAGATCGAAGACGTTCCGCAACCGACCTGAGAAGCGTTCGACCTCACGGTCCTCGGACGAGAAGGACTTCACGAGATCGATACCGGCGATCACCTCCTGCAGCCCCCGCTTTACGTCGGCAGTGGCCTCCCTCTCCGTATAGGCCTTTGCATAGACCCTCTTGCGGAAGAGCAGGTTCGCAAGGGCGTATACCGGGCACAGGCCTGCGATGACGATCGTCAGCCCGGGGTTGAGCATGAAGAGGATGGCGAGCGAGATGACGAGGAGAGCTGCATTGGTGAAGACCTGGAACGTCAGCTGCGCAAAGAGGGCCTGCACCGCGTCCACGTCGTCGGAGACCCTGGCCATGATGTAGCCGGTATGATGTTTCTTGAAGTAGGAGAGCGGAAACCGGAGAACGTGGTCGAAGAGCGAGGTGTGGAGCCGGAACGACAGTTCCTGCTGAAACCTGATCGCAACGTACCGCTGCACGAATCCTATGGTGCCGATGGCGATCATCACGCCGCAGAGCGCCGCGACGAGCCCGGTCACCGAACCGGCGGCGAGGTCGGCGAGAGGGGCGAGAAATCCGAGGTGCAGTGCCTGCAGTGACGCTTCGAGGCTCTCGGGCCCCGATCCGAGCAGAATGTTGTCGACGAGGATCTTTCCGCTCAGGGGGACGACCGCCCGCAGTGCGGTTGCGACCAGGAGGAGGGTCAGCGAGAGTGCTCCGAGTCCCGCCACCGGCCGAAGATAGCTGGCGAAAAAGAGGAGGTCCCGGTGCCGGAGAGTACCGGTGGCGGAGCACCTGCGGTACAGGGCATCCCTGCCGACCGAGAGTGCGTACTTCAGTTCGGTGTGGATCGCGGCCAGACTCATCGCTACTCCGTTTCCAACACGATCGGTTGCGAACAGCCTTCCTTTCAGAAGACAGGCCCCATTTACATAACAGATGGTGCCGGGAAGGTTTAACCCTGCCGGATTCGAAAGACGGCGGGGGCCTTCGTTGCGAAAGCCTCATCGTTCCGTGCGCGAATATGGGTCTTTTGTCGATGCAGATCGATCGGCACGCCGTGGTGAGTAAGAATGAGACCCGCACCTGACCGGACCACGCCCTTTCTCCGGCTCGTCCCTGCCGTAGCAGCAGCGGCTCTCGTCGCCGTTCTGCTCCTCCTCCCGGGCGCGGGAGAGATCGCGACACCGCCCGGCGTCGCGTACGATCCGGGGCGGGAGACTCTCACCGTCACTCTCTCCCCGGAAGACGTCTCCGGCGATTACAGGCGGCATGCCGCCGAGATCGATCGCATCATGGAGCGTTCCGGCGCCGTCAGCGTCGTCGTGCTGAACCTCTGCATGACCGAGCCCGAGATGCAGCAGTTCCTCGACGCTGCCGGGCGGAACCGGGGTGCTCTCGCGATCCTCCCGGACGACGATCGGATCGAGCGGCTGCAGCGCCTTGAGATCAACTGGCTCGACGAATCGAACCCATACGAAACGAATACGAAGATCTACGAGGGCGAGGCGCTCAAGAGGAAGATCCGGGAGTTCCTTGCATCGCCGGCACCCGTGCCGGACGACCGGGACGGCGACGCTCCGTCGACGAGCGCAGTGCATACGGTAATTCCCCTCGTCGCAAGCGCGGGATCGATAGCAAAAGGGTCATAAGAGTCGGCAATAAATATCCTATCTATCCGCAGACGAATTCGATACTGCAAGGATGCTGGCTCATGGCTGTCGGAAAGAAGGTGATCTCGCTCGGTGCCCTGACCCTCTGGCTCTTTCTCGTAGTATCCTTCATGCTTCTCGCCCGGAGCCTGAACCTTGAGATCCTCTTCGTCCTGTGGTTGATCGGGATCCTGGTCGTCGTCGTACTGGTCGATCCGGTGTTCTCCCGGCCACGGTACCTGCAGTGGGTCCGGTATATCATTGCGGCGGGCGTGGCGATCTTCGGGTATATCGTTGCACTGAAAGTCGTGGAGATCATTCTGGTATGAGATCGGTCCTCTTCGCCGCCGCGTTTGCACTCGTCACGGCACTCTTTCTCTTCTGCCTCGTCGCGGTCGCCCCCTCACCGGTCCTTTACGCCCCCGAGAACGGATCGTCCACGGACGACCACTTCAATCCCGCCGTACTGAAGCACAGTGTGCAGGAGCGCGAGGAGGATGTCCTCGAGGCGATGGGTGATCTGCTCAACGCGACCGGAACTGTGACGCTGTATCTCTCGTCGGACAACATTCCCGCATCCGAAGAGGAACTGCGTGCGTACCTGGACGGCATCGAGGACCTCCGGGGGCTCGTGATCGAACTGGAGATGGACGAGTCCGATATCGACACGTTCCTCGCGTGCAACCGGAAGAACCTGGAATATCTCTCCGGGCTGAAAAACGCGACGGAACGGTTCGGCGAACTCGAAAGGCTGGAGATCCGGTGGAACGACCCGACCAATCCCTATGAGATCACGTCGAGGGTGTACGAAGGAGAAGCACTACGTCGGAAGATCCGCGATCTCTCGGACCGGTACGCATCCCAGAAATCGCAGATCCTGGACATCAGCGACCGGTTCGATCTGGATACCACCCGGTACCTGCAGAGCGTGGATGACGTTGCGGCGATCGCGGAGAAGGCCGACCGGTATCAGGAGGAGCAGCAGGAGGCGGCCGCCCGTATGATCGCCGGCGCCGGCGGCAGCGCCGTCTCTCCGGAAGATCGTCCCCTGATCTCGCTTACGGTCTCTCCGGAGACCGCTGTCTACCGTGACGTCGTCCGGATCTCAGGGACACATGCAGGCCCCGTGCATGCGAACCGGTCGATCGGGATCTTCGTCGACGGCACCGAAGCGATCACCACCGAGACCGACGCGGAAGGATGCTTCAGCGCTGCGTTCCTGGTCGAGCGGATACCGGCGGGCGTTCATACGGTCTATGCGACCGATTACCTGCACCACTCGGATCTCGGGTCGTTTTGGGTCGTCGCGGAGGATACCGTCCTCGACCTCACGCTCCTGCGGCAGGACGACTCCCGGTTGGTAACGTTCCTGGTCTCGCTCCGGACGGTCACGAGAATTCCCGTGCGGAATGCCACCGTCGATATGTACGTCTTCTCGATTCCTGCCGGAACGATCACCACGAACGAGTCCGGGCGGTACGAGCGGGCGTTCTACCTCTGGTACCCGACGACCTACGCGTACCAGGCGAAGTTCGAGCCCGGCTCGCTTCCCCTCAACCCCTCAGAGAGCGACATTCAGGAGATCGTGATCGAAAATATGCTCACCCCGCGCCTCACCACGACGCTCTGGACCGCATGCCTCGTCGCCGCCGTCTCCCTCGGCGGAGCGCTCTACTTCCGGCATTCCCGGAGACGCCCGGTAAGATCGCACGATGAGGGACGGGACGAAGCACCGGAAGAACCCCTGCCCCCCGACGAGGAACCGCCGGTGGTTGTAGCAGACACCGCCGTTCGCACGACCATCACTCCTCCCACGTCGTCCGGGGAGGGACGGGAGGCCGTCCACCGGTGGTTCCTGCAGCTCCGGGAAGAAGCGGGACGAACCCTCGGCACGGACCGGCCCGATACCCTCACGCCGCGGGAGGTGCTTTTGCTGCTTCACGGACGCGTTCCGGAGAGCGACCTCAAGGCGTTCGTTGCAGCGCACGAACGGCACGTATACGGGAGAATCCCGGTATCGGACGGCGAGTACGCATCGATAACGGAACTGTTCGACTCCGTGACGGCGCACCTCCGGGGTGATCGGCATTAATCGGCTTGCCTTTGTTCTGCTCTTCGCTGTTATCATCGCGGCGACGCTGCTCCTCTTCCAGCAGACGACCACCGACGCCGAGTACAGCCGGTACAATGTCGAATGGAACGGGACATCAGGATTCTTCTCTCAGGTCGAGGCGCATCACGCCGCCATAATGGAGGATTGCACCGCGATCCGGAACGAACGGGACACCATCCTCCTCATCATCGCCCCAAACCGGCCGTTCGACCCCGCGGAGATAGAGTCCCTGAAAGACTACCTTGCCGGGGGGAACACCATCTTCATAGCGGACGAGTCTTTTGCAGGCAACGAACTGCTGGCGGCGCTGGGCTCCTCCATCCGTATCGGCGCGCGGAATCTCTCCAGCATCGACAGGGAGTACCAGGATCCGGCCCTCATCCTTGCCCGGAGCAGTGCCGAATACCCGCTCCTTGAGGATGTCGATACGCTCCTCCTCAACCGCCCTGCCGCACTGACGGGAGGCGAGACTCTGGCGGCTTCGACGCTCCTTTCGTGGATCGACGAGGACGGCGACCGGCAGATCGGCAAGGGCGAAGCGATGGGCAGACACGCCGTCCTCGCCCGGGAAATGATCGGCGGGGGCGAGGTGATCGTCCTTGCGGACGGGAGCCTCTTCATCAACGGCATGACGGAGCTTGCAGCGTCGCGCGACAATACCCGCTTCATCGCAAACCTTCTCGCGCTCCGCCCTCACCTCGCCGTCGAACAGGCTCACACTGCGACTGGAAGCTCGGGCCTCGTTATCGACGTTCGAGAGGGAATTCAAAAAACGAACATTTTTAAACTATTAATTTTGACAGTTCTCATCGGTTTGTCGGCGGTTGCGCAGCGGATGTCGCGCGGAGGGTTCCATGGACGCGAGGGAGATTGAGGAGCAGCTGAAGCAGGTCGTCGAGTGCTGGGAGCAGACACAGGAGCAGCTTGCCGAGTACTTCGTCGGCAACTGGCGCGTTGTCAAGATGATCTACCTCTGCCTGCTCAGCGAGGGGCACATCCTGCTCGAGGGAGCTCCCGGCACTGCGAAGACCTCGATAGCAAAAGCAATATCGAAATTTTCCGGCTGCCATTTCCAGCGCGTTCAGGGCGCCGTCGACGTGCAACCCGCAGATATCATCGGGATTCGCGTATTCGAACCCTCCTGCGGGGATTTTGTCTTGAAGAGGGGGCCGCTCTATACCAACTTCCTGCTGATCGACGAGATCAACCGGCTCACGCCCAAGACGCAGAGCGCATTTCTCGAAGCGATGAGCGAGAAGCAGGCGACCATCGACGGCTTCACCGTTCCCGTCAGCGACCCCTTCATCGTCATCGCCACACAGAATATTCACGAGAGCGAAGGGACGTTCCCGCTTATCCACTCCCAGAAAGACCGGTTTATGTTCAGCCTTGTTCTGGAGCGGCTGGACGAGGACGGGGAACTCGAAGTCCTCCGGCGGGTGAACACCGGCGAGCTGGAGTGGCAGGAGTTCTTCGACAATCTCAATGCGCATACGGACGTCGAAACCCTGCGGCTCATGGTACGGTTCGTCAGATCGATCACCGTCGACGAACTCATACTCGCCTATATCCGGGATATTGTCATGGCGACGCGGACGCACGCCGATGTCAGGGTGGGCGCCAGCACACGCGCTTCGATCGCCTTCGTGAAGGGGATTAAGGCGCTTGCAGCAATCGACAACCGCCGGTACGCGATCCCGGACGATGTCAAGGAGATCGCGCCAGCGGTGCTGCGGCACCGTCTCGAGCTGCGGAGCGAGGCCAGGATCCGGGGGAGAACCGAGGAGCAGATCATCCAGGAGATCCTGCAGACAGTAACCGTACCCTGAAGTTATGCACCCGACACCCCCCACATACTGGATCGCAGTTCTGATCGTCATCCTCGGCGTAGCGGCGTTCGTTCTCGACGATGCGGGCATATACCTGGCGGCAGGCCTGCTCGCCCTCTTCCTTGCGGTGCGGTATGCCGTCTTCATCTCCGCGTTTCGCTCGTGCATCGACGGCCTTACCGTCGAGCGGTCGGTCGAGCCCGCTATCTCCCGGCAGGGTTCGACGGTTACGGTGCATACGCAGGTAGCGATCACTTCCGCAGAAAGACTCTCCATCACCTGCCGTGACCTGATTCCGGCAGGATCGGTGCTCGAATCGGGGACGAACACCGTCAGCATCGATCCTGCAGCGGCCCCCGCGGCACGGACGACCTACGGCCTGAAGATGCTCGCCGTCGGGGACCGGGATTTCGGCGGACTCTCGATCCGCGGCGAGGACTTCTTTTACTCGGCGACCGTTCGCTACGCTCCCGATCGCGCGCGAGCGCCGGCGATCCATATCTTTCCGGCACCGCTGCCCGTTCTGCCACGAGACCCTCCCGGGTTCGGCGAGGCAGAGTCCGCCCGCTCCTCACCGCTGCACGGCCAGAGTACGCTCTGGCTCAGGGCTTACGTGGAAGGCGACGATCTGAGACGGATCGACTGGAAGGCGTCGGCACGGCACAACAGGTACATCGTCCGCGAACTCTCCATGACCGCAGAGGATTCCGTCTTCATCGTCGTCGACCTTCCCGACCGGATTCACGGGAGCGAGGAGGCGATGCGGGTCGTCTCCGGCGCTGTCGGGAGCAGGGTCGAGAGCGAATTGGACCGAAGGCGCGATCTCTCGCTCCTGGTCTTCTCGGGCGGAGATATCATCAGGTTTTTTCCGCACGCTGTGGGCCGGGAGGCGATCTGGGATGCCGTCGCAGACCTCGGGCCGGTCGAGCGGACGCACCACCTCTACCGGGCCCTGGACGACCGGGCGGCTCTGCGGCACTGCCGGGAGGCCGGGCGGCTGCACTCGAGCTGCGCCGGCGAACGGAACCTCGCGGCGTTCTCCGGATCGCTGTCGCGGATCTACCGGGCGTTTCTGGACGGGCCCGAACCGGTCGTCCTGAACAACCGCCTGTTTCGGATCTTCGAAGAGGCGAAATGTCAGGTCGTCGATCTCTACAGCACATGTGACGGCGATCTCAGCCACCTCCATGCGGTCTGCCGCCAGGCCGAACAGAGAGGCGTAAAGGTGCGTCTTCATACGCCCAAAGCGGCCGAGGCGATACTGCACCGCCTGAATTCCCCGGTCGAAGTCGAGGTGCTCTGATGGAGCACGACCTTCGCCTGCTCGTTCTGGCCCTGGGTGTCGGGGGGGTGGCGGTGCTCTCCCTTGCATCCGCCGAACTCCTGTACGCCGGAGTGCTCTGCTGCCTCCTGGTAGTGCTCCTCATCCTGCGGCCCGGTGACGGGCGGCACCGGTGGTTCGGCACGCTCTGCATCGGCGAGCTGGTCGTGGTGGCGGTTGCCGGTGCGGGCAGGTGGGAAGCCCTGGTCGTGCAGCTCCTCGTTCTGGGCATGCTGCTCAGAATGACCGTTTCGCCCCGGACCGTCCGCGAATATGCCCATTTTGCGGTCTTCGGCGTTTCGGCATCGGCATTCGTCCTGTATGCCGACCAGCTGTTCCACACGGCGCCGGTCCTCCTGCAGCTGGGCGCGGGCTGCATGATCCTGGTCGGGGTATCGGGACTGTACGAATCTCTGCTGAACTGGCGCTGGACGGGTGACGAAGCATGAGGCGGATTCCTTTTGGTGAGCATGCGACCGCGGGGCTGATCCTGATCGGCACGGCAGCGGTTCTGATGCTGGTGCTGGTCTTCACGGCAAGGAGCGACCTTGCCAGTGCCAGCGTCATACTCTGCAGTGCGGTCTTTTTTCTCGTCGGGATATTCTTCGTCACCCTGCAGAAGGGCGATTCGGTCGATGCGGATATCGCCGGTCTCCTTGCCGCGGACGCCGTCGTCAGCACCGCCCGGCACGCCGCCGACCTCGGCATCGCCGGAAACGGGTTCGTCATTCCCGTGCGGAACGCCGCCGACGGAGCAACTCCGGTTCACTTCGTCCCCGTCACCGAAGGCGGCGGCATACCCGAGATCGTCGATACCTATTCGTACCTCACGGACGCCGCCTGCCCCGGTATTCTCCTCGTACCTTCCGGGCGAACGTTGCTGACGACGTTGCAGAAAGAGTTCAACCTGCACGTCCCGGAGGAGAGCGAAGCGATCGGCACAGCCGTCCGCGAGGTCTTCGAGGACGTGCTTGAGATCGCCGACCGCGTCGAGACGACGGTCTCCGACGACCAGATCGTCGTGGAGATCCGTGGGTATCGCCTCTTCTCCGGGTGCGTCCGGGTCCGGGAGGAATCGGCGAAGATCTGCACCATGTACCCCTGCCCCGCGTGCAGCCTCGTCGCCTGCATCTTCGCCGTGGGGCTCGATCGCCCCGTGGCGATCCGGCAGATCGCAGCAGAGCAAAAGACCCGGTCGCTGACGATCGTCTGCGGCATTCTCCCCGGACCCGGCACCGATGCCTGAAAGCCCGCGGACGTTTTCGTTACCGGAACACCTGCAGCCACCGCCTGAGGTACGCCGCCGAAAGGCTCAGCTTCCCTTCCCCCCTGCGATAGAGGTGCATCGCGTCCGGGTGCGGGAAGACGAACCTGAAGAGGAAGTACAGTCTCCCGCGGGCGTCGGGTATCGCACGCATCTTCAGCTGGAAGGATGCCGGGATCGAAACGGAGCGTCTCATCGCCAGTTCCCAGGCCGCTACTTCCTCCCGGGAGGGGGCAGGCCAGAGAGCGGTATCCGAGACCTCCGGCGGAAGGGTAAGCCCGGTCCAGAACTCCGCCATCCCAACAGCCGCTTCGAGAGAGAGCCGGCAGTTTCGCTCCACGCTCAGGCGGATCAGATCTTTCCAGCCGGCCGCGTCCGGGATCTCTCCGGCAAGCATCGCAATGTCGTATATCCAGCTCAGGCGGGTAGCGCCGCAGTGCTGGCAGGCCATGTGAAACGCCTGGTAGAGGAGATGATCGGGCACGGAGAGGGTCGAGAAGGTCGCGTCGTCCGCCTCGACCCGTATCGAGCGGGAGAAGACCTCGTCCAAAAACCCGTCCGGGGAGAGCCCGAACCCGCAGTCAAGCCTCCAGTGCACCTCGATGCCGAAGGGGCCGGCCCCTTCCGCTTCCGGATAAAAGGTCTGGTGGTGTTCCGTCTGCGGTGCATGCTCCGCCGCCCGGTATGGGCAGGCGTAGCCGAGCGCCGCCATGACATTCTCGCAGCGTTGCATATCGTCATACGGGATGAGGAGGTCGATATCGCTCCCCTGCCGCATGGCTGCGGCCGGATAGACCGTTCGTGCGAGAGCCGGGCCTTTGAGGAGGAGAACTCCGATGCCCTCCGCCTCCAGCGCCGCGATCACCCGTTCGATCTGCCTGCCCGTTCCGAGCAACCGTGCCCCGGCGTGCAGCCAGGCGCGGTGCAGGGCCGTCATGACTGTCTCCGGCGGCCGGCACTCCGCGGGGAGATCGCTGAGATGCCAATACAGGACGGCGGCGATCCAGTGCGGCCCGAGCAGTTCCAGAAATCGCTTCCAGTCGTCGTGCGTGCACTCCGGCGGCGGGCAGGGCTCCTGCCGCAGTACCGCCGCCAGGTAGGCGATCAGACCGCCGGGGAGCGTCAGAAGCTCGTTTTCAACACCGCCTGCAAGGCGGCAGGTCCGGTGAAGTGTGTGGGCCTCCGAGCCGATGACATGAGCGGAACGAGTCATTGCACCTCATAGACGAACGATTCACGAAAAGAAGGTCGGCTGACACGGACGGAGCGGCCGGGCTTCTCTGCCTCGGAAATAGGGTAGTAACGATTCAATGAGAGTGATTGAGATTCGCGCTGAAATATACTTTTTGACGTTCCCGTACCCCGGGTTTCCGGAGCCTATCAAATCATGCCCAGTCTGATTCGACGGCATGTTTCTCGCCCTGGGTGCCCCCGTTGCTTTATCAGTATCGCCAGGTAATGTGCCCTTCCCTTCATCGAGTGGGGTTTCCTCTCCGGGGTATTGTTTTGCATATCCCGGTTTTTCTCTTGTTCTTCGTATGGATCTGCTATCTCTGGATATCTGCAATAAAACATACCGCCCGGATCCCGGTTCATGCAGGTAAGAGCGCAGAAGATCGTTTACTTTCTCTGCCCCGAATCCGTCCAGCCTTCCGGATGCAGATACCACTACGACGTTTCCCTCTCGCGTTGTCTTACACTCCATGCGATCACAGTAATTCATCAACCGTACCCGGGAAAAGGATTTTTATTCTATCAGGCAGGATCGTGCATCGATCCCGGGGTATCCCTTCTTGAGAAGAGCCGGAGATGCACGACCCAGACTGCGCCGGCCGGCATACGCTCGCTCATTCCTCGAATGTGAACTCCGCCGCCCAGTCGAACCCCCGGTTGTCTTCGTACCACTCCGGCCAGTGGGAGGACCATGCCGGCACCTTTGCGTCCCGGATTCGCTCGGTGCACGGGAGGTAGGGCTTGATATCGAGCACCGGCGTGCAGTCGTCGGCGTCGATGTAGGCGACCCTGATCACGCCCGCGGCGGCATCGATGCCGAGCACCGGAACTGCCGAGAGCGCGATCGGGTTTGGCCGGACCGGTGACCGGGTGGCGAAGATCCCGATCATCTCCGGGCCTTTCGTGTATGGTTTTTTACAAACAGTCTCGTTCCGGCACTCTTTCGTATCAACCCGGTCGCACCACCAGAGCACGAGCATATGGCTGAATCCGTCAAGGCCCAGAAGGGCGGGCCGGAACGGTTCGGCGATCTCAATCGAGAACGATCCCTCATCGGCATGCACGATGCCGGACCGGGCAGAGAGATACCCGTACCTGGTCCGGCATCGTCCTGATCAACTCAATGATCGGCGCAGCAGGAGAAAATGGGTATGAGTCTGCCCCGGGACAGGGATGCGGCATCTGCCGGTGCTGCCTCTATTCCGGCCTGCCGCGTGCAGCAGATCTCACGGAAGGTACTCATCCACGTACTCAAGGAACTGCTCCACAACGGCCGTCGAGTAGGGCCCCTCCTCGTACGCCGTCATGATCGTCAGGCGGCCGCGGAACGTGGAGGCTAACAGCAGAAACCCATACGGCCAGCAGGTGCAGGGGAGGTATTGGATGTCCTGGATATCGAGCGCCGCACCGTCCTTTCCGGGGACCGGAAGGTAATCGCCGGGGTCGAAGACCCCGAGGTTGGAGAAGACCGGGTTTTTCTGGCCGGATGCCTGGTACCTTCCGAGCATCCCGTCGTAGAACGCTCTCACCGCCGGCATCCCGCCTGCCAGGATCTCTTCGTAGAAGAGAATGGCCGCAAGGCCAAGATTTCCCGCCTTGCGGTGGGTCGTTATGGCTGTCACCTGGTCGATGACATCTGCCAGTTCCGCTCCCACTTCTGCAGAGAGGGTGATCTCGTAGGCGATGGAGAGGTTCATGGGCAGGCCCTCGCCGTGGCACCCGGGGTGCTTCCTGCGCAGGTCGGCCGAAGTCAGGAGCGATAACGGTGCTCCCCGGTCCGATGGGTTGCCCCGGACCCTCAGGAGGGCGAGGAAGTACGCGCCGATCAGGACATCGTTCACCGTCGCCCCGTGCAGTTTGCCAAACGCTTTTGCAAGTTCGAGGCGTTCGGGCGGGAGCGTCCGGCAGGCGATGCGAGGCGTCCCCCTCCCGGTCCGCTCGACCGGGAAGCGCCACCGGTCGACGAAGGGCTCCTCCCCGGCGAGCGCCCGCTCCCGCTCCTCCCCGGAGTAGAGCGCAAGGATGTGGTCCGTGCTCCGGTCATAGGGCTCGCGGGGGACCGGCCGGAAGTCCGAGTTCTTCAGGATCTCCCGGTAGATCGCAAAGAGGTCCCGGGCAAGGATCATGGCACCGGAGGCGTCGCAGAAGCCGTGGTGGCAGGTGACGGCCAGATGGTCTCCTTCCCCTCTCCGGTAGAGGCCGACCCGCACCTGCGGCCCGGCGCGGACGTCGAGCGGCGGCGGGGGTAGGTTCTCGACCTCCCCGGCCGGGACAAGGACGAACGCTCCTTCCCACAGTTCTTCCGGGATCTCCTCCCAGACGGGCCGGCCGTCCACCTCTGCGTACCTGGACCGGAGGTAGGGGTCGGACGCGATCAGCCTCTTCGTCGCCTCCCTCATAGCCCCGGCGTCGACCTCGCCGTCGAAGACGAAGACGACGTGCATCGTCGGGTCGTAGATCTGCTCGAAGTATACGTTGAAGACGTCGAAGGCGGGGGCAGGATGGCGGACCGGCGGGGGGGACATTCTCTTAAGAATCTCTCCGTCCATGGATAATTGCTTTCGTCCCGGATACCGGGGTCGTCAACCGAGCGGGAAGTGTCCGGCGAAGTTCCGGAGCGGAGAGCCTGTGATGTCCGGGGCCTTGATGGGGGCCTGATTGATTAAGTGATCGATTTAAATGGATATTATTGGTTATCTCAGGCGATATGCTCTATGGCCGGATGCGAAAGGATAAATAATCCGATAGCAAAAACTGGTCATGAACCGAGGCTTCTGGCTTTTCATCGCGGCAGTCATGATGGCAGGTATTGCCGTACCTGCGGCATGTGCCGCCGAGCAGGATGTCCCGTACCGGATCGATGCTTCCCGGACGGTGCTGCAGGTGCAGACCGACGACGCTATTCTTGGCCGGATCACGTATGTTGACGCCGGCGGAGCTTACATCACCCGGCAAATGAATGTTATTCCGGCAACGGTCGGAGAGACACTCCTGCCCGGCGACATGGTCTCGGTGCAGCCCGGGAAATTTGCCAACCTTAAACTGGTCGACCAGCCGGACGAGACGATGCTCGGCGGCGGAACCGACGGAACAGTCGTTGTCATCGAGAGGTATTCCGGCATCGCGGAAGACGGATCCTCCGGCCAGGTGGCTGAAGACCTCCTTCCCGAACCCGTGATGTCGACCCTGTCCTCCATCGGCAGTTTCTTTGAAGACATCCTGACCAGCGTTCGCGAGCTCATTGCCGGCGAGAGTTTCAAAGCACATGAGGACACCGCGGGTGCCGGTGTTCGCGGATAGGCATCCGACCCCTCCTCTTTTGTACACGATTTCAGGCTGATCCCGGCCTGCCCTGCTCCCGGTAGTGTTGACGGCAGGTGCCGAACACCGGCAGAGTTGCTGTTACCATGACTTCTTATCCGGTGAAGAATCGCATGGGGTGAGTATCCATCGGATGGCGGCCTCCCAGACCCGGTATGCCTCGTCCCTCCCGGGTCCCGGCGGGCTGCAAACGTTTTTGGGCGCCAACCGGTTAGAAGATCTACCGAACGGAGGGAGTCGCGGATGAAGAGAAAGATCATCGATATCGACCAGGAGAAGTGCACCGGATGCGGGCTCTGCATACCGGACTGCCCGGAAGGAGCGCTCCAGATCATCGACGGAAAGGCAAGGCTCGTGAGCGACCTCTTCTGCGACGGACTCGGCGCCTGTATCGGGACGTGCCCGGAGGGGGCGATCTGCGTCATCGAGCGGGAGGCCGGCCCATACGATGAGAAGGCCGTGATGGCAACAATCGCCCCCCAGGGAGAAGCGGTCATTAAGGCGCACCTTGAGCACCTTATCGGCCACGGGGAGAAGGACCTGTACCGCCAGGCGATCGAGTACCTGACCGCGAACGCGGTTCCGGTTCCCCGGCACGACACCGCGGGAGGCCATGCAGGTGCTACAGAGAGTGTTCCGACGGGGTGTCCGGGCTCCGCCGCAAGAAGCCTTCCGCGAGGGAATGCGGGGGAGAGTGAGCGTGCCGCACGGACGGAATCAGAGTTGAGGCAGTGGCCGGTCCAGTTGAAGCTCCTGAATGCCGCAGCCTCGTACTTCGACGACGCGGATCTCCTCATCTCCGGGGACTGCGTTCCCTTTGCATACGCGGACTTTCACCGGGATTTTCTGCGGGACAAGATCGCGATCATCTTCTGCCCGAAACTGGACACGGATGTTGAGGGGTACGTCACGAAACTCGCGGAGATATTCTCGCAGCATACAATCCGCTCGATCACGGTCCTGCACATGGAGGTGCCCTGCTGCAGCGGTGTGAGGTATGTCGTGGATCAGGCCCTGAAACGCTCGGGAAAGGAGATCCCGGTAAAAGAACAGACCATATTGATAACCGGGCAGGTTGCAGCGGAGGGCGAGAGGACGGTCCGGCGGCGGACCCCTCCGGGCCATCAGGAATAGCCCCGCGACTCACCGCCGCGAGACATATCGATTCCCCTTCAGGTAATACCGGAGGGGGAGATCCGCCGCCTTCGTGATCCCGATCCGGGTCGTCTCCACGATCTCCCCCTCCGAGCCTTCCGGCCGGCGGCCGGGCAGGCTCGCGGGCGACCAGACCTGGAGGGGGCCATCGGACAGGGAGGTCCCGTTCAGGTCCATGGTGATGCCGAGCGCCTGTGTCAGTTTGCCCGGGCCGCTCGCGAGCGAGAGGGGGTCGTCCATCCCCCGCCTCGCCTGCATACGGTCGATCCCGGCCACCGGCTCAAGAGTCCGGATCAGGACCGCCTCCCCTGCACCCTCCGGTCCGGTCACGACGTTGACGCAGGTGTGCAGGCCATAGATCCGGTATATGTAGGCATGGCCCGCCGGACCGAACATAACGCTATTCCTCTTCGTCTCTCCCCGGTACGAGTGGGCTGCCGGGTCGTCCCGGAGGTAAGCCTCGACCTCGACGATCCACCCCATCGTCGTCCCTGCATCCTCCCGGTGCACAAGCAGGCACCCCAGCAGGTCCTTTGCGACGGTCACGGTATCTCGCTCGTAAAACGCAGGTGGAAGGATCATGGCGGTCTCCGGGCCTCTCTCCTGCAAGGTCTCTCCCTCCTGCCCATCAAGGTTCCGGGTGACGGAGAGCGGTAACGAACGATCACCCGACGGGATCGCGGTCTGGAAAAAAGGGTTGGGGTATCAGCGCCGCCGGAGCAGCAGGAACCCTGCCGCGGCAATCACGACGATACCGGCGACGATGGCGATCGCGGTCATCGGGAGGTCCCCGGGTGCTTCCGCACCCGGTTCACCCTGCGTGGCCTGTGCGCCTGTCGCGGTCGTCGGTCCCCCTGTCACGGCCGGGGTGGCCGCGGAGGTCTCGGTTGCATTCACCGGGGTGGGGGTCTCCTCTCCGGTGATCGTCGGGGTGACGTTCGAGGTGGGCGTGATGAAGACGCCACCGCTCGAACCTCCGCCACCGCCCCGCTGTGTCGGCGCCGGCTGCGGCGTGACGCCGAGGAGGGCGAAGGTCGAGAAGTGGTCCGTCTCGCCCCAGGCGATGTTCGCGGCGGTGTCGACGCCGCCGGGGAGCTGCACCCAGGTGCTGTTCGCCGTGCTCCACCAGTAGACCCGGATGGAGTTTTCGTCGATCCCGGCGACGTCGCTGTCGGTGTAGTGGAGCGTCACGATCACCTTCTGGATGTTGTCGTTTGTGATGCTGCTCGTGATCTCGGCAAACCGGCCGATGTTATCGTTGCCCGGCGGGATCGCCTGGTCGTCGGGGGGCTGCGTGAAGAGCGTAAAGACGAGCGTCTCGCCCTGGCAGTCGCCCTTTGTCGTCAGGTTCACCGAGGCGCCGCCGCCGTCGACCGTGACGGGCTGGCCGGCCGTGGCATTGACCGGCCGGGTCGTGCTCTCGCCGGGCTGTTTCTTCGGGAGGGCCGCGCTCGCGGTGAGCGTCAGGTTCGTGAAGCCGCCGCTCTCGTAGATCGCCGACTCCGTTGCCCGGACGCCGTCGATGTAGAAGACGATGGTGTCGCCCGGAGACATGGCGGGATCCCAGACAGCAAATTTAACGGCGTCCCCGTCCGTGCGATTAACCCCGTACTGCCCGGCTGTGGTCACGGTGGTCATTCCGAAGGGGTTCCCCGCGACCGATGCGACGATGATCGAGCCTGCCGGGGCATTCGAGCCGTCTACGTTATAGATCTGCCCGTAGAAGTAGTGCGGGATCGTCGACGGGGCACCGCCGTCCGCGAGTGCGGGGACGGCGAGGAGGCTGACTGCGATGAGGAGCGTGAGGATGGGTATGGTTCGTGGTGCTGGTGTTCGCTTCATGGTTGTTCCTCAAAAAGGGTTGGTGGGCCCTCCGTCTCACAGGTCCCAGGCCCACCAGGGCATGTCGAGAGGGGTGGAGGAGAACCCGACAAGTTCGACGGGGTTCTTCATGTAGACCCAGTAGCCGCAGGTGGCGTCCATATCGGGTTCTGTCCCGTCACCCGGAGTGTAGACCCAGGATTCGGGGTTGATGGACGGGGAGACGACGACCGTGTAGCCGGTGAGGCCTGCGGGCGTCTGCTCGACGGAGGCCAGCGCCTTGACGAGCGAGGTCCCATAGGGCTCGCCCCACCAGAGGGTGATGTCGTCGACCGGCTCGTTAAGCGGGACCAGGTCATACGCCGGGCCGACAAGGTTCCACCCGGCCTGGAGCATCTTCACCGGCGGGTTCGTGGGATCGGGGCTGATCGCGACCGGGAGGCGGTCGTAGTCGTTCATCAGGATGTACACCGAATCGAGCGGGTTGATCTTGCTCGTCGCAGTCATCTGGACCCACCGCTGGTTGGTTGAATCCCAGGTGCAGGCGACCGCGTAGTCGAGGCCGTCGCCGGCGTGGGTGACCGCCTGCCAGGTGTTGTTCTCAAGCGCCAGCGGGAACGAGAGGGTGTTCCAGCCCGGCTCGAGGCCGTAGCGGTAGCCGTCGCCGCCGATGTTGGGCGACCCGATCTCAAGGCCGAAATAGGACTTGCCGGTCTCAAGGACGACGTCTGCCGGCTTCGTCAGCCAGGGTTCATAGTTCATGGTGCCGGTGACCGGGCTTCCCGTGCCGGGACCGAACCCGGACGGGCCGCTCGCGTCGCCCCACCAGTTATAGAAGGCGTAGGGTTCGCACTCCTCCTCTTCGTAGTAGTACGGGAACCCTATGTAGCCGTTATAGATGTTGTTGAACGTCGCGTCGCTGCCCCGCGAGAGGATCCCGAGGTTCATACCCAGGACAAGGACCTCTCCGTCCACCCTGTCGCCCTGGACCATGCCTATGGCGCTCGCGGATGCCGCTCCGTCCACGCTGTTCCCGTCGATGAAGGAGGGGCTCAGGCTCACGATGCCGACGTCGACCGCCACGGTACCTCCAAGAACGCCGGCGTCCTCGAGGAGTTCCTCCGTCGCTGCCTCAACGACCACTTCAGAGTTCGCCTCCGTGAAGACGATGTTGTTCGCGATGTACGAGCGCAGGGTCAGGATGCCGCCGGAGACTGCGACTCCCAGGTTCGCTGCCCCGGTGCCGGGGAGGTCGATCTCCGCTGCCAGCGCTGCGGGCATGACTTCTTCGACGAACGCTGCTGCAATGCTGCTCTGGCTCGCGGTTGCGTTGACGACGTTATCCAGCACTTCGGCCTCGGGTGCAACGATGCCGAAACTCGCTGCGGCTCCTACCGCGCCGGAGAGCGCGTTCGATGACCCGTCGAGGGGTGCGGGGAGCAGCATCCCGGCGATCGAGGCAACCTCGATCTCATCCGTGACGGAGATGGTGTTACCCTGGATGACATCTGCGAACCACTCTTCCGGCATGGGGGGAGCGGGCTCGTAGGTGTCGGGGTCAAAGACGTCATCCGCATCGAGGACGATCCCGACGCCCACGCCTGCCGTAGCGGCAACGCTGAGGGCTGTCTTGTCCTTTACCCGGTTGATGGCCTCGGCCTCGGCCATAGTCCTCTGCATGACGGTGATGTTGTTGTTGAGGATGAGTTCATCATCCGCGTCCGCACTGACTCCCACCGCAAGGAGGAGGTGCGCAGATCCTGCCGCCACGTCGGCGGTCTCGTTCTCGCCTCCGCGGGCCAGGTTCAGGAACGTGCCCTGGGTGTCCACGGTGATGGTATTCTCTTCGATGTTGATGCTATCGCCGTTTCCGGAGATACCGAAGGCCGTCACGAGGCCGGCGGACCCTGCCGCGGCATCGGGCACCTCGATGTCGCCCTCGGCAAGTGCAACGCTGATGGCGTTGGTCTCGACCAGGAACTCGTTTCCGTAGATCTCCAGGTCACCTTCGGCGTCATAGAAGAGGAGACCGTAACTCATCGAGTAGGGGACCGTGGCCGCAAGCCGGGTCACGTTCAGGAACTCGAACGTGCCCTCGTCCTCAATGAGTGCCTGATACTCGAGGAGCGTGTCTGCCATCTCGGAGTCGGCGGCAAAGAGGGTCTCGTTCTCTGCGTAAACCGCAAGAACGTCCCCGTCTCCGGAGAGGACGGCATCGGTGATTGCCGTTCTGTCCGCCGGGGAAAGGTTCTGCCACTCACTGTCGTTCTCGTCGATGAGGCTGAGCAGGACGGCCTGCTGCATTTCTTCTCCCGTGACAGCCTGCTCGATAAGCCCTATCGGCAGGGTGTTCGAAAAGAGCCCGACATTTCCGGGCTGCGATCCGTCGACTGCGTAGACGATGATTCTCTGGCGCACCGGCACGTAGTTGTGGCAGACCGTCGGGTTCACGACGTCTTCGAGGACGATGCCGGCCGTTGCGACACGGGCTTCGACGAGGGTGGCCTCTACGATGCTCGGTTCGTACTCAAGGACGCTGTTCGTGATGGCGGACTGGTCTTCAGCGTCGGTGAGGTATGTCGAGAGGCACGCCGCGGCGGAAGGTCCTTCCTCTCCGCCCTGCATCACGCTGACGTAGCGGGTCAAAAGATCGCTGTTGTCCGCGATGGCGGCCTCTACATCCTCAAAGTAGGGGTTCATGCCGGCAATTCCTGCGTCCTGCGCCCGGACCACGACAACGTTGTCATCGATCACGGGGCTGGAGACCAGTTCGTCATAGCCGCCCCAGACCCAGATGCCTGTCAGGACGAGATCGCTCGCGACGACCGAGAGGGGTTCGTCCTCAGTCGCCCCGTCATAGGCTATGACGGTGCCGAAGGCGTGCACGACGTTCTCGAGGATCTCGGGCTCGTCGCTCATCTCGACGTCGATGCCCGTAACTCTGCTGAACGCCGCGACGAAGGACTCTTCACCCTCCATGGGTTCATCGCCGGTCGGTAACACGGCGATCTCGGACATCACGATGACGATGTTCTCGCTTACCCGGGGCTCGTCGCACTCGACGATATCGATACCCTCGATCTCTGCCAGAGCCAGGTTCTCCGGTCCGGCGGCCAGGAGCATGTAGTGGATGTCGTTTCCGGTAACCTGAGCCTTATAGGACTCGACGGCGATGATGCCGGCAGACTCCATCAGCTCTTCCCCGGACGTGCCGACACACTCGACCTCCATCTCGACCTCGTTATCAAGAACCTGTCCCTTCGAAGCCCGGTCGAGCACGATGCCTACCGGCTGGACGAGCTGGGACTCGGTATAGGTCTCGACTGTATTGTTCTGGATGAGCGCGAGGTCCCCGGTTCCCAGGATGCCGACCGTCCGTGTGGCGTTGGCTGCAACACCGACGACCGTGACGTTGTTCTCCAGGACCTTCAGGTTCTCGGAGACGCTGGACCGGATACCCCAGGCGTCCACGGCCGCGTAGTGCGGGTCCTGCTCGTCCGGGATGCAGGCGCCCACGGACACAACCCGGTTGCTCTCGACGAGGACAAAGGTGCTCTCTACGATCAGAACCCCATTGGGCTCCAGCACCGGGCTGTCCTCCACTGCGATGGAGAGAAGTCCGTCATCCTCCGGAACGAGGGCGGTAATGGCCGGATTGGCCTCAATCCCGGCAGCCTCCTGATCCAGGTGCCGCGAGACGGCCACGACGTCGTTGTCGTGGACGTAGGCCTCAGTGACGCCCTCGACCATGATGCCGCCCTGTCCGCCGCTCCCGATGACACGCACCTCGTTGTTGCCGATGGCAACTCCCTCGCCCCCTTCGATGAGGATACCGCAGGTGAGCTCGTAGGTGTCGCTGCGAACCACGACCGAGTTGTACTCGATGGTGACCGCGCTGACGCTGTGGGCATTGATCCCGACTGCTGAGGCGTTCACGACCTCAAACCCGGAAACGGAGACATTGTCCGCGTTGATCTCGATGCCTACCGGCTCATACATGGCGTCGATAGTCGTGCCGTTGAGGCCCGGGCATACCAAGTGCGAGACGGTCGTGACGGTCATGCTTCTCGCGATCACGATCGATTCATTGTATGTCCCGTTGTAGACCCATACCTCGCCACCGGTCGTGACGTTGTCGACGGCCTCCTGGATGGTCGAGAAGTTAAGGGTCCCGTAGTCGGGCGTTTCTCCGTTGTACGATGCGTTCACATTGACCCTGTCCGGCAGGGCCGCTGCAGCTGCCGGTGCTATCAGCATCGCGCAGATAAGCACTGTCAGCGCAAAAAGAAGTGTTATCGGGCGAACTCCCTTCACCCGGCTGTTAGCCATTTCAATCACCAGAATACTTGGGTTCAGGTGTAACTTTTATAGGATAGTATTTAGACATATGGAAAATATCCGGGCCCCTAAAGTGCTGATCGGTGGATATTATTGATTTTAACGGGAGTATTCCGGAAACAGATCGATCCTGCCCACAGCCTGGCGGGGGTGTCTTTCTCTCCTCCGGCCCGCGGGAGCTGAACCGGATGCATACGCGAACGGCCGCACCGGGCTCCGTGTCCGTGATTTTCTGCCGACCGGGCCCGGAATCTCTCTCCTCACGCCGCATGCCAGAACCGACCGGCATATATCTCTTCTAAGCAAACCAGTCATCGCCGGCCCCGTTGCAGCGGCCGGAACGATTCTTGTGAGGGAACTACATGCCTGAATTTGCACAACCGTTTGCCGGAAACAACATCGACCGGATGATGAGCCACAACGAACTCATCCGCGCCGTGCGCTACACGATCGCCGCCGAGTTCGAAGCCATCCAGCTCTACAACCAGATGGCCGACGCAACCGACAATGAACTGGCCCGCGAGGTTCTGCGGGATATCGCAGACGAGGAGAAGGTACACGTCGGTGAGTTCTATCGCCTCCTCATCGAACTGGACCCCCGGGAGAAGGAATTCTACCAGAAGGGTGCGGGAGAGGTTGAAGAGGAGATCGAGAAACTCAAGGCAAAGGCGTAGACACTGGTGGACACCGCGATCGTCCAGATGATCTGCGTATCCTTTCAATCTTTTTTCACTCGTCGGAATTGCCGAAGAGATACGGTGCCCCACGCTGGTCTGTGCCGGTGCGGCCGATCACTTCGACCCGGACGGGGTGCAGGCAAGGGCACTCTACGGCCACCTCACCTGCGAGCGGGAACGTATGGTCTTCTCCGACGACTACGGTGCCGGGTCGCACTGCCAGCTCGGGGCGTTCGCGCAATCGTTTGCCGCCAGGTTCGACTGGCTCGACGACAGGATGGGGATGAGCGGGTAGTGGGGCCGGAATGGGCTCCCGTTCCGGGGAAAAATTGGGATATCGCCCCTCTTTTTTTGATTCTCCCGGCAGCTACCGGCGAACACGGTATCCGGCTGCCGTGAGGATCTCGATGACGGCGTCATCCCATTCCGTGCCGCAGAGCCCGTTCAACGTCGGTTGCACCCGTTCCCAGAGCCGTCTGAGTTCGTCATCGTCCGGGAGGAACGTCGTCTGGTACATCACGCGTCCGGCCCTTTTGCCCTGTGAATCGAGGATGAGAAGACGCCAGCAGCAGTAATCGCGGCAGATCTCGGGGCGCGTCAGGTGGACCGTGCACCATGCCTTTCCCGTCTCCCCGTCGAATGCGATGTTCCTATGGAACGGAGCAGGAGAAACCCGAAGGGTTTCGAATCTCAGAAAGGGGCATGCGTCCGGCAGTTCCTTGATGCTGCTCTCATCCTCGAAGAGGGCGATCTTGTCCGGGTCGACCCGCACCTCCTTCACATCCCCGCTATAGGTGTTGTGCACGACAAATGTGTAGTTGCCACGCTCTTCGATAACCGTGTGGACGTTTCTCATGCTGCTGCAGCAGCTGCCGCACTGACAGCACTTACACGCCATCGTGACCGCCTCCCCGAACACCGGGCGGTTGGTGTAGCGGCATGCTCATTATCCGGTAGTACTCATTGCAATAATGAAATACCTGCCGGAGAACCGCCCGGATCACGTCTGCAGCCAGGCCATTCCGGATCTGCCGGGAACTCCCTCCCCGATCATCCCACGACCTCCTTGAGCGTGAACCGGAACGCAGCGCCCTTCTCTGGGTGGCCGGCCACCCGATCTTCGACCCAGATGCGCCCGCCGTAACGCTCCAGGAGCGTGCGGCAGATGTAGAGGCCGAGCCCCTCCCCCCGTGCCCGGATCAGCCCTCGTTCGAACCGGCGGAAGATCGACTCCTTCAGTTCGTCGGGAACGCCGGGGCCGGTGTCGGCCACGGTGACGACGACGCTGCCGTCAAGCGTCTCGACCGAGATGGTAATAACGACGTCGGGACCGCCGAACTTGACGGCATTCCCGATGAGGTTCGCGAAGACTTCGGCAAGGAGATCGTCCGCCCAGACCATGCGAGGGGCCTCCCCTTACCTGATCTCGGCTTCGGGGAAGTTCTTCTGTTCGCTGACGATCACGCCGTGAAGATCGATTGACTTCAACGGCGCATGTTCCAGATGAATTTTGCGGATCATCGCAACATTCGCCAGAATCTCCGTGCTTTTATCGATGCTGCCCTTCATCTTCTGGACGTATTTCTTCGGTTCTCCTTTGAGAATATCCATCAGCAGGTCGGTATAGAGGATGGCGACGCCGTTGGCGTTCCTGATGTCGTGCGTGAGGATGTCCAGGTACAGGTTCGCTTCGCGGTTCGCGACCTCCAGATCATGGTGGAGCCGGGCCCGTTCTTCCTCGGCCCGCTTGCGCTCGGTGATATCCTGCGCGAACTCGATGAGACCGATCAGTTCCCCCGTCTCGTCGGTGACGGGATACCCCCGGAGGAAGAAGATCCTCCCGTCGGGCGCGGTGATCTCGGTCTCCTGGGGCTGTCTGGTCTCCCGGGCAATAACGACAGGGCATATGTCGCAGACGCCTGTACGGTTGTGCCAGATCTCGTAGCACCGGTGCCCGACCAGGTCCGCCGGCTCCCTGCCGATGAATGCGGCGGCGGCGCGGTTGACCCAGAGTACCTTTAGATCCGTGTCGTAGTAGGCGAACATCTCGGCCGTCGAGTCCAGAATCAGGGCCTTTTCCCGTTCCGCCCGCCGCAGGGCTTCTTCGGTCCGCTTTCGCTCCGTGATGTCCCATGCGTTTACGACAAAGCCCCTGACCTGGGGGTCGCCTAAGAGGTTGGTCACGATTGCCTCGATCACGTGCGTGCCGCGCGGACCCCTGAAGCGGACCTCGAACTGCACGCTCCCTCCCGGCCTCTCTGCCAGGGTCGATACCTCCTCCTCCACCCGCGGCAGATCCTCGGGCTGGATCATATCGAACGCATTCTTCCCGATCAGCGTCTCGGGCAAAAACCCGTCCAGCCGCTCGATAGGCGGGCTCGCAAACCGGATCTTTGACTGATCGTCGACGATGATGATGAATTCGGAACCCTTCTCGATGAGAGCCCGGAACGTCTTTTCGCTCTCTCGCAGGTCTGCCTCCGCCCGGCTCCGCTGGAGAGCAATCGAAGCAAGGCTCCGGAAGACCTCGACGGCCCGGAAGTTGACCTCTTCGCCCTCCCGCCGGGTGAGGATCACCGCCGATCCAAAGATTTCTCCTTTCCAGGCGAACGGGATGCAGTACATTGCCCCGAAGCCGGCAATATCCTCGAATTTACGGCAGATCTCCTGCGAGATCTGCCCGAGGGCGATCTCCTGGAGCCCTCCTATCACCTCCTCAATCTCGCCGCGGGTCATGATGGCCCGGATATCCGGGGGGATTTCGAGCGAGAGCCCGGTGAGGCCCTCCCCGAAGACCTCGATGATATCCGGCAGGAACGGCTCGATGCCGAAGAACGCCCGCGGGCTCAGGGTGCCCGCCTGGATGTCGGCGGCGCTCGCGATGACGACAGAACCGGGCGCGAGTTCGTGGAGGTAGGCCCCGATTGCAGAGAAGAGGTCGGCCTCGGGCGGCATCGTGGCAAGTTCCGTCGCCGCCCGGGAGAGGAAGGCCAGATCGTCTGATCTCCGCCGCACCTCTCCTTCTGCGGCCTCCCGGCGGGTGATGTCGCGGAAGCGGACAAGCCAGTCACCGGTCGCCAACACCTGCCTGGAGGAGAAGATGTACCACCGCTCCCCGGCGGTCGGGGGTACCCTGACCGCGATTCCCCCGGACTCGGTGCGGTTCTGCAGCAGCGAGAGGATCCGCTCCCTCTGGTCCCCGTCTGCTTCCGGGAGGATTTTGTCGGCGACGATGCGGGCCGCATCCGCACCGCGGGTGTCATCGGCGGAGATCCCGGCGAGGCGCTCCATGGAAGGGGTGATGGTCCGGACGTTCATGTCGGCATCGGCGAGGATGACGGCATCCTCCATGGCATCCAGTATCTCCAGTATCTCGGGTCGCACCCCTGTGTCCGGTTCAGTGGTCTGCATACGGCCCAGCCCCGTCCGGCAGGATCGCCATCGACAGGGAGATCCTCGTGCAGGGTTCTCCACGGGGAGAACGTCATGGAGAGTATATATAGTCTGTCTGCCGGCCCGTCCGGGCAGCCAGCCCGCCCTTTTTGTGCGCCGGGGGATCTCGCTACGGCAGGAGTTTTGGGCCCTGTCACAACAGGCATGTGCGGGAACGGCTGGAATAACGGGAGGACTTGAAAGTGGAGGGAATATAACCCAAAAATCGAAATGCGAGGGAGGCGATTCGAACGCCCGAACACCTTCGTGACAAGGCCCTCAACCTTGCGCCTTTGACCTGGCTCGGCAACCCTCGCGCTGTTCTCTATATGCAACGCACTGCAACATAAAATATCTTGCTCTCCAGGACCCGGTTTTGTGCGGACGCAAAGGCCTTGAGCCCCCGCGAAGTGGTCTGTCTCTGGACATACCCGCGCTCCGGCGCCCCGCTACCGCCTTCGGTGTATATTTATGCGCTCCGCTCCAATAATCCCGCATGTGGGCTGACATCTCACGGGAGTTCGCCGATTCACCGTCCCAGGGCCGGGTAGTCCGGTTCATGCTGGAGAACGGGTTCGGCATCAATTCGGAGGGGCGCATCGTCTGCAACGGCATCGAGATCCCGGCCACGCACATCGGCAGGGCGATCGAGACCGATCGCAGGGTCGTGGACGCCACAGCCCGCCGGATCCTCGAGATCCCTGAGCTGCGGGAGGTCTTCATCCGGATGCGCGCCGCGCCCGACCTCTCCCGGGTCGCCGAGGCCCTTGGCCTCTCGGTCATCACGCTCTTCCCCAAGGACGCGCACGAGAAGGGGATCGTCGGCGCGGCGGTCAAAGTCCTCGTCGACCACGACCTCTCCATCCGCCAGATCTTCGTCACCGACCCCTACCTCGCAGAGGAGCCCAGGCTCGTTATGATCGTGGACGAGGCACGGGTCCCATCGTCGGTCTACGAAGACCTGCGTGCGCTCCCACAGGTAAAACAGTTGATCATCTGAAGAGTTCTACTTCGAGCCCGAGCCGGCAGATCCGTTTCCTCTGCCGCACGGGAAGAGCGATGGCATCTCCCAACCGCTCCTCGATCGTGATGATACGGGTCCCCTTCACCAGGTTGTCCGCGTGGGCGACGATCTTCTCCTCAAGCGTCCGGGGCATACAATCCCGCGGCACGAGGCCGAGGAGCGAGCACTCGTCAGCCGTCAGCCCGGCGCCGATGTGCCGCTCGACGATGGCGACGATCGCTTTGTCAAGACCGAACGACCGGCAGATCGCGCCGCCCGCCTCGGCATGGTGAAGGTCGTGCGTCACTCCCCGGCCGATGTCGTGGAGGAGGGCCCCTGCCTCGACCAGGGGATCGGAGGCGTAGGCGAGTGCAAGGTCACGCACCGCCCGGCAGTGGGCGATGACCCCCTCGGTGCACCCGGCGCGCCTGAGAAGACTGATGCAGTCCGACTCACGCACTCCCGAGGCTCTCCTTGATCTTGTCGACCCTTTTCCGAAGGGCGGCGGCGATGAGCTCGTTATCGAAGTGCTCGAGCATCACCTCGCAGTTCGGACACTCGAAGTTCCAGTTCGCCGCATCCGTGAAGGTGTAGACGACGCTGCAGTTCTTGCACATATAAAAGTCGTTCTTCTCCTCGTAGTTGAGCCGGGCGTCGAGGTGATCGAGCGCATCCCGGATCACCTCCTCAAGGACGTCGTGGACGCGGTCCACGCGGAGGTGCCAGAGGTAGGTGAGCCAGCCGGTCTCGGTGTTCTTCAGCCGCCGGTACTCAGCGAGGCGTTTCTCATAGAGGGTGTAGAGGGTGTGACGGACGGTGTTGAGGTTGGCCCCGGTCATCTCGGCAAGCTCCTCGTCACTGTGCTCCCCTCCTTCGGGGAACCGCCTGAGAAGTTCGACTCCGTCCTCTCCGATCATGCGCAGGATGTAGGCGTGGATTGCCGGATCGTTTAATAATTCAGTGACGGTTACCATGCTCGAATCTCTCCCATAGTTGGATTATCGTATAATAGTATATGTTCCAGCATCGATGCCCACCATACTCTGTTCTCAATCTTTAATTCCCTTTTCCCGTGCCCGGGGGCAGGGCAGCCCGTCAAGGCAGAGAAGCGGGCGTTCTCGGGGTTCATTCCCCGATCAACTTCCGGACTGCCGCGGTGTTCCTCTCGAGGTCCATAGATGCCGCTGCCTCCGTCTCTCCGCACCCGAAGACGCTCACGATGGCGTGGCCCTCCTCGAACTCGGTGCCGGGCCAGGGAATGTCGGCGATCCGGGGCGCAAGCGCCGCGAGGTCGACATCCAGCCGCATATCCCGCTCCGCAAAAAGGATCCGCCGGACCGCGACCTGCCTGGCCGCAGGCATCGCCGCCGGGATCACCCCGCGGCAGGCATCCATGTGCATGGAAAAGACGCTCTTTTGGGTCGCCATCTCGACCGTATCCACGGTGGCCTGGAACCGGGGGTTGATCTCGATCGCCCAGGGCTTCTCGCCCGCCATGAAGTCGATCCCGACCGAGCCCACGCACCCGCTCGCCGCAGCGATCCGCTCCGCTGCCGCGATCATCTCCGCGGCAAGCGGGTGGGAGAACGGGGTGACCGACCCGGCAAACCCGTGCGCGCTCTCGCCCTCGCCCCGCAGGATCTGCCGGTTGACGGCGACGGCCCGCGCGCGCCGGCCGTCGGCAACGCAGGAGACGCTTGAAGGGATCCCGTCGACGAGCGCCTGGGCGACGTAGGGCACGTCCGGCCAGGTCTCCTCCCACCGGCGAAGTTCCTCCCCCGTCTTCACGACGGCGTTCCTCCATCCGCCCGCTCCGCGGCGCGGCTTGACCATCACCGGAAAGTCTTCGCTCCCGGCGAGCGGCGGGACCGGCACCTCCAGCCCCTCGAAGAACCGCTGGATCTCCAGCTTGTCGAGGAACCGCTCAACCCTGTGGGGCGGCGTGCCGCAGAGCGGGATCGTCGTCCCGATCGTCTCGGCGCCCGAGGCGACGACCAGCGCGTCGACCGGGTGGCGGGCGGCGAGTTCGGTAATCTTCTCCGGGAGTATCTTGAGTTCGTCGAACCCGAGAGAGTCCTCTGTATACCAGGCGAGGTCCTGGTCGCAGAAGTGGTCGACGGCGTAGACCGTATAGCCGGCCCGGTGGGCCGACTGCGCCACGTGCCGTGTCGCGAACCCGGCAATCAGGACCCGTCCCTTCACTGCTCCACCGTCTTCTTTCCCACCTTCGTCGGTTCGATCCGGATCTTCGCGTCCGGGTACTCCCGGTTGAGCTCCTTCCCTTCGAAGAGGTGGTCGAGGAAGAGGGCGAGGCTTGAGATCTCGGAGTGGGGCTGGGTGGTCACCGAGACGTTGTAGTCGGCAAGGCCGTAGATGTCGCCCGGCACCTTCTCTGCCCCCACCACGACGAGCACCCGCTCCTGGCCCCGGATCTCGTCGATGACGTCGGTCATCCGGAGCCCGTACATCGTGAGGTGGGCGACCTTGCCGCCGCCGGCCTTCCAGTCCTGGATGCACCGCCGCCACTTCACGTCGTTCTCCACAAAAAAGTCTCCTCCCCACCGGGAGGCCACGTCCTTGATGCTCGCGGCCACGCCGGGGTCGTCTGCGGCAAGATACATCCCCCGGGCCCCGAGCGCTCGCGCCGTGAGCCCGACATGGGTCGTTACCCGCTGGTCGCGTTCGGGCCGGTGGCCTATCCGGAGTACCGCTGCGGTGGGCATATCGCTCACTCCTCTCGCCTCTTTGCCCTGACGACGCCGTTCTCGATGACGAACGGCATATCATTCGTATACCGGCACTGGCACTCGATCAGCGACTCCTGGATGGAGAGGTGGCGCACCGTCTCCCCGGATCGCCGGATCAGGAGATAGCGCTCGAGGCGCTCAAGCGATGCCATGACCGCACCATGTTCAAAACCGGTGGCTGCTGCCAGATCCCCGGCGGTAATGCCATCGGTTTCGGGAATCCGGTGGTATATGGTCCAGTCCAGATCTTCCTCACGCACACCTATTCTTTTTTCCGGACAGACCGATATAGTTATTCATGCACCGCCCGCACCGTTCCGGCTCTGCGGGCCGCTATCACGGCGGTTCTTTAGCCGGTGCAGGGCAGCGGAAGGTATGGTGGGAACTGAGTATGGTCGATTATGCAGCACTGGCAGATCTTGCCGATGGGCTCTTTGAGGCGAGCGACGATGACGATGAACTTCTCGCAGCGATGCTGGATCCGCTTGACGGAGAGATCCTGGGGGCGCTGCTCGCCTCCGACCTCCTCAACGCCTACCAGGTCTTCTACTACTTTTTCCGGGAGACGCCGGACGAGCTGACGAAGGAGCGGCTGCAGCTCCACGCGGCCTCAGATCTCGCCCGGGGGGTCGTCATCGACGAGGTCGATATCTACGATGTCATCTTCTCTCTGGGGGGCGGGGAGCCCGTCCTCCTTATCACCGACGGCGAGGCGACGCTGGCACGGTTCGAAGGAGAGCAGGCATACACGGATCTGGTTCGGTATCTGGACGAGTCCCTTTAGACGGGCGATCTAGCAGAAACCCTGCGGGTTTCTTCAACTCCTGCCGTGCCGCCAGTCGTTTCCGGCGGTGATCAGCCGCTCGTCCACCCTCGCCCGCACGATCGGGGGGAGGTCCCCCCACCGGATAACCGCATCGCCGATGACGGCAAGCACGCCCCGGATACCTGTCCCCGGGAGGGCGTCGAGGACCGGGGTGTCTTCCGGTGTGATCCGGTTGCAGATCGCCGTCGCCCAGGCGTCCGCGGCGGCGACGTCGGGGGAGAGGACCGTCACGGCGTCGGCGGTGCCGAAACTGATGGACGGGCCCACCGTCGCCGATGAGGTGCAGATCCCGAGGATCTCTTCCTGTGGCGGCACCAGGAACGCGATACGCCCGCTCAAGGGCGATGCGCCTGCATAGATGCCTATCTTAACCTCGCGGTCGCTTACAAGGGCAATATCCCCACCGTTGTCGACGAGGGCAAACGTCGCGCCCTCCTCGACCATCGCCTCCACCCCTGCCCAGGCTATGGCGCCCGCCACCGCCGCCATGGGCCCGACCCCGGCAACTGCCGCGGCCCGGGCCATGCGATCGGGGGTCCTCTCCGGGTCCTTCGGAGCATACGGCTCAAGCGTTGCCGAAAAATAGGAGTCCAGGGCGATCTGCCGCTCGACCTCCTGCCGGGCGGCCATCATGCCGGATTTTGCCGCCGCGATCTCTTTGGGATCGTCGGCGAGGATTGTCGTAATCGTCTGCCGGAACTCGAAGTGCTCCCGGATCATCTCTGTTGCGAGAGGGCGCCATGAGGGCACGCCTGGATGCACTTGCCACAGAGGACGCACCGCTCTGAGATCACGCGCAGACGCCACTCCTCGTCGAAGGAGAAGACTTCCTGGGGGCAGACGCTGATGCAGGCTCCGCAGTCGACGCACTCCGCCTCGTCGAGAGCGATGGCATTCTCCATCACGCGGACCGTGACCGCCATCTCCTCGAGGCGGCGCCGGACCAGGTCCGCATCCTTATCGGGGACGTCGATCAGCACCTCCCCTGCCATCGAATCGATGTTGGCCTTCTCGACGTTGACGAGGACGCCGGTCTCCTTCACCAGCCGGGCGATCACCGGTTCCCGTCCTGGGTCGTGCTGTCCCTTCCGGGAGAACGCCAGCAGAAGTTTCATCGCCGCCGCCTCCCCCCGAAGAGTTTCCCGAGATCGATCGCCGAGAGGATGCCGACCACCCGGTTCGTCGTATCCACCACCGGGAGCGCGCTGATGTTGTTTTGCTCCAGTTTTCGGGCGGCGACATCCACCGGCTCGTCGGGGGTCGTCTTGATCACCTTCCTGGTCATGATGTCCTTGACCTGCCGCAGTTTCCCGTCCGTCACCACTGCCTTCGAGACGTCATAGGTGGTGATGATCCCGACAAGCGTGCCGTTGCCGTCCAGGACCGGGAGATGGTTCGTCTCGTCCTTGAGGAGCCGCTTTGCCGCCACCCGGATCTCCTCGTCTTCCGTGATGCTGATCACCTGCCGGTTCATGATGTCGCGGACGCGGGGGCTGACGGCCGTCTCTCGCATGGGTTTTGCACGCTTTGCCGGGTCGATCCGCCGGGTGGGGAGCGCAAGTTCCATCTTCCCTCTCTCTACCCAGTCTTTGAGTTCCGTCGCCACCGCCCGCGCCCGCCGGTAGCTGGAGAGCGACGACGTCCTGACCGTTTCCTCGCCGATCTCGACGGACCCGCTCCTGAGGTCGGCGTAACTGACCGTCGCAACCGAGGGCCGGTCACGCCGGGGAGTGCCGTAATCGATGATATCGGTCCGGATATCCTCATCCCGCACCGCGGTGCTCCGGACGATCCCGGTATCGAGCACCGGTATCGGGACGCCGATGCCGACGTACAGCGTCACGCCGTAGCCGTTCATCACCGCGGCGCGCAGGAACTCCTGCCGCATCTTCTTCATGTCCCCGGTCACCATCAGCGTCCCAAAGCCGCCGCCTGCCGAGTGCTGGGTGCCCTCGCCGACGACCATTCCCTCGCCGCCGGCAAGGAAGATCGGGACGCCGCTCCCGATGACCCGGAAGCCGGGGTCGTTGGCGAGCGGCGAGAGGGTCCCTGCGCCGGAGTAGGAGACGTTGCCGCACCGCGGGAGGAGGGTGCCCATGTAGGTGTGGAGCGTCCGGTCGGTGGTGTTTGCCGCCGCGTTGTAGCGCTGGTAGGAGTTCCTCGGGTTCACCATGATCGCCTGGTTCATGTCCTCAAGCAGCAGCTCCGTGGTGATGCTCCGGCGCGGGTAGCAGTCGGTCCCGTGGGAGGTTGCCCGCAGTTCGACGGTACCCCCCGCAACGAGTTCTTCGAGGACGTGGGCGCCGCCGTAGAGGCGGTCCTTGGATTCGGCCTCCTGGGTTGCGCCCAGATAGGCGTCGACCGCTGCAATACCTCCGTATGCTTCCACGTCGTTGAGCCAGACGCGTTCCATCCTGATAGGGGGGTCGGCGTGCCCGAAGTTGAAGAATGCACCGGAGGAGCACATTGCCCCGAACGTCCCGGTCGTGACGACGTCGACCTCCGCCAGTGCCCCTTCCTCTCCTAACTCGTCGACAATGCCCGGCATCTCCTCGGCGGTAACAACTCGTGCAGTACCGTCGCGTATCCGGGCATTGATGAGGTCAAGGGACTTGTCCATGAACGTATATTCATTTTGGAATATTTATAGGTGTTGATTATTACTTTAGGTAATATTGAGCCGGGGTATGTGGCCATCCCGGCGCGGTCGATGCGGTTCAAAAAAAGGGGGGGTTCCTATCGTTCAGTCCCGCCTGCGCAGGGCAACGAGGAGCCCGAGGACACCGAGCGCGCCAATCACGGCAAAGGGTGCCATGCCCGCGTGGGGCGTCTGGGTCGGCACGGCTGCGAGCGAGGCCGAGGCGGAGGCGGTGCTTCCGGAACCGACCTGGACGCTGGTCGACCAGTCGCTGTAACCGGCGAGTGCCACCCTGACTGCATGGGTGCCGGCGGCAACGCCGTCGACGGTCAGCGGGGTGATGCCCTTATAGGCGTTGTCGATGTAGATCTCGGCCCCCGAAGGGGAAGAGGTGACCGCGATGGAGCCGGTCGAGGTTGGCTGGCCGGGCTGGAGCGCCGCGGTGACGTGGCTCGTTGTCGCCCCGCTGACGACGACCCCTGTCGTGTAGTCCTGGTAGCCGGAAAGGGCTACCCTGACGGTATGGGAGCCGACCGCGACGTTCGAGATCGCATACACTCCGGCCGAGGGGGTCTTGCCCTGGTACTTGTCGTCAAGGAAGACGTCTGCACCTGCCGGGTAGGAGACCACGTCGATAGCGCCGGTGGTCTCGGAGGGAATGGCCGTCAGCCGGGCGTTGACGTAACTGGTCACGCCGGGGCTCACGGTCACGCTCGACTCCCAGTCGTAGTAGTCGCTAAGATCGAGCTCGATGTTGTGTTTCGCGGCCGAGACGCTCGTGAGCGTCAGGGGCGTCCGGCCCTTGTAGACCCCGTCCATGTAGACGTACGCGCCGGAGGGGGAGGAAGTGACCTTGACCGACCCGTACTGCTGGACCGGCGTCAGGGTGAACTGGACATTCGACTGCTGCCCTGCCCTGACGGTGACGGTGCTCACGTCGGACTGGTAGCCCGAGTGGTCTGCCTCAACGGAGTAGGTGCCGGGGGAGAGGTCCGTGATCGTGAGCGGCGCAACACCCCGGTAGTTTCCGTTCAGGTAGATAGCCGAGCCGGAGGGGCTCGACGTGACACGGATCGAACCGGCGGTCTCGACCGGCTGCAGCGTCGCGTAGACGTCCACGGTCTGGCCCGCGGCGGGGCTCGAGGGCAGGCTGCCGGAGTAGGTCTGGTAGCCGCTCTCCTCGACCCGGAAGGTGCTGTAGGGCGTCCCGGTGGAGTAGACCGGGACATCGAGCGATCCCCCGTACGTGGTACCCTTGTACTGTCCGTCAAAGTAGACGTCGGCACCGTCGATGTTGCAGTGGACGCGGTACCATCCCTCGTCTCCTCCAAGTGCAGTGACGGCAGGGATGCCGGCACAGAGGACGAGAAATGTCATTCCGATAATAAGAGTTCTCAGCATGATCTGTCTCCAATAGACAACATCCAACTATCGGTTCTTCCGGGTATAACTATTTCTATTTTGTATATCAGAAATCTGGGGGCCTTTGATGATACTGACCCTTTTGCTCCGGATAAGGCCGCTGGTTCCTCCTGACTTCGAAGATGCGTCCGGCCCGGAGCGCCTGTCTCCGGCGGCATGAGTGCCGGAGCTGTGGACGGCCCCCTTCCTCCGGGCGGAGGTGACCTCGTTCACCTTTTTTATCCCGTGAAGTCTATACGAGATACTGCATGGATATCGAGAGGTTCATCACCGCAATGGAGCAGGTCGCTCCGCCCGAACTGGCCGAAGAGTACGATGCCGGGAGGATCGGTCTCGTCGTCGAGGGGCAGAATGAGATCGGAACCGTCTGCTGTGCGCTCGATGCCACAGAGCGGGTGGTGGATGCCGCCGCTCTTGCCGGCGCGGATATGCTGGTCGTCCACCACACCCCCCTCTGGAGCCCGGTCACGGCGATCCGGGGTCCGACCTCGCGCCTGCTCCGGACGCTCCTTGCCGCCCGCATGAACCTCTATGTAATGCACACGAACTTCGACCATGCCCCCGGAGGCGTCAACGACATCCTGGCATCCAGGCTCGATCTCCTGGCGACGGAGCGGATGGCCGCCGGCCTCGTCGGCGACTGCACCCTCGACGCGAAGGAGATCGCCCGGCGCCTCCCGGGCGGAGGGATCCGGGTCTACGGGGAGACGGGGACGATCCGGCGCCTGGCGGTCGTGGGGGGGAGCGGGTTTGACCCCGACCTGATCCGGGAGGCCGTCGCCCTCGGGGCGGAAGCTTTCCTCTCGGCGGAGCTGAAGCACAGCGTGGCCCGGGCGTCGCCCATACCCTGTCTCGAGGCCACCCACTATGCGCTCGAGGCCCCCGCCATGGAGGTGCTCTCCTCTCGCATGGGATGGCATTATATCCCTGATCCGCCACACGTAGTGGTAGTTCCATGAGCAGTATCTGGCAGAAGATCGAGCGGGACCGGGCGCTGACACCGGAGTTTCGCGCCTGTATCGAGAGCGCCTACGGGGAGCGGGGAAAAAAGGCACTTCGAGCCGTCGATGCAGGGCAGGTGAAGCGCTACCGGGACTTCTTCATCGTGGTGGGCCGGAACGACGAGTATATCGTTGAAGGTGACTTCTGCACCTGCAGCGACTTCCTCTTCCGGGGACGCGAATGCTGGCATATCCTTGCCGTACGCATCGCCGAACGGACGGGATTATACGAATCCTACGATCTCTGGTACCAGGACACCTGGAAACTATAAACAATCTGCACAAACAACTATATCGGTCCCGGTCGAATCTGATCATACTGCGTGGTTTTCAATGCTCGAAGAAGAATATGCGCTCGATTATTTCCATTCCCAGGGGTTTGAGCGGAAGGTCTGCAAGAGTTGCGGGGCAGCCTTCTGGACCCGGGACCCCGAACAAGAGTTCTGCGGCGACGCTCCGTGTGTGACGTATAACTTCATCGGCAACCCGGTTTTCAGACCTCATACCGTTGATGAGATGCGGGAGGCATTCCTCTCCTTCTTTGAGCGGCACGGGCATACACGCCTCGAGCGATACCCCGTAGCTGCCCGGTGGAGAGACGATATCTACCTCACCATCGCATCTATCGCCGATTTTCAGCCATTCGTCACGAGCGGGGTCGTCCCCCCGCCGGCGAACCCGCTGACCATCTCCCAGCCCTGCATCCGCCTAAACGATCTCGACTCCGTCGGCAGGTCGGGGCGCCACCTGACGCTCTTTGAGATGATGGCGCATCACGCCTTCAACACCCCCGAAGAGCAGATCTACTGGAAGGAAGAGACGGTCGCCCTCTGCGACGAGTTCATCGCGTCGATCGGGGGCGACCTTGACCGGGTCAGTTATAAGGAACACCCCTGGTACGGCGGCGGAAACGCCGGGGCATCCGTCGAGGTGCTCATCGGCGGCCTTGAGGTCGCGACGCTCGTCTTCATGAACCTCGGGCGGCAGAAGAACGATAAGCCGCCCGTCGATGTGAACGGGCAGCCCTACTACCCGATGCGGCTCAATATCGTGGATACCGGCTACGGCCTCGAGAGGTTCGTCTGGGCCTCGCAGGGGTCGCCGACGATCTACGATGCGGTCTTTCCGGAGATGGTGAACCGCCTGATGCGTTCGTCTCACCTCGAGCATCTCCTCGACAACCCGGAGTTCACGAAGATCATGGGGCTCAGCGCCCGGTTCGCCGGGGTTATGGACATCTCCGGGACGAACCTCTACAACCTCCGGAAGAAGGTCGCCGAGGCGATCGACGTACCCGTCGAGCGGCTTGAGCGGATCGTCGTCCCGATCGAGAAGGTCTACTCCATCGCCGACCACACCCGCTGCCTCGCCTATATGCTCGGCGACTGCATCGTCCCCTCGAACGTCCGTGAGGGGTATCTCGCCCGACTCGTGCTTCGCCGGACGCTCCGGATGATGAACGACCTCTCGATGGACGAGGACCTGGGCGACCTGATCGAGGCACAGATGCAGGTCGTGGGGACCGCGAACTTCGGGCAGGATATCGATGTGGTCCGGGAGATCGTGGAGAACGAGGAGGCACGCTATGCAAGCACCCTCGAACGCGGAACCCGGATCGTCCAGAAGATCGCCCGGAACTACAGGGCGAAGAGCGCCCGCGTCCCCCTCGAAGAGGTCATCACCCTCTATGACTCGCACGGCATCCCACCCGAGATGGTGAAGGATGTCGCTGCCGCCGAGGGCGCTGTCGCGGAGATCCCCGACAATTTCTACTCACTGATCGCCGATACGCACTCGGAGGCTCAGAAGGAGGCGAAAGGGACGGATCCGCTTGCTCCCTACCGCGAGCGGGCGAAAACTCTCCCCCCGACAAAGAAGCTCTACTATGAGCTCCCGAACGAAATCGAGTTCGAGGCGATGGTGCTGGACTACTTTGACGGGATGGTAGTTCTGGACCAGACGCTCTTCTACCCCGAGGGAGGCGGCCAGCCTTCCGATACCGGCACCCTGGTGACGTCTGATAGCATGGTGCGGGTGGAGGAGGCGACGAAGATCGGGGAGGTGATCCTCCACCGGGTCTCCGGAGGCCCCCTCATGCGTGGCGACCGGGTGAAGGGCATGGTGGACGAGGAACGCCGGTGGTCGCTGATGCGCCACCACACGGCGACCCACGTCCTCCTGCACGCCGCGAGGAAGGTGCTCGGCGTTCATGTGCACCAGGCAGGCGCCCAGAAGGGGAGCGAGACCTCCCGCCTGGACATCCGGCATTACAAGCATATCACGCCCGAAGAACTCAAGAGGATCGAGATCGGGGCGAACCGTCTGGTCATGGCCGATACGCCGGTCTACATTCGTATCGAGGAGCGGACGAAGGCCGAGCAGAAGCACGGGTTCGGCCTCTACCAGGGCGGTGTCCCGCCGGGCCGGGAGATCCGGACGGTGCAGGTGGGAAGCGATGTGCAGGCGTGTGCGGGAACGCATGTCCGGACAACCGGCGAGATCGGGCCGATCCGGATCCTTGCCGTCGAGCACATCCAGGACGGCGTCGAGCGGCTGATCTTTGCGGCCGGCATGGCTGCCGTGTATGCCATGCAGCACATGGCGGAACTCCTCCAGACGTCTGCCGATGTGGTAAGCGTCCAGCCCGAGAACCTGCCGACGACGGTAGCCCGATTCTTTGGGGAATGGAAGGAGCAGAAGAAGGAGATCGAGCATCTCCAGAAGAAAGTGGTGGGCCTCCAGGCGCAGCATCTCGGGGGCGAGCTGGTGGACGGGATCAGGGTCGTCGTCAGGCAGCTGGATGCGACCCATAAGGAACTCGTCGCCCTCGCCACCACCGTCGCTGATGAGGGCGGCGTGGCGCTCTTTGCATCGGCGGACGGAAACGTGAAGGTGGTGGCGACGTCGGGAATACCGGCGGTGAACGCTGCCGATATCGTGCGGGAGGCCTGCAGCGTCCTCGGCGGGAAGGGCGGCGGCAAGCCGAACCTTGCGCAGGGCGCAGGCTCGGACGCCTCCCGGCTCGAAGAGGCGCTCGAGCACGGGCGCAGCCGGATTCTTGAAGCACTCCATGGTTGACGATGTTGTAGTGATCCAGCCGGGCGATGAGCGGGCACAGAAGATCGCCCGGGCAATGGCGAGCCAGACGGCGAACGCGGTCATCCAGGCCTTCGGTAGCGGGCCGCTGACGTCGTCGCAGGTCGCCCGGCAGATGAAGATCCCCATCACCACCGCTTCCTACCACATCGAGAACCTTCTCGACGTCGGGCTTCTTGAGGTTATGGAGACTCGCTGGAGCGAGAAAGGACGCGAGGTGAAGGTCTACGGCCTTACGAACCAGGTCCTCATCATCGCGTCGCCGGTAAGCGACCTCCGGTCGGTGCTGCAGAAGTACGCGACACTCTTTGGGATCGTTGTCCTGGCGAGCCTCGGGCTCTGGGCGGTTCTTCCGGCGGTGCTGCCGCCATCCTGGGACGCGGCGCCCGCAGAGAGGGTTGCCGGCGGGAACGGAGAGGAGTTCTCGACGCTCCAGGCCCCCACCCTCGATGCCGCCGGGGCGCCGCCGGTCCATGACCTGGTGATGGGCTTCTTCTTCGGCGCCTGCGCGGTGCTGCTCGCGCTGCTCGTCTACGAAGTCTACTACTGGTGGCGCACATCCCCGGGCTACCGGGTGGAAAAAGACCAGGAAAGAGTAGAAGAGGTTCGGTGAGGGGGTTTTCGCGGATTTTTACCGCCGCCCCCCAACAACTCCGGCTTCCGGTTGTTTTCCGCTCCCTGCCTCAACCTTTGCCCCGCATTTCGGACATCTCGTCTTCTTCGGATTGATCTCGGCACCGCAACTGTAGCACTTTGGCATGGTATCTCACCACACTATGCCTGATCGGACGCTGATATCATAAGGCTATCCAACGGGGGCTCCGGCCGAAACTCCGGCTACGGGCTGAAGTACCCGATGGACGGGGGTAATTTTGCGATGCTACCGGACCCGTGGACACGGGGGGCCGGTGTCAGCCCTTTCTGCGGGAAGGAGCTCTCTCCGGGGGAGCGAAAAGAGGCCGGAGAACCTCCGGGCAGAGGAATGGGACGCCACGATCAGCCTATGATCCGTGTGTCTTTCGACCTTTTTCCAGCGCATCTTCGTGTAATTCCTCTAAAGAAAGGTTCCTGGAACTCTTCTGCGTTCGAAATATATTTGAATATAGATAAAAATATAACACCTGCTCATCAATCATGATCTATGCTCGGCATCGTTCCGGATATCGACCCGGAGGTCTTCTCGCTGGTCATAGTCCCGGTATTCATTTTTTTTGCGCGAATATGTGACGTCACCATCGGGACGATGCGGATCATCTTCATATCCCGGGGCATGAAGATGATCGCTCCGGTTCTCGGGTTCTTCGAGGTCTTCATCTGGATCATCGCCATCGGCCAGATCTTCCAGAACCTCACCAACCCGCTCAACTACCTCGCCTATGCCGCCGGGTTCGGCACCGGGAACTACATCGGGATGATCGTCGAGGAGCGGCTGGCAATGGGGCTTGCCCTCGTCCGGATCATCACCCAGCGGGATGCGACCAACCTTATCGAGTACCTCCGCGCCGCCGGCTACGGAGTGACAGTCCTCGACGCCCAGGGGAAGCAGGGCCCCGGCAAGGTAATCTTCTCGGTGGTTAAGAGGAAGAACATCAAGGACGTGGAGAAGGCCATCCACGAGTTCAACCCGAAGGCATTCTACTCCCTCGAGGATGTCCGGCGCGCGGCGGAGGGGACGTTCCCCGCCGTCGCACCGGGCCCGATGCCGTTCCACCTCGGCCGGGTCATCCGGAAGGGGAAGTGACCTCCGGGTAGGTTATCCGGTAGATGGCATTCGCCCGGTCGTCCGAGACCAGGAGCGACCCGTCGTTCGCGATCTCGACGTCCACGGGCCGTCCCCATGCATCCCGCCCCTGGAGCCAGCCCTCCGCGAAGATCTCGTAGGAGACGGGCGTGCCGTTCTCAAGGCTGACCGTCATCACCCGGTAGCCGATCGGCTCGGCCCGGTTCCAGGAGCCGTGCTCGGCAATGAAGATCCGACCCCTGTCCTCCTCCGGGAACTGCTCGCCGTCATAGAACCGCATACCGAGCGCGGCCACGTGCGGCCCGAGTTCCTGCTCAGGGGGCGTGAAGTTCGCGCACGACTGCCCTTCCCCGAACTCCGGGTCGGCGATCGACCGTCCGTGGCAGTAGGGGAACCCAAAGTGCATCCCCGCTTCCGGCGCCCGGTTCAATTCATCCGGCGGGATATTATCGCCGAGCCAGTCCCGGCCGTTGTCGGTGAACCATAAATCGCCGGTCTCCGGGTCCCAGTCGAATCCCACCGTGTTTCGTATGCCCCGGGCATATACCTCGAGGTCGGTCCCGTCCGGGTTCATCCGGAGGATGGTGCCGAACCGCTCGTCGTCGGGGTCGCAGACGTTGCAGGGCACGCCCACCGGGACGTAGAGTTTGCCGTCGGGCCCGAACGCGATGAACTTCCACCCGTGCGACGCATCACCCGGGAAGGCGTCGCTCACCACCACCGCCTCGGGCGGGTTCTCGAGGTCTGCCTCGATATTGTCATAGCGCAGGATGCGCCCGATCTCGGCGACGTAGAGCGAGCCGTTCCGGAACGCGACCCCGTTTGGGGAGTTAAGACCGCTCGCGACGGTGATCACCGCATCGGCCCGACCGTCACCGTCCCGGTCGGGGATGGCGTAGACGTTCCCGGGACCGCGGCTCCCGACAAAAAGCGTCCCGTTCGGGGAGAGGGTCATGGACCGTGCCCCGGTGACGTTCCCGGCGTAGACGTCGATCGCAAACCCCGCAGGCAGGGTGATCGTATCGAGCGGCAGGGTGCCGGTGGTGCCGCCCGGCGGCATCACGACGGCCACGGCGATGCCGAGCAGGGCGAGCACCGCAACGGTGGCGAGGATGATAACAGTCCGGCGTGTCATGAGGGCCAACTCCGGGACCCCGGAGGACGGGAGCGTATATAGACGTTACTCATGCGGGTTCATTTTCAAAAGCTTCATCTGGACATCCGGAACCCCTCAATACAGGATCTGTTGCCCCCATGAAGACGCTCGACCTTCTCGTCTCCTTCTCCCCCTGGCTCATCTTCGCGGCCCTCGCCGTCTACACCCCGGTGCCGATCGAGTTCATCCTCCTCCTCTCGCTCGCCGCGTCCATCGTCGTCGGCTACCGGGACCTCAAGGACCGGTTCATCATCGCCGGGGTGACGACGCTCTTCTTTGCGGTCGTTTCCGTCCTCGTGCTGGCCCTCTGCTGGTTCGATATCGTCCCGCTCCTCGGCATCGCCTCGAACGGGTTTCTCCTCCTCGGCACGCTGGGGAGCCTCCTTCTCGGGGTACCGTTCACCGAGCAGTATGCACGGCGCGAGGTTTCCGAGGAGGAGTGGACCGATCCCTTCTTCATCCGGCTGAACCGTCAGTTGACGGCCTTCTGGGGCCTGATGTTCGTCATCGGGCTTGCGAGCGAGGTGCTCTACGTCCTCTATCCGGGAGCGCCGGGGATCGTCACGGATATCTGCATCTGGCTCCCGATCTTTGGCGGAGCGGTCTTCTCGGCCCGGTATCCGGTGTATGCAGAGAGGGCGGCCGGGTTTGCGGGGCCTGCCTGAGTTGCGGAGCGCCCCCCTCACTGCTTGAACCGCTCCCCGGTGTTCATGTAGACGACGCCCCCGATGACGATCGCCATGAAGAGGGCCCACGATATTCCTGCAACGGCCGGCAGGATCCCGCGTGCGAGAAGGATCACGGAAGCGGCAATCAGGAGGCCGCCCACGAACTTCGTCAGCGCTCTCTCGTCGTACTTCGCCTTCTCCTCCGCGGACGCGGTGTTGTAGCCTGCAATGAGGCCGCTCGCGTTGAAGACCCGGATGATGATTCCGAGGAAGAGTATGACCGTTCCGCCGAGGATGTTTGCGATCCACACAATGATCCCGGGACCCTGTTTGAGCCCCGGCGCTATAGCGTTCCAATATTCGCCGGGCAGATGCGCAGGTTTATCGTCTCTGCAGCAACATCACGAACGTTGCCGACCGGCATGGAGAAGACTCGTATGATAACGATCGTTGCACGATGCACGGTGAGACCGGAAAAGACCGATGAATTCATGAAGATTGCCCTGGACCTCGTCGATGCAAGCCGGGGCGAGGAGGGGAACGTCTCCTACGACCTTTACGTGGACCTCGCGAACCCCGCGAAGTTCACGTTCATCGAGACCTGGAAGGACCGGGCCGCAATCGACGCCCACAACGGAACTCCGCACTTCAGGGGCTTCGGGGAGAGGGCAGGACCCCTGTTTGCCGGCCCGCTCGACATCGCCCTGTACCGGAAGGTCACCTGATATCTCTTCACGCGAACCGCCGGATGCCGGCGAGCGGCGGGAGGACCACCGCCTCGCCGTCCACCTCCACCACCGGCTGCAGGCTTCCTGCGTCCACGCGGCGGAGGATGGGCGAGAGGAAGTCCTGGCTCCTGGCGGCGTTGATGATGACGCCGGGGGAGAGCGGGTTCGCGGCCGGCATCACGATAAGGTCTTTCCCGCGCACCGCGCCCTGCCCGTAGAGGAAGCAGGGGAACCGGGCCATATCGATCTCGATCGCCGGGTGGTCGTGGCCGATGATCAGCGTCCCGTGGTCGTCGACCGCCTGATCCCCGTGGACCACCGTGTAGCCGCCGCGGTCGTAGCGCTCGACTGTTCCCCCCGCGACCGAAGGAAGCATGGTGTCGTGCGATCCCGTGACGAGGACGACCTCGCATTCGGCCCGGAGGGTCGCGAGGAATGCCGAGAGGGTCTTTCCCGACCCGGTCGGCGAGCAGATGAGAACGTTCTTCCCATCGTGGATGAGCGGAACCGCCATCCGTTGCGGCGGCGTGAACCGTCCCTCCAGTTGCCGTATGCACCATTCCCGTACGTTCTCGTCGAGGAGGCCAAGGATCTCCTCGTCCGAATGCCCATCCTGCCCCGCGGGCTGCTTCTCCATCTCTTCACCTGCTCTTATCTCTCGGGTTCTGCCGTGCGCCCTCCCGCATAGCGATGCGGGGACCGGCAGGCCCGCGGTATCACTGATCTGCCACTCGCGCAGGAGAATTTACCCTCATCGGCACGTCGAGGCGCCTTAAAGGAGAAATAACGCTTTAGAATTGGATTCTAGCAGCCGTTACCTCCTTTTTTCGACCGGAATGCCGCGCCGAAATTTATACATATTCTGCGGTCATCAAGGATAGCCTTTTGCGTCTTCTGGAGCGATCAAGTACGGGGGTTGCATGCGATTTGCCGGCATGATACCTCCTCCCTGGAATTTTGAGCAAAATTGTGACGGCCCTGGATTCCGGCCGCGAGCCGCAACCGTCCTTGGCAGGAGGACTTTTTACTGGAGACTTTTCGGTAATTATCCCCCCCCTTCGGCGCTCGATTTCGGCGGGTCTGGTGGTCCGGGGAGTTGCTCCCGTACCGGCGCATCTGAGATATTCTAATGTAGGATCTCGTGAAACCTAACAGAGGAACTACGATGACAGATCACCCGGTTAAGAACATGATGCGGTTGATGGCGACCAAGATCCGGACCATTGCGGATGTGATGTCCGACGACGAGATCGATGCGCTCTTAGGCGAGATCCTGAACGCGAATCGCATCTACACCATGGGCGCCGGGCGTTCCGGGCTCGTAGCGAAATCGTTTGCCATGCGCCTGATGCACCTCGGGCTCGCCGCATTCGTCGTCGGGGAGACGGTGACCCCGGCCATGAAGCCGGGAGACGTCATTATCGTCTTCTCCGGGTCCGGCGCGACCAAGACGGTCGCGGATATCTCCGAGACCGCAAAGGAGATCGGCGGAAGGGTCTGCCTTATCACCTCAAAGAGAGATTCAAGGATCGGCCGCATCGCCGACTGTATCGTCATCATCGAGAGCCAGCGGGATCAGGTGGCCGACGAATCGGCAGAGTTCGAGATCCGGCAGATGATGGGCGAACACAAGTCGTTTGCACCGCTCGGCACCATCTTCGAGACGACTGCCATGGTCTTTGCGGATGCGATCATATCCCGGCTGATGGAGATCACCCAGTGCAGGCCCGAAGACCTCCAGTGCCGGCACGCGAACATCGAGTGAGGTTATGTTATGAACGAACACAGGTATGCCGGCCGGGTCCGGTCGGTGGAGATGTCGGGCATCCGGAAGCTCTTCGAAGCGGGGGGACCGGATGCGATCAACCTCGGTATCGGGCAGCCGGACTTCGATACGCCCGACCATATCAAGATGGCCGCGATCGCCGCCATCAGGGAGGGAAGGACCGGTTACACCCCGAATGCCGGGATCCCGGAACTCCGGGAGGCGATCTGCGAAAAGTTCGAGCGGGAGAACGATCTCGCCTACCGGCCGGAGCAGATCCTGGTCACGGCAGGGGGGAGCGAGGCGCTCCATCTCGTCATGGAGGCGCTCGTGGATCCGGGTGATCGCGTCCTCTTCACCGACCCGGGATTCGTCTCCTACGCCGCCCTTGCAGCCTTTGCCGGCGGAAAGCCCGAAGGCGTACCGCTCGATGCGACCCTGCATATCGACGTCGAGCAGGCGAAGGAGTTGATGGACGAAGCAAGGCTCTTTGTCCTGAACACCCCCTCGAACCCGACGGGCGCCGTCGAGAGCGAGGAGTCTATCCGCGCCCTCGTGGAGTACGCGGGCGACCGGGGCGTCACCGTCGTCGCCGACGAGGTCTACGAGCACTTTGTCTACGAAAAGAAGCACGTCAGTGCGGCCCGGTTCGGTGAGGACGTCATCACCGTCAACGCCGCGAGCAAGACCTACGCCATGACCGGCTGGCGGGTCGGCTACCTTGCCGCACCGGAGGACTACATCCCCGAGTGCCTCAAGGTCCACCAGTACGCCCAGGCGTGCGCGACGTCGGTCTCGCAGTATGCCGCAGTCGCGGCATACACCGGCGACCAGAGTGCGGTTGCCCGGATGCGGGAGGAGTACCGGGCGCGGCGGGACCTTCTCTACGACGGGCTGTCCGGTCTCGGGTTTGACTTCCCCCGGCCGGAAGGTGCGTTCTACGCCTTCGTTCCCATGGGGCGAACCCTTATCGAGAAGGCCGTCGAGAACGGCGTCATCATCGTGCCGGGCGGGGCGTTCGGTACGAGGGCCCCCGACTACGCACGCTTCAGCTACGCGACGTCCCGGGAGAACCTCTCCCGGGCGGTCGCGAGGATTGGGACACTGATGGAGTGAGAGAAGCATGGTGAAAGAGTTACTCAGGAAGTTGTCGGACGCCCACGGCGTTTCGAGCAGCGAAGGGAATATCAGGGAGATCATCAGGGCGGAACTTGCCGGGTCGGTCGACGAGATCCGCGAGGATTCGATGGGCAACCTGATCGCTACGAAGCGCGGCGACGACTTCTCCATCATGCTCGCCGCCCACATGGACGAGATCGGCCTGATGGTCCAGTTCATCGATGAGAAGGGGTTCATCCGGGTCGTCCCCATCGGCGGATGGTTCGGACCGGTGCTCTACTGCCAGCGGGTGGTCCTGCACGGGACGAAAGGATCGGTCCCGGGAGTGATCGGTGCAAAGCCCCCGCACGTCATGAAGGAAGACGAGCGGAAGAAGGAGATCAAGATCGAGAATATGTTCATCGACGTGGGTGCGGCGAGCGAGGAGGAGGTGAAGAATCTCGGGATCGAGATCGGCACCCCGATCACCCTCGACCGCGAGTTCACGGAGCTCGCCGGCAACCGTGTCACGGGAAAGGCGCTCGATAACCGGGTCGGCGTCGCGATGCTCATCCGGGCCCTGCAGCAGGCGAAGTCGCCCCACACGCTCTACGGGGTCTTCACGGTTCAGGAGGAGATTGGGCTGAAGGGCGCTCGCGTCAGCGCTTACTCCTTGAACCCCGACTGCGCGATCGCGACCGACGTCACCATCCCCGGCGATCACCCCGGGATCGAGAAGAAGGACGCGAGCGTCGAGATGGGCAAGGGCCCCGTCCTCGTCATCGTCAGCGCGAGCGGGCGCGGGCTGATGGCCGACCCGCGGATGACTGCCTGGCTCCGGGAGACCGCGGAGAAGAACGGCATCCCCTTCCAGCTCGAGGTCGGGACCGGCGGCAACACCGACGCGACGATCATCCACCTCGAGCGGGGCGGCATCCCGAGCATCCCGTTCTCGATCCCGGCCCGTTACATCCACTCCCCCGTCGAGGTGATCGACATCGGCGACCTCGAGGCGGGCATCCGCCTTCTCGTCGAGGCGCTGAAGAGCAAGCCCGCACTCTAAAGATCCCTCTTTTTTGAAATTTGTTGAAAATCTGTTCCCATCTTCATCCTAACCCTGACGACGTTGGTGCTGGGCCGGCTTGCCCATGGGATCGGCCTTTTTCCTCGGACATGTCCCCATGCAGTGGACCGTGGTGACTTGCGCACCTTCGGTGCTCGAACTCCCGCCGTGCCGCCGGTCTCCATCTTGTACCTACTTTTTGTCCCCCACCCCGCCCGGCCTTCGGCCTCCTCCCCCGCCCTTGGGGCGGGGGCAGTCATGGCGATGTGCAATGGACGGGACGTCCGGAGCATGAGCACCGCCAGGTGCGCAGCCCGGTAGAAAGCCATGTCCCCAGAGTGCCCCTGGATTGCGACCATCTGGAGCAAATAGGTGGAGTTTCAACAAAGCCTTTTTTGGCATTTCCCTGCACAGAAAGGATTAACGTATCCACCATGCAGAGCGGTGCGGTATGACCGACGGCTGGACCGGATTCTTACAGGCAATCTTCCTCGGTGACCCCAGTTACCTGGTACGGACCCTGATCATTGGCATCCTCGCGTATGTTGCCCTCGTGATCATCCTCCGTCTCTCGGGGAAGCGGACGCTCTCGGCGATGAACGCCTTCGACTTCATCGTGACCGTGGCGCTCGGCTCGACCCTTGCGTCGGTGATCACCTCAAGGGACGTCTCGCTTGCTGAGGGGGTCCTCGCCCTCGGCATCCTGGTCGGCCTGCAGTACATCGTCTCCTGGTTCTCCGTCCGGTCGGAGCGGGTGCAGAAGGCGGTGAAGTCGGAGCCCCGCCTCCTCTACCACGCGGGAGAGTTCCTGCACGACGCAATGCGGCGGGAACGCATCGTCGAAAGCGAGATCCGGCAGGCACTGCGGTCGGAGGGGGTGGGTTCCCTCGAGAGCGTGGTCGCTGTTGTCCTCGAGACGAATGGGAACCTCTCGGTGCTTACGAAGAACAAGAGTGACGGGATGGGATCGCTCGTCGATGTGGCAGGGTCTCGCCGGTGACGGATGGTGGAAAATTGGGTAGTGCCCTACGAAACAACTGATAATACTTTGTTAAGATCCCATCCGGGTGCTCCCGATTGATTGCAATCCGGGGCACGGCTTTCCATCGGGCTGCGCACCTGGCGGTGCTCGAGCTCCGTTCCTGTCGGAACGTCGCGTATCGCCATGACTGCCCCCGCCCCCTGGGGTGGGGGAGGAGGCCGGAGGCCGGGTGGGGTGGGGGTTACAGGAAACCCTTAGTATGTGGAGACAGGGGAGGGGGAGACCCCTCCCCGTCAGCCCCACCCCCATGGCGATAGCCACCCCGGTCCACGGCATGAGGACATGCGTGAGAAAAAAGGTCGAACTCAGGGACAGGCAGGGTCCGGCACCAATCTCGTCAGGGAAGAATAACAGCCGGAATAGGACTTCACCAGAGCCCGATAAGGGAAATCTTCTCCCCAGGTTATTTTTTGTCATGAACGCGGGTTGGTGCGCAACGTAATTCGGTCGAATCCTCTGAGATCACTTATCGGTTATATGCTGAAGCACTACCGAAAATTGGGTGCCCAAGAGATAAGGCCTTACGCCCGGGCACATTTCGGTTCATGGTGCAGTGTTTTTTGTGTTCGCAGGCCGCAACCGTCCTGGCCTGTGAACCCGCTGCATCATGTGATGATGTGCCTTCTGGTTGACCCCACTCTCAGGCAAGATCCCCCATAGCGCTGAAAGTATATAATTTTATCTCAATAAACAAATAATAATTTTTCTGTGTTCTATGGCCCAGGCCGGCTTTCTCCTCCCTCCAGATGATCTCACTCTTCCACAACGATGACCGCGACCGGGCACGAGTCGGCAGCCTCCAGGACGCAGTCGGCAAGGTCGTCGGGAATCTCACCCTCCGCGGGGTTGCCGTTGACCCGGTACTGTTCCTTGATCGAGCTTAAGTCGTCGTTTGGGTCCTGTTCGAAGATGTCCGGGCAGAGCGTCCAGCAAGACTCGCAGCTGGTGCATCCCGGCCTGTCGATGGTAACTTTCACCACTCTCTATACCTCCATTTAGATTCCCGAGGGGTACTCCTCTATGTTAAATGTGACGGAAGCAGGTGGTCCCCGGTGTCGCCGAACCACCTCGGGAACCGCCTGATATGGAGAAGGAGGGCGGGAGGAGTCTGGTCTCCCCGCTCGGAGGCATCCCTCCACGGTCACGGCTCAGGGGGGTTTCGGGCGTCCATCTCGCCGTCCAGGGTTTCGATAAACGCAACAAGGAACGCGTGCCTCTTTTCGGCGATGTTCCGGGCGCTCTCCGTGTACATGCGGTCCTTGAGGTTCAGGAGTTTTTCGTGAAAGTGGGCGGTTGCGTCCGCGATGCCCCGTCCCTGTTCTCCGGCCTGCATGAACGTCCTCGCGATCCCGACCGCGCCCATCGCGTCCAGGTTGTCCGCGTCCGAGAGTATCCGCCCCTCCAGGGTTTCGGGGGCTATGCCCGAACTATACCGGTGCGCACGGATGGCGTGGACGATGCCCACGATACGGTCTTCGGGATAGCGGACGGACCTGAGGTAGGACTCCGCCATCCGTGCTCCCTCTTCTTCGTGGGGGACGCCCGTCTCCTCCTCGAGCGGTCGCGCGATGTCGTGGAAGAGGGCGGCCGGGATGAGGATTGCCATATCGGCACCTTCGCGGGCGCCTATCTCTTCGCAGAGGCGCACGACCCGGAGGGTATGGTCGAACCCGTGCGCTCCCGATCCCCGGAGCGCCGTTCTGACGTGATCGAGCATCGCGGTAGTCTCTTCATCCATGGTAGATCTCTATCTTCCGGGATCGAAAAGATTCGCTTTCGGTCGTCCCGTTCCCGCGCTCATGCCGCCACCCCCACGCCGCAGACCACGGTCCCGGTGGCCGGCCGGGTTTGATCGTTGTCCGTCACCGGCGTCGCACAAGATATTTTGTGGATCACAAAAGTGCATTTCGTGTCGCGTAAATGTTGTTGTGGGTCATAAGTGTCCCACTACCGCTCACCGGAATGGTTTGTGTATACCCTGGTACATGCAAGATCCGTTGTGTATATCGGATCGGGGTTTTGATATACACAAACGGGTTTGTAGATACCAGAATACTCACAACCGGTTCCCCTCGGTGATGGCAAGCAGGCGCGGGAAGGCATACATGCTCGCTCTTCGTCCCGTTCCTCTCTGCAATACCTGGATAACGTCGATCTCCTCCAGGTCCTTAAGAATCTTAGCCCCGCTTACCCTCGGAATTGCAGACCGTTCGTAAAACTCGGCCGAACTGAAGATCGGCGTCCCGAAGAGCGCATCGATCGCGGCGACGGCATACTGCGACCGGGTCACCTCAGGCACCGTCCGCTTCATCTCGTCGTAGAGGTCGAGGATTGCCTTTGCTTTTTTGCCGTTCTCCTCCGCCTGCTCCTCGATGGCACGGAGGAAGAACGCGATCCAGCCGTTCCAGTCCCGGTCCCGGGAGACCGCGAGCAGACGCTCGTAGTAGACTGGCCGGTGCCGCTCGAGGTAGGCGCTTATGTAGAACATAGGGCTTGCAATCAGCCCTTTCTCGTACATGATCAGCGGGACGAGCATTCTCCCGATACGCCCGTTGCCGTCGCAGAACGGGTGGATGAGTTCGAACTGCGCTTTCAGGACGGAGAGCTGGACGAGGACGTCTTTTTCCTCGCGCTGCAGGTAGGCCTCCCAGTCCGCGAGCGCCCCGGGAACCCTTTCCGGCGCCGGCGGGACGAAGATCGCGTGCTCGATATGCGCGCCCCGTCCGATGAAGTTCTGGATCGTGCGGATACATCCCGGCTCCCGGTCCATGCCCCTGCTGTCGGTCAGGAGGATCCGGTGCAGGTCGCAGACGAGGGCGGTATCCAGCCGCCGGGTCTTGAGGGCGTCCACCGCAACGTTCAGCGCCTCCCGGCAATTGATGATCTCCTGGATGTCGGCAAGGGTGGCATCGTTGATCCGCTCCCGCGGGTTCGCCTCGAACCGCAGGACGTCCTCAAGCGATGCCTGAGTCCCCTCGATCCTTGAAGACAGCACCGCCTCCTGCGTCAGGAGCGGGGAGAGCAGGAGTCCGGGGTTCGGGATCGCCTGGAGAATGCCGTCGTACCGGGCGAGGGCACGGTTCGCCGACGCTATTTGCGGGATATGGGCCTCCCAGTCGATGCCCCCCGGGGGCAGCGGCTCCGGCACGTAGGCCGCAGCCGTCATGCTGCCTCCTCACGGGCCGCCGTGAACCCGTCGAGAGTAGGAAAACTGGCGATGTGCCGGAGATCCTTCATATAACTATCCGGTGGTGCGAAAGAGTATTAACATTGATTGTTTGCGATTGCCACGTTCATATACGACGGGCAAGGAGACCCCCGGTTTCAACCGGGGGAGGAATTGCCCGCATCAAGCCCCGTACACGTTCGCCCCGCGGGAGTTACCTTATAGACAGATGAGCCCCCAAGATAAGAGATAATGGCACTGCGAGT